>JAUSOZ010000116.1 GCA_030655955.1 Deltaproteobacteria bacterium
GGTGGAGCCGCCCAGAAAGATCAGGCTGAGGTCCGGTTTCTCATAGCGGTTATAGGGCAGCATGAAGCCCCGGGCGTCGGTTCTGACCCGGTAGGGTTTCTGGACCAGGTCGTCGGACTCCCGCACGGCCTTATCCGGGGGGACATCCACCGTGTCGACCCCGGGCAGGATCTCCCTTAAATTGATGTAGCGTCTCTCGTTAAAGAGCACCAGGTTATGGGTGTGGTTGATAGAGGCCAGGAGCTTTTCGGCGCCATAGGTGGCGGCCAGCATCAGGATCACGACCAACCCTACTATAGTCTTCTTGGGGTGGCGTTCAAACCAGTTGGACGGGGATTGGCCTTGCTGATCTGCCATGGTCTCAAGCTCGTCGAGAGGTTCGGACCGGTAACCGGGGAGACGCTTAAGTCCGGCGCCTCGCCCCGGCGGGTTGATTCGCCTCATTATACTAAAAACTCTCAAAACCGCCGCACCAGAATTGCATAAACGCCGACCTAAACTTCCCGGCCCCTTAGGGTCTTCGGGGTAAAACACCCCCTTGCCTGATACCGATTCCCCCAGCCTGAGCGGCTTAGGGATGGTCTGGCCCCGGGCAGTCACTGGCAGAGCAAAAAGTGACCAGGCAAATAATCTAATAAAACAAGTAAGTTAAAGTCATTAGAGAAAAAATTGCGTCAATTGCACTATTTGGCACAAAATTAGCTTAATAAGGTATACACGAATCTAAAGGGACTTCCCTGTCTGGCTCCCTCGGGTGAGCCAAATTTCGCTTGAAAGGAGGTGGCTGCCGCTAACCGTAGAAGGCTGGACTTGAGCGGACTCAAGTTTTTCTAGGGTAGAAAATTGAATCAACCGTAATGAAGGAGGATTCTGAATGTCCGAAGATCTTAAAAAAGAGGTTCAAGAAGCACCGTTACTGTGGCCTCTCACCCCAATTCCGACTTTTGAAGAAGTCTATGACCCCAAAATCTGCACCGAGGCATCTCGGGAAATTTCCACCATCTTTGAGGGCTGGCTCAGTCCCAAGCACGAGATGGCCAAACCCGAGGCCCTGGGCAAGATCCGGGTCCTGGAGTGCGGCCACGGCGGCTTGCAGGTAAACGCCATGTTTGGCGGCGCCTACCTGGGCGAACTGGGGGCCAACGTCATTATGGTGGAACCCCCGGGCGGCTCTCCCATCCGGAAGCTGGTAGCCTTCGGGCGCAAGCGCTACATGTTCAAAGACGATGTCAACGGCGACCTGTGCGGCGGCGGCTTCCTGCATGAATGCCGCAACAAACAGTCCATCACCCTGGACCTCACCAAGCCAAAAGGCCGGGAGATCCTGAAGAAGCTGGTCGTTCACGCCGATGTGCTCATCGAGAATTATGCCCCTGGACAGTTCGACGAATGGGGTATCGGCTACCGCCAGCTCTCCCTGATCAACCCCCGCCTGATTTACGTCTGGAACGGCCAGAAAGGCCAGTGGGGCCCCTTGAAGGACCAGCCGGGTGAGCTCTATCCCTCCTCGCCTTGCGCCTCCGGTTGGTGTCATGCCACCGGGTTGCCCAAGAGCTTCGGCGGCACCCCCATCCGGTCCGGCGAAAAGTCCGACGATATCCTGTGCGGCAACCTCACGGCCCACGGCACCATCGCCGCCCTGATCTTCCGGGAGACCTCCGGTAAAGGCCAGTTCATCGAGGTGACCTCATCGGAAGCCCACGCCCGCATCCATGACTACGCCTGGGGCTGGTATGGCATGGACGGCTCCAGTAAGCCCCGTTACGGCAACTGGGACCTGGCCATCAACATCTACTCGGTCAACCCCTGCAAAGACGGTTACATGATGGTGGGCGGCGGCCATGACCGGCTGTGGTACCGCATCTGGAAGACCGTGGGCAAAGACCGCCCCGAGCTGGAAGACATGATCCTGGACGAGCCCACCCTGCGGGTGGTCATCGACCGGGTCGGCCACGACCAGCAGGTCAAGACCTGCACCATTCTTACCGACTGGATGAAGGACTATACCCGGGAAGAGTGCCGCGCCAAGTTGCTGGCGGAAGAAGTAGCCGCTGGCGGCGTCTCCTTCATCGACGAAGTGGCGGAAGAGCCCCACTACAAATACCGGGGCATGGTGCGGGCCATCGAGACGGCCCACTACGGGAAAGTCCTGTTCTGCGGCTCCCTGTTCTATGGCCACCGGACTCCGGGCCGGGTCAAAGACCTGGGCCGTCCCGTGGGCTATGACAACAGCGATGTCTATCGCAAGTTCTGCAACTTCGACACCGCCAAGCTGAATGAGCTGTACGGCAAAGGGCTCATCTAATAGAGGGGGTTAGGAAATATGACCGAACATCTGGATAAACTACCCTTTGAGGATTATTGTAAGACTATCTTCAATAAGGACGCGCTGTTTGATAAACCCGAGGCCCTGAGTGGGTACCGGGTGCTGTCCTGCACCCAGTATATCCTGGGTCCCGCCGCCGCCGCCTACCTGGGCGAGTTGGGCGCCGAGGTCATCAAGATCGAGGTGCCCCGCCTGGGTGAGCCCATGCGCCACTGCTCGCCCTACAACGAGTCCTGGTTCTATCCGGTTTCCCGGTGGAACCCGGGCCGCGGCACGTCGCCGGCCTTCCAGGGCGCCAACCACAACGAATACTTCGTTACCATGGACTACCGCAAACCGGAGGCCAAGGAAATCTTCTACAACATGGTGCAGAAGTCCGATGCCATGGTGTGGAACTACCGGCCCGGCACCTTCGACCGCTGGAAGATCGGCTACGGCGCCTGCAAAGAGGTCAATCCCCGCATCGTGTTAGCCTGGTGCGGCGGCTTCGGCGGCTTTGGCCCCGGCCGGAACTGGGCCTCCTACGACATCCTGGGCCAGGCCAAAGGCGGCGTCTTCTCCTTCACCGGCCACCGGGCCGGCCGCGCCTCTGCTGGCTTTCCCAGCAAGCACACCACCTGGATCATGGACTACTCCGTAGGCATGCTGGTCTCCACCGGCATGCTGGCCGGCCTCTACTGGCGGGACACGGTCTCGGGCCTGGGCAACTTCTTCGAATGCTCCCAGGTACAAGGTTCCACCCGCTACACCGAATACGCCCTGCCTCTGTGGGGCCGCACCGGTGTCGTTCGGATGCGCTGGGGCAACTGGGATACTGAAATCTGCGTCAACGGCATCTGCGCCTGCGGCCTCTCCTCCCATCCCCATTCGGACCATCCGGCGGAGAAGGAAGAGGGCTACATCTGCGTCCAGGCCTACACGGACGAAGATTTCGCCAACCTGATGAAGCTCATCGGCCGTCCCGACCTGGGCAAAAAGTACGCCAGCCACGACGATCGCGTCGAGGCCCGGGCCCAGGAAGAGATCTATCCGGCCATCGAGGAGTTCCTGAAAGACAAGACCAAGGAAGAAGCCAACCGCATCTTCACCAGCAAAGGCATCATCTCTCAGCCCCTGCTCACCATTCTGGAAGCGGCCAATTGCGACCACTTCCTGGAGCGGGGATCCCTGGGCTGGTATGATGACCCGTACTACGGCGACGTCTTCACCCAGAAAACCATGTACAAGATGAGTGAGTCGCCACCGCGCTTGAAACACGTGCACCGCCCGGTGGGCTCCGATAACGAGGAAATCTACCAGCGGGTTATCGGCCTCAACCTGGAGCAGATCCGGGAGATGGAAGCCAAGGAAGTCATCTAACCTAGGGGCGGTAGGGGGGCCAATCCGTGCCTCCGAAAGCCGCACCTTTATCCGTAACGGGAGGATTGACTCGATATGACTGAATACAAAATGTCGTTGATATACGATTGTGGAAAATGTAAGGCCAGGAATTTCCTGGATCCTTACAGCTACTGGGAATACAAAGGCAACTTCAAATGCGGCGGCTGTGATGAACTCTATTATGCCGAGTGGGAAAACGGCCAGCGGGTAGTAGAGCCGGAAAAGGCCAAAGGCAAAGAATTCATCCTGCCGGGCTACGTCGAGACCGAAGACCTGAAGCCCCTGTCCGGGGAAGGCAAGACCTCGGCCCCGCCCTTTGCCAATGTCACCTTCTTGGGCAAGCCCAAGAATCTTACCGTCTCGGCTCGGGGTAAGCTCGTCGCCTGCACCCAGCTCAAACCGGAAGATCTGGACGGCAGTTGCTGGAAACGCATCACGGCCCAGCGCAAATACGGGAAATCCTGGTAACAGCCGTAACTACGGAAGATAGGAGGAATCCTCAATATGGCGATTCTGTGTGACGATTGCAAGAACTTTAAATATACCTACGACCCGCAGATGTCCAAGGCATGTTTCGGGCACTGCCGGGCCATCGAATATCCTTTCCTGCTGGGCGTTTTCAAGGAAGCGCGGCCGGGCGCCTTCACGGCTCCCAAAGACTGCAAGCTCTTCCAAGAAAAAAAGAAAAAGTAGGCTACCGTAACCTTACCCGGGGCGTCGCCTGGCGGCGCCCCGGTTTTTTTCTGGCTGGCCTCTTGCTTCCCGTCCCTAAGATTTATAAACTGAGGTCAATCTCGCGTCTGGAAAATACACGAGGAAACCGGCGAGCCGCCGGTTTTCGGGGCCGCGGCCTGGCGCCGGGGCATAGATGAGAACCCTTTTAAAGCAGGAACCTTAATGAAAGACTACAGGCTCTATTATTGCGATCAGCGGCTCGAAGAAGCCGAGGTGGTGGAACTCCTGAAGCTGGTCTGGGATGAACTCTACGAACTGGAGTTCGACGCCGTGTTTGGGACCTGGCGGGGGGCACATTTTGAGCCGGAAACGGACACGGTGCACATCACCTGGGAAAACATGTATTCGGCGCCTTTCATGACCTCCATTCACCGGGTCACCCGGGCCATCCGCAATGACTACCCCCGGGATGAATTTCTCCAACTGGAACAGGCCGAAATCGAACGCATCCGCAACCTACCGCCGAAGCAGAAATAAGGGTAAAGATGTAGGGTGGGCACTGCCCACCAAAACCTTAGAAAAGAACAGCCGGGAACGAGTGTTCCATTTTAAGATCCAGATTGGGGCATGAGATGTCTATCGATGGTTATATTGATTATCAACGCCGGGAATTTTGCCAGGATGTGCAGTGTCCGGTACAGATGGATTTGAATATACAACCACCGGGCTCGGATATGTATGAACAGATAAGGCAGACTTGTAAGGCAGATTGTAGATACACCACGTATCAATTTCACCATTGGTTGATCAATAAAGGTTATTTGCTGGTCCGGCCGGAATAATTTTTCATAAATAGTATTAATAATGCTCAAAGGATAGGAGATCTACCCATGAATTGGGGAATGAAAAATCGCTTAAACCAACTTATGCCCAATGGCAAATGTTTTTTTATGCCGATTGATCATGGATATTTTCAAGGGCCCACCCGGAAGCTGGAGCGGCCGGGAGAGACGGTAAAACCGCTGCTGCCTTATGCGGACGCGATCTTTGTCACCCGAGGAGTATTGCGGGCGGCGCTGGATCCGCTCACCAGCAAACCCATTGTGCTGCGGGTCTCCGGATGTACCAGCATGGTGGGCAAGGATTTGGCTAATGAGGAACTCACCACCTCGATTACCGAGATTATCCGCTTGAACGCATCCGCCGTGGGGCTGTCGATCTTTATCGGCAGTGCATATGAAAAGGAGACGCTCAAGAATCTGGCGACTCTGGTAAATATGTGCGAGGATTACGGCATCCCGGTGATGGCGGTTACCGCGGTCGGCCGGGAATTGGACCAACGGGAGGCCCGTTATCTGAAATTATGCTGCCGCATCGCCGCGGAGCTGGGCGCCAGGGTGGTGAAGACCTATTGGTGCGAGGAACATTTTGATCAAGTCGTCAACGGCTGCCCGGTGCCGGTTATCATGGCCGGTGGGCCCAAGTGCGAGACCGAACTGGAAGTGCTGGAATTTGTGCATGACGGTATCCAGAAGGGCGCCGTAGGGATCAATTTGGGCCGCAATGTCTGGCAGAGTGAGCATCCGGTGGCTATGGCGAAGGCCTTGCGGGCCATTGTCCATGACAATGTTACCGTCAAACAGGCTCACGAGATCCTGAAGCAGACCAAAGAAGATAAGCCGAAAGCCAAGGCGTAATCCGACAATTCACCCATATGCTGGTCGCCAAATACTACAACAATAACGATATTCGCCTGGAGGAACTTCCCACGCCCAAGATCGGGCCGGGGGAGATTCTGGTCAAGGTCCGTGCCAGCGGCATTTGCGGCACCGATGTCATGGAATGGTACCGCATTCAGAAGGCTCCCCGTATTTTGGGCCATGAGATCGCCGGCGACATCGTGGAGTCGAAATCAGACCGCTACCAGATCGGCCAGCGGGTATTTGTCAGCCATCATGTGCCGTGTAATACCTGCAAATATTGTCGGGACGACAATCATACGGCCTGCGATACGCTGCATTCCGGCAACTATGATCCTGGCGGCTATAGCGAATTTGTCCGGGTGCCCAAGATTAATGTCGATTATGGGGTGTATGTCTTACCGGATCAGGTTTCCTATCTCGAAGGCACCATGATCGAGCCCTTGGCCTGCGGGGTTCGAGGCCTGGGGCTGATTGATATCCGGGCCGACCACACCGTATTGATCCTGGGCTGCGGCATCTCCGGCATCCTGAATATCCAGTTGGCCAAGCGAACCGGCGCCCGGGTGGTGGCCACCGACATTAACGCCTATCGCTTGCAGAAAGCCAAGGAGTTCGGCGCCGATGAAGTGGTGCATGCCGCTCAAGACCTGAATCTCAAGGCGGATCGGGTCCTCGTCTGCACCGGCGCTTACGCCGCGGTGGAGCAGGCCTTCCGCTGCATCGATAAAAAAGGCATTATTCTCCTCTTTGCCATCCCCAACCGGGATATCGCCATTCCCATCCCCGACTTTTGGCGCAATGAACTCACCGTAACCTCATCCTACGGCGCCGCGCCGGTTGATTTGGAAGCCGCCCTGGCCCTCATTGCCGATAAAACCATCAACATCAAAGACACCATTACCCAGACCCTGCCATTACAGCAGATTCAAGCCGCCTTTAAGATTGTGGCTGAAGCCCAGGAATCCTTAAAGGTGGTGTTGGAGCCTTAGTACACTGAGCTCAGCTGCTACAAGTCCCACCATATGTCTCATCTTGCCTCATAGTATCGATTGTGATAGCGTAGAACGAAACTGTTATCGATGGAGATCGTCATGAAGCAAGTCACCGTCTCATCGAAATTTCAGGTAGTGATCCCTCGCGAGGTGAGGGAGTCCATGGATATTCAGCCCGGAACCAGGGTTCAGGTCCTCCAGTACGAAAATCGCATCGAACTCATACCCATAAGGGAGCCCAAATCTTTGCGAGGGTTTATCAAGGGGATTGATACGGAGGTGGATCGCGCCGAGGATCGAGTATGAACCTGGTGGATTCCTGCGGCTGGCTGGAGTACTTTGCCGACGGCCCCAATGCTGATTTCTATGCCGCGGCCTTGGAGGATACGGAGTCTCTCATAGTTCCCACCATCTGCCTCCTGGAAGTATTCAAACGAGTCTTCCAACAAAGGGGGGAGGATGCCGCCCTCCAGGCGGCCGCAGCAATGCACCAGGGATTGATTGTGCCTTTGGACGCCAGTCTAGCCCTCAGAGCCGCCAGAATCAGCAGCGATCTCAAACTGCCTCTGGCGGATAGCGTCATTTTGGCCACCGCGCGAACTTACCTCGGGGTTATCTGGACCCAAGACGCCCATTTTAAGGGCCTCGAGGGCGTCAGATACACCGAAAAGATATAATCACCGGATTTTTTCCGGTTCCCAAGCACAACTTCGGTACCGGAATAAAATAAGAGGAGAAATTCCCATGGCCAGTGAAGTCCTGAATTTAACCGCCCAGATTGTCAGCTCGCATGCCTCCATGACCGAACTCTCCCCCAAGGAATTGGTGCAGGAAATTAAGGCAATTTATCGTGTCTTGGCTGCTTTGGAAGAGGAGATTGTCGCCCCAGAGACCGTGGCCCCGGTCCGCCGACCCCGGAAACCGCGAGCCGTCAAAATGGTGGAATCTCCTGAGGCCAAGGCGGTTGAAGATGAAACCAAGCTCCCTGTAGGAGATCCGGACTATATGGAATTTATGGAAAGCCGGGAAGGGTAAACTGGCCCTTGGCGAGGTTGGCGAAAACTAGTCAGGGAATTGGGTCCGTCTAGGGTTCGGACTGGGTTGGCGATTAAATCGTTATGATGGGTTGGTTTTCATTCGGGTTGCCATGCCAGGATTGGGCCATAATTGCGTTCCCAATTCCAACTTGGGAACGAGTTATTAAAAGGAGAGGGTTATGAGCCATCCAAACGAGATTACCAGGAAACTCAGAGATGCCGCTCCAGAACTATCTTTATATGTAAAGGAACTGGAAAAAGTTAATTATGATGAACTCGTAAAAAGTCGGAAAAGGCTTTATTTCTGGAATTCGCTTTCAATAAAATCAATGAGTTACAACCCAGTTTTTTGCAAATTCTTACTTTTTACGGAACCATCAATTATAGGCTTCAAAAGAAGATTGCAAAATTACAAGCGGATAACTTAACAAAAGATAATGAGATAAAAGCAATCAAAAAGGAACAACCAGGAGAGCCTCTTGCAAAATGTTCCGGGGTTGTCCGGGAGAAATCGCCGGGAATAGCCAATATGGAGACTTCGGTAACTTGTGTAATGAATTTCTTGAAGTTTGGTCACAAAATCAGCGTGTTACCCGAATTTTGGGCGTGGCT
>JAUSOZ010000130.1 GCA_030655955.1 Deltaproteobacteria bacterium
TCCCCCCGAAACGGGGGGAGAGGGAGTAGGAGATGTCGCCGGATTTAGTAACCAACAAGGCATTAAATCGGTTCCACTTTTTCCCCTCTCCCCCAATGGGGGAGAGGGCTAGGGTGAGGGGGAAGTAATCTTCTCGGAGAAAAAAGTACGTTAGCGAATTTATGAATTGTTGGACAGCGTATAACGAACATCCTCCTTTGCAAAAACTAAACCGGACACTGCTGGCTAAGACGTGAAGGAATTTCAGTCGGTTGAAAAAAACCCGCGTTCGGTGGGGCGGCCCTGCCTGGCCGCCTTTCGCTGGCGGGCCTAAAGGCCCGCCCCACCGGAGAATTGCAGTTTGGGAAGGATTACGCTATAGTTTTTTGGGGTCGCGGTACGGTTTGCTTTAAAAGCCCACACAACGGCAAGGCTCCCGAAATGGGCCGGTCGCCTCCCGGCTGCATCTCTTAGACCACATTGCAGTCAAAGGGTGGCGCGTGCTTTCGCCTGCGGCTACCAAAAATCACCTTATGATTGCGACTTTGGTATTAGACAGGGCCAGATGATCAACCTCGACGAATTTCGCGCCGGACAGTACAGCGTGCCCTTCTCCTGCGGGGATGAACTCCCGGAGTGCTGTTTTGCCTGCGTCTATCTTCTGTCCCATGAGACCGACGCCTGCCTCTGCGACTCCCAGCTCTACTTCTGCGCCTATTCCTGGCCCGACAAGCTGACCCAGACCGTCCCGCCCTGCCTCCTGGACCCCTGATTGTCTCGTGTCCCACAGATACCTGGCAAAATGTTGGCCTCAAGAACTCTTCCTCCCCTGGTGGGCTTATCCTTAGTCACAAGTTTTTCTGACTGGTGGCACAGCCTTTCCAGGCTGTGCGAAAATCCCCGCACAGGCTAGAAAGCCTGTGCCACCCAAAACCTGGTGAATCAACCACTTCCCAACTTTTGGGTAATGCTTAGCCTAGTAGGAGGAGGTTGGGGGGAGGGGGATAGGTTGAAGCAAGACCCAGCAATTTCGCCCTCACCCCAGCCCTCCCCCATCAAGGGGGAGGGAGAACCTTCAACCTTTGTGTAGATAATCCTGGGAAGATGCACTTGCTGCAGTAGTCGGCGGCCGTTCGATGGCGCCGGACTCCGGCATTAAGGTTTGACAACTCCGCCGCCTTCTTTTATTTTTAAGCCAGCAGGGAGGGATTATAATGGGTACCACAAAGCGTTGCCTCATCTCCCGGGCCGAGATTGCCCGGCGGGTGGCGGAGCTGGGCGAGCGCCTCGGCCGGGATTATGCCGGCCCGAATATGGTGATGGTGGGGGTCTTGAAAGGAGTGTTCATCTTCATGGCCGACCTGGTGCGGGCCCTGCCGTTCCCCGTGGAAGTGGATTTCGTCCGCCTCTGCAGCTACGGCGCCGGCACCACTTCAAGCGGCGAGGTTCACATCACCAAGGATGTGGAAAAGTCACTTAAAGACCGGGACGTCCTCATCGTGTAAGATATCGTCTACACCGGACTCACCATGGCTATTCTCAAGCAGCATCTGGCCACCCACCAGCCCCGCTCCCTCAAGATCTGCTGCCTCATTGACAAGCAAGAGCGCCGGGAAGTTGACGTCCCCCTGGATTACGTCGGCTTTGTGGTGGAGCAGGGCTTCCTGGTGGGTTACGGCCTGGATTGCGGCGAACAGAGCCGCACCCTGCCGGAAATTTTTGTACTGGAAAAGGATTGAGGCCGCACATCATCTGCAGCTCTTTTAGACGTCAACTATGGGCGGGCATTGCTCGCCATACCCAGAATTTTGGGGGCGGCGACCCACCCTACATTTTGAATCTCATCTATCGCGGTAGGGGCGGGTTTTAACCCCGCCCCGACATTTACCTGTGAAAGAGTTTAGGGAGACCATGACCGACCCTGCTCACCTACGCCGCTTCGCCGCCCTGGACCTGGGCAGCCTGACGGTGCGCCTGGCCGTGGCGGAGCCGACCCCCACCGGGCAGTTCCGGGTACTGCTCCACCGCCGGGAGATTACCGGGCTGGGACAGGGGCTGGCCGCCACCAATGATCTGGCCCCCGAGTCCATGGCCCGGACCCTCAAAGCTCTCCAAACCTTCAAGCAGCTGATGATGGCCCAGGGCGTAGAAGTTTGCCGGGCCGTGGGCACCCAGGCCCTGCGCCAGGCCCGCAACCGGCAACTCTTTCTGGATCAGGTCCAGGATACCCTGGGGCTGGCCGTCGAGGTGCTGGCCCCCGAGGCCGAGGCCCGGCTGTCGCTTACCGGGGTGCTCACCAGCCTGACGCCGGCCGTGCTGACGGCCCCTAACGTGCTGGTCTTTGATGTGGGCGGGGGCAGCTCCGAGTTCGCCCTCGTGCGTCCGGGCCAGGAGCCGGTCTTCGCCAGCCTGCCCCTGGGGGTCCTGACCCTGATCCAGGCCCGCCCCCTGGGCGATCCGCCGCTGCCGGAGCCCGTAGCGGCCTTGCAAGAGGAACTAGCGGCCCGCTTGGGTTCTTTCTATCAGGGGGCTATCGAGCCCTATTTGGCAGGGGAATTTTGCCTGGTGGGCACCGCCGGGGCGGTCACCACCCTCGCGGCCCTGCAATTAAAGTTGCGGGCCTATGATCCGAATAAGATCAACAACCTGATCTTGACCCGGGATCAGGTGGCGGCCCTGGCTGAACTGTTGGCCGGTTTGCCCGAAGCGGCCCGGGCCCGCCTGCCCGGGATCGAGCCCGCCAAGGCCGGGGTCATGGTGGCCGGAGCCCTGATCATTTTGACTATCCTTACGGTCTGCCGGGCCGATTCCCTGCTGGTGATCGACGCCGGGCTCCTGGAAGGGGTCTTGCACGAGATGGCCCTCAAGTTTTGAGTTTCGGGATTCCGCAGAAAAAGATAAAATTATTAATTTAAGTTAACCACTCGTTTGTATCCAAGCGCTGGGACCATGATCACTAGAAAAACCAATCACTTAACCATGTTCCGCTCCGCATGGCGGGAGCATCTTGCCACCGGGAACTCAAACGCTGGGGGATAAACCGTATGTCTCAGGATAGCATTCACTATGCCTTCACTTTCGATGATCTGCTGCTGCTGCCGGGGGCCTCGTCGGTGCTGCCCAGCGAAGCCGACCTCAGCACCCGCCTGACCCGGCGCATCTTCCTCAACATTCCCCTCATCAGTTCCGCCATGGACACGGTGACCGAGGCGGATACGGGCATTTCCCTGGCCCGCCAGGGCGGCATCGGCATCCTGCACCGCAACCTGACCATCGAGGCCCAGGCCCTGGAAGTGGAAAAGGTCAAAAAGTCCGAGTCCGGGATGATCATCGACCCGGTGACCATCGGCCCCGAGGCCCGGATTGCCGACGTGCTGCAACTGATGGAGCGCTACCGCATCTCCGGCATCCCGGTGGTGGAGGGCAAGAAGTTAGTCGGCATCGTTACCAACCGGGACCTGCGCTTTGAAACCAACCTGAAGCAGAAGGTCAAAGAGGTGATGACCAAGGACCGCCTGGTCACCGCCCACGTGGGGATCACCCTGGAGGAATCCAAGGCCCTGCTCCATAAGTACCGCATTGAAAAACTGCTGGTGGTGGACGACGACGGCAATCTCACCGGGCTCATCACCATCAAGGACATCGAAAAAATCCGCAAGTATCCCCTGTCCTGCAAGGATGAGTTCGGCCGCCTGCGGGTGGGGGCCGCCATCGGCGTGGGCCCCGACCGGGAGCCCCGCATTGAGGCCCTGATCAAGGCCGGGGTGGACGTCATCGTCATCGACACCGCCCACGGCCACTCCCGGCGGGTGCTCGAGACGGTGGAGGATACCAAGCGGAATTTCCCCGACCTGGAGTTGGTCGCCGGCAACGTCGCCACCGCCGACGGCGCCCGGGCCCTCATCAAGGCCGGGGTGGACGCGGTCAAGATCGGGGTGGGGCCCGGTTCCATCTGCACCACCCGGGTGATCGCCGGGGTGGGGGTGCCCCAGCTCTCCGCCATCATGGACTGCGCCAAGGCGGCCAAAGCCGCCGACATCCCCCTGGTGGCCGACGGCGGCATCAAGTACTCCGGCGACGTCACCAAGGCCCTGGCCGCCGGCGCCGACGTGGTTATGATCGGCAGCCTCTTTGCCGGCACCGACGAGTCCCCCGGTGAAACCGTGATCTTCCAGGGCCGCAGCTACAAGATCTATCGCGGCATGGGGTCCGTGGAGGCCATGAAGGCCGGCAGCCGGGACCGCTACTGCCAGGAAGACGTCAACCTGGAGAATAAACTGGTGCCGGAAGGCATCGTCGGCCGGGTACCGTCCCGGGGCAAGCTCTCCGACGTCATCTTCCAACTCATGGGGGGCCTCAGGTCCGGCATGGGCTACGTCGGGGCCAGAACCATCCCGGAACTCCAGACCATGGCGAAATTTATCCGCATCAGCGCCGCCGGCCTGAAAGAATCCCACGTCCACGACGTCATCATCATGAAAGAAGCCCCGAATTATTGGGTGGATTAGAAAGGCAGCGGTCAGCAAGCCGTAGGGTGCGCACTGCGCACCACTAATAGGGACCCACCTTAAGGACAAGGGATGAATATCCGGTTTTATCTTGACCCAGCGACGGGTAAGCCGCATATTTATGACCATGGAGTTAATGAAAAAGAAGTCGTAGAAGTGTTGGGCAGAACTGGGGAGGACCGGCCCGGTGAGGAAGGCTCCCGGGTTGCCATCGGTCAGACGCTATCCGGGCGATATTTGAGGGTTATTTATGTTCCCGATCCCCAGCCGAATAGCGTTTTTGTTATTACTGCCTATGAATTGAAGGGAAAACCACTGATCGCCTATCGTAGGCGGCGCAGGAAGAAGAAATGAAAAAGAAAAGCACCTATCCACCAGGGTGGGATGAATCCAGGGTTCTCCGGGTTTTGGCCCATTATGAGCAACAGACCGAAGCAGAAGCGGTCGCTGAGGATGAGGCCGCCTTTGAGAACCAAACCCAAACCGCCATGGAGGTTCCCGTTGAACTGGTGCCGGTGGTTCGGGAACTCATTGCCAAGCATCGCAATAAGGCTAGGGGCAAATCACCGGATTGACCCGCCGGCCTCAAGGAATCCCACGTCCACGACGTCATCATCATGAAAGAAGCCCCGAATTACTGGGTGGATTAGAAAGGCAGCTATCAGCGGTCAGCGGTCAGCTTTCAGCAAAAAACCTATAAGCAAAGACCCGTAGGGGCGGACCCATGTGTCCGCCCTTTTCTTTGCCGAGAGCAGTAGGGTGCGCACTGCGCACCTTTTTCCTGCCGCAGAACTACCAAGGGAAAGAAAACAGGGAGGGCCAATGGCCCTCCCTGTTTTCTGGTGCGTGGAACGCACCCTACATGGCTCCAAGGCGGGCGGGGACGCCCGCCCCACAATATGGTGAGGGCGACCCGGCGGGTCGCCCTTGCTTATGGGATTGGGGTGTGGGGAAGGGGATCAGAGGTCCACAGGCGAGACGCCTGTGCCACTGCCCTTGGCCCTCTTCCCCGCAATACCCGCCCTGATCTATCTTTAACCTTCGGCCACTTTGGGTTGAGCGGCCAGCCAGGCGGCCCGTTCCTCAACTTTGGTGGGGCTGGGGCCCAGTTTCAGGGTGCGCTCCACCATTTCTCTGGCGATGGCGGCGAATTTCGGCCCCTCCGAGGAAGACAGGTTGAACATCTCCACCCGTTCCGGTTCCATCCCCATGGAGGCGAAATCCTTCTTCACCTTGGTTACCCGTTTTCTGGCCCGGATGTTGCCCATGAGATAGTGGCATTCACCTTCGAGGCAACCCACCACCATGACTGAATCGGCCCCGGCCTCAAAGGCCTTGAGCAGATGGATGATATCCACCCGCCCGGTGCAGGGCATCAGGATGAGCTTGATATCCGGGGGGTATTGCAGTCGCATCGAACCTGCCAGGTCCGCGGCGCTGTAGCCTCAGTAGCGGCAACAAAAGCCGATGATTTTGGGAGACCACGCAGCAGTCATAACTCCTCCTTTTCTCAACCCGCGGCCAGAGCCGTTTCCTGGGCAATGATCTGTGAGTCAGTGAAGTTTTTCAAGGTAATGGCCTTGGCCGGGCACTCCGAGACGCAGACGCCGCAACCCTGGCACTTGGCCGGATCGATGTAGGCCGCGTCCACGGTGTAATCGATGACCGGGACGAGGAAGGGGCAGGTCCGCACGCAGGTGAGGCACACGGCGCATTTGTCCTGCTCCACCACGGCCACGATGCCGCCTACTTCCACGGTATTCTTGCCCAGGAAGGTAGCGGCCCGTCCCGCCGCCGCCTTGGCCTGGGCGATGGACTCATCGATGGGCTTGGGATAATG
The DNA here is from genome assembly GCA_030655955.1 of Deltaproteobacteria bacterium. Lineage (GTDB taxonomy): Bacteria > Desulfobacterota > Desulfobaccia > Desulfobaccales > 0-14-0-80-60-11 > 0-14-0-80-60-11. Next base: position 6,328 of record JAUSOZ010000130.1, read on the forward strand.
CGCCAATCCCGCCAGGAAGAGGCCGTCGGAAGGCAGGTCCACCGGGCGCAGCTTGGCGTGGGCCTCGTTCAAGAAGCCTTCGGCGTTCCGGGGCACCTTGAAGATTTCCCCGATATCCTGCACCGGATTGGGCAGCACCGCAGACGCCAGGGCCAGGAGGTCGGGGTTCAGAACCACCGGCCGCTCTAAGATGAGATCGGTGATGGTCAACTGGAGCTTGCCGTCAGCCGTCTGTTCCACC
>JAUSOZ010000138.1 GCA_030655955.1 Deltaproteobacteria bacterium
GACTCAGGTTGACGTACGGGTCGATGAGCAGGGAGGCTACATCGTAGCCCAACGGTCCAAGCCTGCCCCCCTGAAAGTCGATGACCCTGAGGTGCCCGCTGGTGATGAACAGATTCCGGGACTGGAAGTCACGGTGGAGGAAGTAGTTGGGGCCGGGGGGCAGGGCCCCGGTGAGGAGGCGTTCGAAATCCGGCGCCAGGTCTTCCAGGCTGATCTTCAAGCCAAGATAGTTGTTCAGGAAGGCCCGGACGAAATAACCGCACTCGCGCTCCCACAAGAAGGGCCGGTGCAATACCGGGGTGTCGAAACACCAGGAGGAGTCGAACCCCTGCTCCCCTTTGATCTGCATGTCCACCAGGATTTCCAGGGCCTGGTGGTACCAGTGGCGAATCTGGCTCTCCTGGGGCTGCCGCTTGATGGCGCCATCCAGGCTGATGTCCCCCAGGTCCTCGATCATCATCCAGAACTCTTCCCGGCAATAGGTGTAGATCTCCGGCACCGGCACCCCTTGCGCCCGCAGGTGGCGGCCCAGCAGGTAGTAGGAGTCGTTTTCATTCACTTCCCCTCCCGGCGGGAACGGATGGAACAGGAGCACGACGGTGGGGGACCCCAACAGGCGGTAGTAGCGGCGGTCGGAGCCGTCGCCGGCCAAAGTTTGGGGGGAGGTGAGGCTGACGTTGCGGGCTGCCGCGGCGGTCTCCAGCCGTGCGGTCCAGAGATATTCCGGCATAAATATCCTCCAGGCCCTTGCGGGACCTTTTATTAAATGGCGACCTTTACCTTATTATTTTAAGCAGTTGCTCCTGTGGTGTTGGCTCACTTGTAAAGCCTGAAAAGCTGGTATTGGCCGGTGGCACAGCCTTTCCAGGCTGTGCACTGCACCGGCAAGATGCCGGTGCCACCAAAAACTTTTGTTTCTGGTTCCCAAGCTCCCGCTTGGGAACCCCATTGCAGGCAAAGCTCTTGCTTTGTGAGAGCATCATCTATTTATTGCACCAGGTGGCCCAAGCAGGAGCTTGGGAGCGAGGGAAAGGCGGGATGCGCTGCGCTTTCCCGCCCGGGCCTACGGGCCACGGACGTCCCCGCCCGCCGCGGCCATAAGCTCATGGTGCGTAGGACGCACCCTACGAAAAATTTTTCGGACCATTAATCTCTTAAATGCTCCGCTTAATGACTCCTTTATCCTACCAGAACCCGGCCCCGGGCGGAATCTTTCACCTGTACCCCGGAGGCCACGATGCAATCTTCCAACTCCACTCCCGGGGCAATGACGGCCCGCTCCCAGACTACGGTATTTTTCAGAAACGCCCCTTCCGCCACCACCGCCTCCGCCCCCAGGCAGACGCCGCCGCCAAAGTGCGCTCCGGCCCCGATCCTGGCCCCGGGGCCGATGAGGGGGTCGGTGAGACCGGGGAAATATCGCTCCAACTTGGGGGAGGCGCCGGCCAGGAGCCGCTGGTGCGCCGCCAGGTAATTCTCCGGCGTGCCCAGGTCCTGCCAGAAATGGCCGCGCACCGTGAGGCAAGCCAGCCGCTCCCCCGCCGCCATGGCCTCCCGCCAGGCCTGGACCAAATCAGCGGGTTGTCCGGCAGGCGGCAAATAGTTCATCATCCCGGGGCCCACCACCTGGACGCCGGTGTAGGCCAAAGGTTTTTCGTCAGCGCCCCCGCCAGGCGGAGGCGATCCGATGCTCACCACCGCACCACCCGCCACCCAGACGTTGTTATACGCCGGGCAGTCATGGAGCACCAGGGTGCTCACGGCCTCGGGGTGGTGGGCGCGATAAACCTCGGCCAGGTCGAGATCGGTCAAGATATCGGCGTTGATGGCCAGAAACGGTCCCTCCCGCAAGATCTCCCCCAACTGCCGCAAGCCCCCGCCGGTTCCCAGGATCTCGGGCTCGTGGCTGACGCTGAGGAGGAAACTCCAGGGCTCGGACCGCAAAAAATCGTGCACCTGATCCGCCAGATGATGGGTGTTCACGGCCACCTGGAATGCGCCCGCGGCTTCCAACTGCGCCAGCACCAGCCCCAGCAGGGGCCGGTTCAACACCGGCCACAGCGGCTTGGGACAGATATCCGTCAGCGGCAGGAGCCGCGTCCCCAACCCCGCCGCCAATACCGCCGCTTTCATAGGGGCTCCGGCCCCGGGTTTTCAGTTTTCGGTTTCCGGTTTTCGGTGATAAAAATGAGGGTGGAGCTCGGCGCAGAGGCCTGCCGGCAGTTACGTGGATTCATTGGCGCCATTTTTCCCCTTTCCTTGGTGAAGTTGGACATTACGCAGGCGAATATATCATCGCTGTGGTTTTTGACTGGTACCCAGTATTGTCCGATTAGAAAATTGCCTGCGGTCGTTCTGCCCCCCTCACCCCACCCCTCTCCCCCCGAAGCTGGGGGAGAGGGAGTAGCTGATGCTGCCGGGTTTATTAACCATAAGGCATTAAATCAGTTATACTTTATCCCCTCTCCCCCACTGGGGGAGAGGGTTAGGGTGAGGGGGAAGTAATTTTCTCGGAGCAAAAAGTGCGTTAGCCAATTTATGAATTGTTGGACGACGTATAACCAGCAGCCTCCTCTGCAAAAACCAAACCGGACACTGCTGACTGTTGCCGAAAACCGAAAACTCAAAGCACTATCCGGCAATCGACGCACCAGCAGCCCTGGGGCGCGGCCACCACGGGGTTGAGGTCCAGTTCCCGGATTTCCGGGTAGTCCACCGCCAGCCGGGAGAGGTTGACCAGGGCCGTGGTCAGGGCCTCGAGGTCCACCCCAGCCTGGCCCCGAACGCCTTGGAGGATGGGAAAGATTTTTAACGATTGGAGCATGTTGGCGCCCTGATCAGGGGTAATGGGTACCAGCGCCCGGGCCACGTCCCTGAGGACTTCGGTATAAATTCCCCCGGCTCCGGCCACCAGCACCGGCCCGAACTGCGGGTCGCGCTTGAGTCCCATCAGCAGTTCCACGCCGTGCACCTGCTTTTGCACCAGGATACCCTGGAGCGTGCCGCCAGGGGTGCGCCGGCGAAACCGTGCCGTTAGGTCCAGGTAGGCCTGCCGCAGTTCAGCCTCGGTGGTCACATTAAGGCACACGCCCCCCCGGTCGGATTTATGCACCCATTCCGGCGACATGATCTTCAATACCACGGGGTACCCCATCTCCATGGCTGCGGCCGCGGCCCCAGCAACGTCGGCGGCCAGGACCCCGGGAACCAGGGGCAAATCGTAAGCCTTCAGGACCTTGAGGGCCGCCTCCCCCACCAGCACCGCCTCCGGCGGCAGGGGCAGGGGGCGGGAAGACGGCCGGGGCAGGCTAAAATCTCCGGGCGGCGGGGCCTCGACAAATTGCCGGTACCGCCAGGTGGCCGCCAGGCCCATGATGGCCTCATCCATGGTGTTAAAGCAGGCCACATTGGGTTCCCGATCCAGTTCCTCCACCTGGGCCCGGTGGGCGGCTGCGTCGCCGTAGAGCAGCAGGGCCAGGGGTTTGTGCCGGGGGTTGGCGGAGTGCAGTTCCCGGACCGCGCCGGGGGATATTCAGGTCGGCATGGCGAGGCGAGGTGAAGCACGGCCCCACTCCCAGGACGGCATCCACGTGTTCGTCGGCAAACAGGCCGGCGACGGCCCGCTTAAAAACCCCGGTAAAGGAGCCAGTGACCATGCCCAGGGGCCAGAGGTCTATGGGGTTACCGAGCTTGTGCCAGGGGATGCGTTCTTCTTCCAGGTCCCGGAGGGGTTCGGGAAAGGGGGCCAACTCCAGGCCATGGTCTTCGCAGGCGTCGGCGGCGATGATCCCGAAAGCGCCGGTGGCGGTGGCCACCCCCAGGCGGGGCCCCGCCATGGGCCGGAACTTGAGGAAGGCCCGGGACACGGCCAGCAATTCCACCAGGGTGCGCACCCGGATGATGCCGGCGGCGGCCAGGGCCAAATCGACAATGGTGTCTTCCCCCACCAGGGAGCCGGTGTGGGACATGGCGGCCTTGGCCCCGGCAAGGCTGCGCCCGGTTTTCAAGGCGATGATGGGCTTGGTCCGGGCCACCCGGGCCGCGGTGGCGAGAAACAGCCGGCCCCGTTTGATGCCTTCCAGGTGCAGGACAATGATGCGGGTGTCGGGATCGTTCGCCAAATATTCCAGGACATCCACCATGTCCAGGTCGCAGGCGTTACCCACGTCGATGGCCTTGCCCAGCCGCCCGGTGAAGGACGAGGCCCCGACCTGGAAGGCCCCGGACTGGGCCACCATGGTGAGGGGGGAAGGCGCCGGGTCCCGGGGAACGTCGATAAAGGCGGTGGTAAAGCCGGAAAAGGGGTTGAGGACCCCCATGGTGTTGGGCCCCAGCACCCGCACCCCGTGCTCCCGGGCGAGACGGACCAGTTCCGCCTGCAGTTCGGCGCCCCGGGCGTCGGCGTCGGCAAACCCCTGGCTGATCACCACCAGCCGTTTAATGCCATGCTGGGCGCACTCGAAGGCCGTGGGCACCACCCGCTCCCGGCCTAAGGAAATGACCGCCAGGTCCGGGATCTCCGGCAAGTCGACCACCCGGGGACAGGTCTTGTAGCCCATAATGTCCGGCACCTTGGGATGTACCAGGTAAATGCGCCCGGGATAGCCGTAGCTTAAAAGCATTTCCAGGTTGTTATAGGCGCCGGGACCGGTCTGGCGCGAGGTGCCGATGAGGACTACAGAACGGGGTTCGAAAAACAGCTGCATGCATCCTCCCTTTCAGAAAGTGAACCGTACGCCGCTGGTAGGGCGGGCGTCCCCGCCCGCCACAAGGCCGCCCAAAAAAAACTGCGCCGGCACAGGCTGGGAAGCCTGTGCCACCAGAATGAACTTTTCCCAACAGTCAGCCGTTAATGAGAACCGACTCAATGGCTCGGGAGCATCTCTTTCCGACTGCTCACTGCTGACAGATCACAGCTCACTTCTTATAGCCAAACTGCCGCAAGATTTCATAGCGCCAGGCCTGGCCGTTTTTGTCTTCCACGCCCTTGGGGGAGAGGCCGTCCACTACCCCCAGGATGCCCCGGCCCTGTTCGGTCTGGGCCAGGATGACTTCTACGGGATTGGCGGTGGCGCAAAAGATCCGGCAGACCTCGGGGCAGAGTTTGATGGCGTTGAGCACGTTGATGGGGAAGGCGCCTTTCATGAGGATATTGAAGGTGTGGCCGGCGGCGAGGCGCTGGGCGTTCTCCGTGGCCGCATTCGTAAGGTCGGCATCATTGCCTTCCACCCGGATGAGGCAGTCCCCGGAGGCCTCGGAAAACGCCAGGCCGAACTTGATGCCGGCGGCCGCGGCCACCAGGATTTCATACAGGTCTTCCACGGTCTTGATAAAATGGCTCTGGCCCAAAATCAGATTGGCCCCTTCGGGGATGGTGAGTTTTTCCAGATGCAACTCCATGGGACACCTCAACATCGCGGCCGGAATTCCTTCCCGGCGCCGGTTTTTTCTGCTATTATAATTATGTTATGGAGGGGCGACAAGCTTTGAAAAGATTTTGGGGGAAAAAGGGGAAAAAGGGAAAAGGCGAAGATAACCCCTTAGCTTTGTCCCTTTTCGCCCTTTCCCCTTTTCGCCTTTTTCCCCCTTTCCTGAGAAGTTTGGTGCTTATTGCCACCTTGTTGCTCTTTTGGGCGGTTCCGGTTACGGCGGAGATCAAGATCGGCCTCTATCTCCCCATGACCGGCCCGGCTGCGGCCATGGGCCAGATGGTTTGGGAAGGGGTGCAGGTGGCGCATCAACTCCAGCCCCAGGTGTTAGGCCAGCCCGTCAAGCTGGTCCTGGTGGACACCCGGAGCGACCGCATCGAAGCGGCCAACGCCGTGAGCCGCCTCATCGAGAAAGACAAGGTGGCGGCCATCATCGGCGAGGTGATCAGCAGCGACACCCTGGCGGGGGTGCCCATCGCCGAGCGGGCGAAAATCCCCAACATCTCGCCCACCGCCACCAGCCCCCTGGTGACCCAGAATCGCCGCTTCGCCTTTCGGGCCGCTTACGTGGATGATTTGCAAGGCAAGGTTGCGGCCCGGTTTGCCTGGGAAAACCTCAAGGCCAGACGCGTGGCGGTACTCATAGACCAGGCCCAGGATTACTGTGTGGGGCTGGCTAATTTCTTTAAACAGGAGTTCGAACGCCGGGGCGGTCAGATTGTGTACACCAGTTACATCCAGACCGGCGACCAGGATTTCAGCGCTCAGATTTCGGCCCTGAAAGGGGGCAAGCCCGATCTCATCTATGCCCCGAACTACTATACCGAAGTCGCCCTGCTGGCTAAGCAGCTCCAGGACCTGGGGGTAAAAATCCCCATCCTGAGCGGCGATGGGGCCCAGGTGCCGGAGTTGATCAGCATCGGCGGACCGGCGGTTGACGGCATGTACTTCACGGCGCTGTTTCACCGCCAAGGGGCCACCACGGAGCTGGGCCGGAAGTTTATGCAGGCTTACGAATCCACCTATAAAAAACCCCTGGATGGCTTTGCGGCCCTGGGCGGCGACAGCTATTTTCTCCTGACCGCGGCCATGACCCGGGCCGGCGGCACCGACGGCGGCAAGGTGGCCCAGGCCCTGGCCGCCACCAAAGACTTCGCCGGGGTCACCGGGGTCATCACCATGGGCCCCAATCACAACCCCATCAAGGGAGTGACGGTCATCAAGGTGGAAAAAGGGCAGTTTGTGTATCAGACGACGATTAATCCGTGAAGAAGACCTATGGCTCAACCCAAGATTAATATTCCATTGAAGCAGATTGAGGACTTCTGCCGCCGGTGGAAGATCAAAGAATTTGCCCTGTTCGGGTCGGTTTTGCGGGAGGACTTCCGCCCCGACAGCGACATAGACGTGCTGGTGGCCTTCGAACCGGATGGTGGCATCACCTTCGATAATCGGGTGGAGATGCTGGATGAGCTTGCCGAAATTTTTGGGCGTGAGGTCGATTTGGTGGAAAAGGATGCGATTCGCAACCCGTTTCGGCGTCATGAAATCCTAACGACCAAAGAGGTCGTTTATGCCGCTTAGCAAGAGGGACCCGGCAAATCTTTTTGACATGCTGGAAGCTTCTGAAAAAGTCCAACGTTTCCTTAAGAATAAGACGTTCGAGGATTTTCTAAAGGATGACATGCTGCAAGCTGCGGTGGAACGAAATATAGGAATTATCGGTGAAGCGGCGCGCCGAATCTCTGAAGAACTGAAACAGGAGCACCCCGAAATCCCCTGGCGCAAGATAATCGCCCAGCGCAATGTCTTAATACATGAATATGATGATATTGATTATAAACAAATATGGGAGGTGGCAAGTTTTCACCTCTCCCGCTTGATTGACCAGAACAGATCGTTGATCCCGCCGCTGCCGCCTGATGTGGAAGGTTGATGATATTTTCTCATATTTAAATATTGTCGTAACTTATTTTAATGTCGTTCCCAAGTGCAACTTGGGAACGAGTTAACGAGTTAAATAACGTCTTTAAGATTGAGGGTGATCAACCCTGGACCCAACAAATAAACAGCCGAGCCTATTCACTATGACGGAAACCCGCGCCGTACCCATCAACATTGAAGATGAGATTCAGAAGTCCTACCTGGAATACGCCCTGAGCGTCATTATCGGCCGGGCCTTGCCGGACGTCCGGGACGGGCTTAAACCCGTGCACCGACGGATTCTCTTCGCCATGAGCGAAGGCGGCAACGACTGGAACCGGCCCTACCGCAAGAGCGCCCGCATCGTCGGGGATGTCATCGGTAAATACCATCCTCACGGCGACACCGCGGTCTACGATGCCATGGTGCGCATGGCCCAGGACTTCTCCCTGCGCTACCCTCTGGTGGACGGCCAGGGCAACTTCGGCTCCATCGACGGCGACTCGCCCGCGGCCATGCGTTACACCGAGGTGCGTCTCACCCGGCTGGCGCACGAACTCCTCCAGGACCTGGAAAAAGACACGGTGGACTTCGTGGGCAACTACGACGGCTCCCTGAAAGAGCCCCTGGTGATGCCCACCCGGCTGCCCAACCTCCTGATCAACGGCTCCTCGGGTATCGCAGTGGGCATGGCCACCAACATCCCGCCCCACAGCCTGGACGAGGTCTGCGACGCCCTCCTGGCCACTCTAAGCAACCCGGACATCACTTTGGAAGAACTGATGGCCTTGATCCCGGGGCCGGATTTTCCCACCGGCGGTTTTATCTATGGGGCCGAGGGTATTGGCGAGGCCTACCGCACCGGTCGCGGCCTCATCCGCATCCGGGCCAAGGTGAGCGTCGAGTCCAAGGGCGGCCGAGATAGCCTGATCATCCGGGAGCTGCCCTACCAGGTGAACAAGGCCCGCCTCATCGAGCGCATCGCCGAGTTGGTGAAAGACAAGAAGATGGAGGGCATCTCCGACATCCGGGACGAATCGGACCGGGAAGGCCTCCGGGTGGCCATCATGCTCAAGAAGGATGAGCTGCCCCAACCCATCCTGAACCAGCTGTATATCCACACCAACATGCAGGTCACCTTCGGCATCAACCTGGTGGCCATCGTTCACAACCGGCCGGAGCTCCTCAGTCTCAAGGACCTGCTGCATCATTTCCTGGAGCACCGCCGGGAGGTGATTCTGAGGCGGACCCGCTATGAGTTGAAACAGGCGGAGGCCCGGGCCCACATCCTGGAGGGCTTCCTCATCGCCCTGGACTGGCTGGATGCGGTGATTGCCATGATCCGGGCCGCGGCTAATCCGCCGGAGGCCAAACAGCAGTTGATGGCCGGGCTGTTCATCCTGACGGCCGCCCCCGACGCCACCCTGGATCAGACCCGGGGCCGGTACGCCCTTTCTGAGATTCAGGCCCAGGCCATCCTGGAAATGCGGCTGCAGCGCCTCACCGGCCTGGAGCGTCAGAAGATCATTAATGAAGCCACGGAGGTCAGGGCCACTATCCAGCGCCTGCTCCAGATCCTGGCGGAAGAGGCCCAGGTCAAGGCCCTCATCACCCAGGAGTTGACGGAGCTCAAGGAGCGCTACGGCGACGGCCGGCGCACCGAAATCGTGCCCCAGGCCCAGGAGTTCACCGCCGAAGACCTCATTGCCGACGAGGACATGGTGGTGACCATCAGCCTGCGGAGTTACATCAAGCGCACCCCCCTGACCATCTACCGCAGCCAGCGCCGGGGCGGCAAGGGCCGCATGGGCATGATCACCCGGGAAAACGATTTCGTCTCCCAGCTCTATATCGCCTCCACCCACAGCTTTTTCCTGGTGTTCACCAATAAGGGCCGGGTCTTCTGGCTCAAGGTCCACGAGATTCCCATCGGGTCGCCCACGGCCCAGGGTAAGGCCATCGTCAACCTGCTGCCGTTTGGCGAGGGTGAAAAGTTTGCCACCATCCTGCCGGTACGGGAATTTATCTCGGGCCCCTCTCTGGTGATGGCCACCCAGCGGGGCATCGTCAAGAAAACCGACCTGATGAACTTCCAGCGGCCCCGGACCGGCGGCATCATCGCCCTCTCCCTGGACCCCGAGGACGAGCTGGTGAGCGCCGCCCTGAGCACTGCGGACGAGAGCATCGTCATCGGCACCCGGTACGGCAAGATTATCCGCTTCCCATCGCCGGAGGTGCGGGACATGGGCCGGACCGCCCGGGGCGTCAAGGGCATGGAAGTGACCCCGGAGGACCGGGTCGTGGGTATGGAAGTGCTGCGTCCCGGCGGCACCATCCTCACGGTGACGGAACGGGGTTTTGGCAAGCGCACCGATCCGAAGAAATACCCCGAACATCACCGGAAGGGCCAGGGGGTCAAGGGCCTGGTTATCACCAAACGCAACGGTCCCATCATGGCCATCCTCCAGGTGAACGAAGACGATGAAATCATGCTGGTCACCGACGGCGGCAAAATCTTGCGCATGATCGCCAAAGGCATCTATTTGATCGGCCGGGTCACCCAGGGAGTCAAACTCATGGACCTGGAGCCGGAAGAGCGGGTGGTAAGCGTGGCCAAGGTGGCGGAGAAAAGTGATGACGGCGAACCCGAGCCCGATCTTGGAATCTCCTGAGCGCCGCTTCATTGCGGTGATCGGCGCCGGCAGCTGGGGCACCACCCTGGCGCAGCTCCTGGCCGAAAAGGGCAAGGACGTCCGCCTGTGGGTCAGGGAACCGGACGTCTTAGAGGCCCTGCGCCGGGACCGGATCAACCACACCTTTCTCCCGGGGATACGGCTGTCTTCCCGGATCACCTATTCCCAGGAATTCCCGGCGGTCCTGGACGGCGCCGGGGTGGTCCTGATGGCGGTTCCTTCCCACGTATTCCGTTCGACCTTAGTCGATCTGAAGCCGCATTACCCCCCGGGGGCGGTGCTGCTCAGCGCCACCAAGGGCATGGAGATCGACTCGCTCCTCACCATGGAGGGGGTGGCCCGGGAGGTAATGGGGGCGGAAATTTCTTATGCCGTGCTGGCCGGCCCCAGCTTCGCCCGGGAAGTGGCCCAGAAGCAGCCCACCGCGGTCACCGTCGCCTCCCGGCAGCGGGAGATCGCCCACTTCATCCAGCGACTCTTTTCCGCCCCCTACTTCCGGGTGTACACCTCCCACGATATCACCGGTGCGGAGTTGGGGGGGGCCCTGAAGAACATCTTTGCCATCGGCACCGGGATACTTTCAGGCATGGGACTGGGAGACAATCCTCGGGCGGCGCTCATCACCCGGGGTCTGGCCGAAATGTTCCGGCTGGGGGCGCGGCTGGGCGCCAACCCCATGACCCTCACCGGTTTGGCGGGCCTGGGCGACCTGATCCTCACCTGCACCGGCAACCAGAGCCGCAATTTCCAGGTAGGGGTACAATTGGGCCAGGGCGTCCCCCTGGACCAGATCCTCACCGGCATGGCCATGGTGGCGGAAGGGGTCAAAACTTCCCGGGCCGTCTACCAACTGGCGGCGCGCCTGGGAGTGGAAATGCCGATAGTGACGGCCACCTACAAGATTCTCCATGAAGATCTCGCCCCCAAGGAGGCCATCAAAAAGTTGATGGCCCGGGAGCTGAAAGATGAGATGGAGGCCATGACCGAAACCTGGTGAGATTTGCCTCTTGAGTTTATCGGGAGGAAAGGTTTAAGATAAACTTTCAGGACTCTGCCCGCCCTTGCAGTTTAGGGAGCCGGGGCCGAAATAACGGGTATCGGAGGGCAGGCCTTTGACGATGATCAGGCATGGGGGGAGTGCTGCGATGACAAAACAGCCCACCGGCAAGACCGCGGCGATGCAATTTGAAGATTTCGACACCTCGATCCCCACGTTGGGCCAGCCCAAGGTGCCAACCCCGATCCCGAAATATGTCATGGTGGACCGCCATGGCCGGGTGCTGCAAAAGAGCTTTGTCTCAGACACGGACCGGGTTGCGGTCCATGACTCCCTGGACTATCTGGAGAGCCTGGCCCCGGGAGAAAAACCCCTGGCCATGGAGTTGGCCGGGCCCCGGTCCCAGATCTACTTCGACCCTTCCAAGGTGCACTGCGCCATCGTTACCTGCGGCGGCCTGTGCCCCGGGACCAACGATGTCATCCGGGCCCTGGTCCTGGAGCTTTATCACCTTTACGGGGTGCGTCATATCTACGGGGTGCGCTACGGTTTTCAAGGGTTTATCCCCAAGTACGGCCACGACCTGGTGGACCTCACCCCCGAGGCGGTGGCCAACATCCATATTTTCGGGGGTACGGTGCTGTCCACCTCCCGGGGACCCCAGGACACGAGCGAGATCGTGGACGCCCTGGACCGCATCAACATCCGCATCCTGTTCCTTATCGGCGGCGACGGCACCCTGAGGGCGGCCTCGGAGATCTGCAAAGAAATCGCCCGCCGGGATTTGCGTATCGGCGTCATCGTTATTCCCAAGACCATTGATAATGATATCGCCCTGGTGAGCCGCTCCTTCGGGTTCGACACCGCGGTGGAAGTGGCCACTGAAGCCATCCATGCGGCCCACACCGAGGCGGTGGGTTCCCCCAACGGCATCGGCCTGGTGAAACTTATGGGCCGCTTCTCCGGGTTCATCGCCGCCACCGCCACCCTGGCCCTGCGGGAAGTAAATTATGTCCTGATCCCGGAAGCCGATTTCGATCTGGACGGCGAGTGCGGTCTGCTCGCCAATCTGGAAGAACGCCTGAAACAGCGGCGCCACGCCCTCATCGTGGTGGCCGAAGGCACCGGGGAACGCTATTTTACCGAGGGAAACCGGGAGCGTGACCCCTCGGGCAATCTCAAGCCCGGAAATATCGGGCACTTTCTCCAGGATGAGATCAAAGCATACTTCAAACGTCGGGAGATAGAGGTCAACCTGAAGTACATCGACCCCAGCTACCTGATCCGCAGCATGCCGGCCAACTATAACGACCGTATCTACTGCGGCTTCTTAGGACAGAACGCGGTCCACGCCGGCATGGCCGGCAAGACCGCCATGCTGGTGAGCCGCTGGCATAGCCATTATGTGCACATCCCCATCCAGGCGGCGGTGGACCGGCGCAAGGAGGTGGAGCTGGACTCACCCCTGTGGCGCAGCGTCATTGAATCCACCGGCCAGCCGCCTTTGAAGAACTTATGAGATTAGGTGTCAGCTATCAGCCAGATTCGGAATGAACGTCGGCGGTTAAGCAGAGGGTGGGCATTGCCCGCCACATCATCTTTTTGGAACGTGGCGGCGGCCGAGGACGGCCGCCCTACCAAAATATAATCTTTTCAAGGTGGGGCGGGCCTCCGTGCCCGCCATGCATAAACCTATTCAAAAATGGTTGCAGACATCAACAAGTCAATCGTGTTCCAGTGCCAACAATGCGGCGACTGCTGCGTCGGCCGCGGCGGTATCTTTGTCAAGCCCGACGAAGTGGAGGCGATGGCCGCGTTGCTGTCGCTCCCCAAGGCGGAGTTTTGCCGCCGCTTTGTGGAGGCCTCGGCCCTGGGCCCCCGCCTCACCGTGGCCGACGGGGTCTGCGTCTTCTTGATGGCGGGCGGCATCTGCCGGGTGCATGCGGTGAAACCCTTTATCTGCCGCCAGTGGCCTTTTCTTCCGGCCATCCTCATGGACCCGGACGAACTGGAGAACGCCAAAACCGCCTGCCCGGGCCTCAATCCGGATTGCCGCCACGGTGACTTTGTGGAAGCGGCGCTGAAACAGGCCCGGGGAGAATAATCTGGTCGACCATGGGGCAATAGTTACATGACTGACCGTAGGGGCGGTTCGCGAACCGCCCC
>JAUSOZ010000139.1 GCA_030655955.1 Deltaproteobacteria bacterium
TACTCAGGCTTCTTTTCACACATAGCTTTGGCAACCTTGCGGGAAATCTCTGACAGTTGTTCCGGGGTGAGCTTACTCGCCTCGCTAAACCGTACCCCAGCGTTGAGCATGAAGCACACCAGGCAAGGTGCCGTAGCTTCACCATGGGGTCGGCCGTATTAATCCAGACCAGCATAACGGTTTTATCAGCTTCCAGATTCAATGTATCTGCTATATATCTATAATAAATTGCCCATACCTAATCGATAACTGCTAACTGCTGAGAGCTCTTTATGTTAGAAATCAAGGCCATCGGCATCGGGGGCATCGGCTGCGCCCTGCTGCCCTTTCTGTGCCGCTACCTGCAATATTCCGGTGAAAAAGCCCGGGTCACCCTCATTGACGGGGACCGGTTTGAACGCGGCAATGCCGCCCGCCAGGCCTTCTCCGGCCTGGGCAACAAGGCGGAGGTGAAGGCTGGGGAACTGGCCCGGGATTACGAGGCCGTCGCCTTCCGGTCGAAGCCCGAATACGTCACCGAGGACAACGTGGCCCATTTGATCGGCGAGGGTGAGGTGGTCTTCCTGATGGTGGACAACCACGCTTCCCGCCACCTGGTCAGCCGCCACGCGTCTTCTTTAGCCGACCTCAGCCTCATTTCCGGGGGCAACGACTATGAGGACGGCAACGTCCAGGTCTACATCCGCCAGGGCGGCCTGGATCTCACCCCCTCGCTGGCCCGCTATCACCCTGAGATCGCCACCCCCCAGGACCGGAATCCCGCCGCCCTGTCCTGCGAGGAACTCATGGCAGCCGGCGCCCCCCAACTGCTCTTCGCCAATCTCATGGTGGCGTCCCTGATGCTGAACGCCTTCTACGGCCTCAGAGAAGGCCGCTTGAACTACTCGGAAGTCTACCTGGACATCCTGCAGAATGCCAGCCGGGCGGTGTCCCGGCCGGTGTGATACCGAGTTGCAATCAAAAAGCAATTTATGGTAGCCGCAGGCTTTAGCCAGCGCCTGCACAGGCGAGACGCCTGTGCCACCAATTGATTGCGAAATGGTATGAGAAGCGTTGGGGAAGAACCGGAGTAGAGCCAGAGCCTATAAAAAGAGGAAGTAAGGCCGAACCTTACTTCCTCGGATATTTTTATCGGCACCCGCCGGAAAAATTTTTCCTGCCCTAAACCTTCACCCGCATCTTAGACTTGGGGTTGCTTCTTGACGCGCCGTTGTCTCTTCTTCATGGGCTTATACCTGCCCGCCGCCGGTTCCGGTTTGACGATCTCGGCCATGAAATCGTATTTCTCGCACATGAAGGGAAATTCCCTGGGATCGGCCAAAAGTTTCAAACAATAAAACGGCTTGCCGTCGTGATAGGCCGTGACGTTGGCACGCCGGGTCCACATAGTATACTCAATCCAACTATGGGGCGGAATCACCAGGGTCGCGTCACTGTTTTCGGAAGGCAGGGACACTTCGTAGCGCGTCTTATTTTTGATGATGCCGGTGTAGCGCCGGGCAGTCTCGTTATCCCGTAAGTTGGCGGGGACAGGGAGAACGCCGCCGCCGGGTAACGCCGAAGGATCAGGCGTCAGCGGGTCAAAAAACAAATTACTCGTTCCCACCGCTTTGGACCCATCAGTGGAAACCGCCGTGGCTGGTGTCTGGCTATAGACACCTGCTCCCTGAGCCGTACCGGCGACGTAACCCAGACACAAGAAGGCTAATGCGGTTACAGCAATGACTTTTTTGTCCATAAAGACCACCTGCCTTATTCAATGGGTTGATGGCCGAATGACGACCGTCGGTGTTGCCTTGGCTTCGGTTCCTGTGTGGTGGTTTTCACATAAGATAAAGGCTGTTGCTCGAATTCGTAGTCAATGACCCCGCCAAATTCGTCATACTTGATACTCTTTAATTTTTTGCTGTAATTGACCATGGCGATGGCCCGGGCAAAATCAAGGGCGCCACTTGGCGGGGGTCCGGTTTCAATGGAAATCCACCCGGCGCCAAAGCCAGCACTAGACGCACCGGCGCCATATCCTGACCCCCCCGCCGTCAATTTTCCAGAGGGGCCCTGACTTTTAGAGTTATAGGTGCCCGAGGCATATCCGCTAAGTTTATCGGTGTCAATTACCTCAGAGCGATGCGATACAGTGCATCCCGCAGAAACCAGAGCAATTACCGTTACTATTCCCAATAATTTCATTATATCCCTCCTTGATATCTCTCTTTCTCCGAAAAATCGTCGAACCTCAGCTCCACTTCAATCTTTGAAGCGCCCTGTAACAACATGTTTCCAGAAATAGTAACAAAATGTCAAGCAAATAGTTCCAAAAAAAATGTGAAATTGAAGACCACTACCGCTTTAAAAGGAGAATTTTTTCACTTTTATCAATAAATATGTTGAAACCGACGTGAGGTAAATCAGGATAACCCTGATTTTCGCCAGCTAAATCTCTTATTCTGGATCAGGGGAAAAATGGCCCAACCGGGTATAGGGAGGGATTTATTTGGTATACCGGGAAACCGTTTTTTTTTCCTTGGGAAAACCACCGGGAGTCTTACCTGATGAATTATCAAAGATTAACCCTACTCCGGCAGTTCCACCGCCTCGCCGGTGAGGGCCGCCACTTCCGTGAGCAAAGCCCGGAGGAGTTCTGACTCCGGCACCTGGCGCACCACCTCGCCTTTCTTGAACAACAGCCCCACCCCGGCGCCCCCGGCGATCCCCACATCGGCCTCCCGGGCTTCTCCCGGGCCGTTGACCACGCAGCCCATGATGGCGACTTTGATGGGGGCGGTCACGGCCAACAGGCGCCGTTCGACCTCCTCGGCCAGGGAAAAGAGATCGATGCGGCAGCGGCCACAGGTGGGGCAGGAGATCAGCTCCACTCCCCGTTCCCTGAGGTGGAGGGCCCGGAGGATCTCGTAGGCCACCCGGATTTCTTCCACCGGGTCCCGGGTCAGCGACACCCGCATGGTGTCGCCGATGCCTTGAGCCAGCAGCATGCCGATGCCCAAGGAGGATTTCACCGTACCGGCAATGAGGCCCCCGGCTTCGGTAACCCCCAGGTGGAGGGGATAGTCCGTCTGGCCGGACAACTCCTCATAGGCCGCCACGGTAGTTAACACATCGGACGATTTCAGGGAAATCTTGAAATTAAAGAACCCCCAGTCCTCGAACTGCTTTACCCAGCGGCGGGCGCTGGCCGCCAGGGCGGCGGCGGTGGGCGCACCGTACTGCGCCAGGAGATCGGCCTCCAGGGAGCCGGCGTTCACCCCCAGGCGCAGGGACACGCCCCGTTCCCGGCAGGCCTCCACGACAATCCGGGTTTTGGCCGCGCCTCCCAGGTTGCCGGGGTTGATGCGGATGGCGTCGGCCCCTGCCTCCAGAGACGCCAGGGCCAGGCGGTGATTGAAGTGAATGTCGGCGATCAGGGGCAGCGGACTCTCGCGCTTTATCTTCCCAAAGGCCCGGGCCGCCTTCTGATCCGGCACGGCCAGGCGGGCCACTTCACAGCCCGCTGCGGCCAGGCGCTGGATCTGGGCCAGGGTGGCCTCAACGTCCCGGGTGTCGGTGTTGGTCATGCTTTGCACCACCACCGGGGCGCCGCCGCCGATCTGGACCGGTCCGATAAAAATGGCGCGGGTGGGTTTACGCCGTATGTGGATGGCTTCTTTTGGCTGAGACATAACTGAGGCAGATTTTAACGGAATCGGCCGCCGGCCGCAAGTTGCGGCAAAAAATACCCGCCGCCGCCTGACTGCTTCGCAAAGTTCAAAGTTCAAGGTTGATGGCACTGTAAAAAGTCAAAATAATGGTGATTTCCCCAAATCGCCCTTAATAAAATCAGCTACTTAAGTTGACGAT
>JAUSOZ010000165.1 GCA_030655955.1 Deltaproteobacteria bacterium
TACTATTAAATGATGCTATATTTAAGAACTTTGCTCCTTCTATGCTCAATTCTCCCCCAATTTCAATTCCTCCAAAGTCAACTGGCCCATTAAATTCTGTTTTCCTGAAAAAAGCACTCTTCGCAATTTTCATATTATTAAAATTTATCTTCTTCTCTAAATTATAAAATTTCGCATTTTCAGCGCTAAACTGTCCAGAAATGTCTGTGCCTCCAAAGTCTGTTGATCCATGAAATTCAGCACCCCTAAAAAAAGCTTCTCGCCCTACTTTAATGCTTTTTAAATTAGCCGCGATACCAGTATTAAGAAATTTGGTTTCATCCGCATTTAAAAGTCCACCGATGATAGCATAAAGAAAATCCGTTTCTCCATAAAATATAGCTTTTGATAAAAAAACATTCCTACCTATCTCCATTCCTGTGAAATCAGTTCCTTTAGCGGTAAAAAGAAATTGTGCTTCAGAGGCATTTAAATCTCTCTCAACATTAAGTCCACCAAAATCAGTAACCCCATGGAACACCGATTTTTTTAAAAATAGATTTCTGCCAACTTTTAATCTATGGAAATCTGCTTGCTTCATAAATGATACCTTATTAAGAAATAAATGTTTCTTAAAAAAAGCATCTCTAAACGTAACATTTTCATCGAAAACGCATCCGAATAAAATTACACTATTATTAACCTCAGCGTCTGAGAAGTTAAGGTCACCGGTTATCATAGCATTAGCAATTAAAAAGCTAAATCTATCAGATTTTAGGTCAGGGAAACCTCCGATAGCCAACTTCTCTAAGAAATTACTTCTAATTTGTAATTTATTAGCAAATTTCTTTAAGAAATCTTTTCTCTTCTTTTCACCTAAATTTTCCAGATAAGTTAAATAGCCACTTAGTCCTAGTTCATTAATATTCTTTAGGCCTTCATCTTCCGGAAGTTTGCCTAATACAAATTTATCCAATAAATCAGCAGGCTCACCTTCTTTGATTTGCCTCATAATATATTCTTCTTGTTCCGTCATTGCTCCTCCGAAAAGATTGAAATTTGTTAAATTGGAAGATTCAACTTGCGAATTCATTGTAAATATGAGGATAAATATAAAATAAAGAGGTGGAATAATTTTATATTTCATCATTATTTATTCCACTCGTTCCCAAGTTGTACTTGGGAACGAAAATGGTTGCCAAGCTGAGCTTGGCGGGTAAAGGCATTCCCAAGCTGGAGCTTGGGAACGAGAAGAAAAGGCGACCCGCCGGGTCGCCCCTACGGTTACCCCTGACCACTGGCTACCGGCCCCTGGCCCCTATCCCCTGACAACTGACTACTGACTACTGGCCCCTGCCCCTAACCCCTGCCCCCTGACTACTTACACACGCCCAGTTCGCCCCAGCCGAGTTTGGTGCGGAGGATTTCGAAGTGGCTACGGTGGGGCGATTTCACCAGTTTCAGATGGTAGGGGGCCCGGCGGATTTCCATCCGGTCGCCCGCCTCCATGGCCTGGCCCACCTGGCCGTCCAGGGTGAGGTAGACGTCCTGGACTACTTCGCCCAGGGTGACGGCTACCGTGACCGTGTCCGGCAGGATGATGGGGCGGTTGCTCAGGGTGTGGGAGCAGATGGGCAACAGGATGAGGTGGTGCAGGGTGGGGTAGACGATGGGCCCGCCGGCGGACAGGTTGTAGGCGGTGGAGCCGGTGGGGGTGGCGACGATAAGCCCGTCGGCCCGGTAGACGGTGAGGTATTCGCCGTCGATCCAGGTGGTCATCTCGGTGATGCGGGCCAGGGCGCCTTTGTTGATCACCGCGTCGTTTAAGACGTTTTCCCGCCAGGCGACCCGGCCGTGGCGAAACAGGGTGACGGTAAGCATCAAGCGCTCTTCCACCTCAAATTTACCGGTGAGCACATGGTCGGCCATGCTGGAGTAAAGTTCGTCCAGGGAGATTTCGGTGAGAAACCCCAGGCCCCCTAAATTGACCCCGAAGATGGGCACGCCCCGCTCACCGAAGTGGCGGGCCACGCTCAAGATGGTGCCGTCACCCCCCATGACCACGATGAACTCCACGTCGTCAGGCAAAGGCGGGATCAGGGGTTCGGGCTCGTTTTCGAAATGGCAGGCTTTAATGCCGCGGGCTTCGAGCCAGGTTTTTAAGGCCCGGCCCGCTTCCAGGGCATCGGGTTTAAATTTCTTGGTGATGATGGCGACGGATTTCACCGGGCAGGCCTCCCGCAGTTGACAATTATCATAATGTTGGATAATTATCAAAGGATTGTTGCCGTGGGATCAGGCGAGGGCAGATGACCGACCCCGCCCTCCCCTGCCGGCAAATTTTATCCGTAAAGGAGTTACCATGCAACTTGCCCGTCGTATCCGCCAGATCCCCCCTTCCGCCACCCTGGCCCTGAATGCCAAGGCCAATCAGCTCAAGGCGCAGGGAGTCGATATAGTCAACTTCGGGGTGGGGGAGCCGGATTTCGACACCCCGGACAACATCCGGGAGGCCGCCATCCGGGCCATCCGGGAGGGTTTTACCCGGTACACCCCGGTGGGCGGCACCCCGGAGCTCAAGGCCGCCATTGCCAACCGCTTTCAGACCGATTACGGCCTGATCTACAAGCCCAGCGAGATCGTGGTGTCCTGCGGCGGCAAGCACAGCCTCTACAACCTGTTCCAGGTGCTGTTCGATCCGGGCGACGAGGTCATCATTCCGGCCCCCTACTGGGTCTCCTATGTGCCCATGGCTATGCTGGCCGAAGCCAAGCCGGTGGTCGTCCCCACCCGGGAGGCCAACGGCTTTAATCTCACCGCGGCGGAACTGAAGGCCAGCCTCACGCCCCGGACCAAGGCCCTGGTCATCAACAGCCCCTCGAACCCCACGGGCGGGGTCTACACCGCAGCCGAACTGGCGGCCCTGGGGGAAGTGGCGCTGGAGGCCGGACTCTACATCATTTCCGACGACATCTATGACAAGATCATGTTCGACGGGGCCAAATTCGTCAATATGGCCATGCTGAGCCCGGAACTCAAGGCCCGTACCTTTGTCTTCAACGGCGTCTCCAAGGCCTATGCCATGACCGGCTGGCGCATCGGCTATCTGGCGGGCCCCGAAGCCGGGATCAAGGCGTCGGACACCCTGCAGAGCCAGAGCACCTCCAACCCCAACTCCATTGCCCAGAAGGCGGCGGTGGAGGCGCTCTCCGGCCCCCAGGACTCGGTTAAAAATATGCTGGCGGAGTTTGCCTGGCGGCGGGACGACATCTACCGGCGGGTGCTGGAAATCCCGGGGGTCACCACCATCAAGCCGGGTGGGGCGTTTTATATCTTCCCCAATTTTTCGGCGTATTATGACCGGCTGAAGGTGGCGCCGGGACAGTCCCGGTCCGGGGCCCTGGCGGCCTATCTGCTGGAAGAGGCGCAAGTGGCGGCGGTGCCCGGAGGCGAATTCGGCGAGGACAACTGCCTGCGGTTTTCCTATGCCACGTCCCGGGAACGGATCGCGACGGGATTGACTCGGATCAAAGCCGCCCTGGAGAAGTTGGGATAGGGAAGAAACGGGTGGGATAAAAAGGAAAGCGCGGCCGGATGAAAAGTCGGGCCGCGCTGTCCGTTCAATGCCTGCCTAGCGGCCGGCGGCTTGGCGTTTGGACGCCTTCAGCGGATTGACCTTCTGGGCGCTCTCTTTTTTATCGGTCTTGATATGGGTGGCCAGGTTGCAGGCCCCCCGGCGCCATTTAGCGGTCGGGTCCGGGAAAGAGGCGCAGTAAGAGCTGCCGTTGGAACCCAAAATCCGGTCGCAGCCTTCACATTCCGTCACCACCGGTTTACAGCTGCCGCCGTTGAACGAACAGCCTTTTTTGGACATAAAGGTACAATCTACCCCTGGTTTCAAAGTTGCGCAGTGCATGGCCGTGGCCCCCCTTGATGTGCAGTAAATCTTATATTTATATACTACAATTAATATAAATGTCAATAACCAGCCATTTTTTTATTTGGTCAGCAGCGCTTTTTATTCTTCCCCCGGCTTATCCTGGCTCCTGGCCCGGCCGGTTAGTAGGGCAGACCGGGACGCCCGGGATACCGTTGACCGGATGGCCCCGGGTACTTAGGTTAGTATAAAGGCCGGCTGGAAAGGGGGGGTACTCATGACCCGGGGCAGTCTCAAGGATTACCAGGAAAAACGCGATTTCAGGCGCACCCCGGAGCCGGCGGCAGGCCGGGGGCCGGGTTCTCAAGAGCCCATCTTCGTCATCCAGAAGCACGCTGCCCGCCGCCTCCATTACGACTTTCGCCTGGAGGTGGACGGGGTTTTGAAATCCTGGGCTATTCCCAAGGGGCCTTCCACCGACCCCCAAGACAAGCGCCTGGCCGTGCCCACCGAGGACCATCCCCTGGAGTACGCCGGTTTCGAAGGCGTGATCCCGGCCGGCGAATACGGCGGCGGCACGGTATTGGTGTGGGACACCGGCACTTACCGCAACCTGACGAAAAAAAAGGGCCAGGCCATCCCCATGGACCAGGGATTGGCGCACGGCCACGTCAAGGTTTGGCTTGAGGGGCGCAAACTTAAGGGCGGCTACGCCCTGACCCGGTTTAAGACCGGTAAAGATGAGTCCTGGCTGTTGATCAAAACCGACGACGCCGAGGCCGACCCCAGCCGCAACCCCGTGGCCGACGACCCCGGCTCGGTCCTCAGCGGCCGCACGATTGAAGAGGTGAGCCGTTAGCAGTTAGCTATTAGCTGTTATAGCAATTGCCAAAAGTTTTTTCCGCTCAGGGAAGCCTTATAATCCCCCCTGCCCCCCTTTAAAAAAGGGGGGAAATTACAAGGAATTGCAGGGAAAGTCCCCCTTTGAAAAAGGGGGATTTAGGCAGGCGTGTCCGGTAGCATTTTGAATGCGCCGGGGGCCGGGACATTAGCAGGTACCGCCTAAGTTGAACAAGGTTAACTGGCCATAACCGGGTGGATCAGATGTTCGTGGGCAGAGCAAAGCCCATAAATTGCAGCGTTCCATGATCAGGTTGTGCACCAAGCGGGTCAGCTCCAAAATGGACCAGCCCACGCGGCTGCGTATGTTAATCCACAGGAGAAGCAGATAGG
>JAUSOZ010000166.1 GCA_030655955.1 Deltaproteobacteria bacterium
ACGCCGCCCGCCCCGGTATAGCGGTGCGCCGGGAACTGGGGCTGCCCGAAGGTGTGCCGGTGATCGGCCTGGTGGGCCGCCTGGACCACTGGGGCAAGGGCCATAAAGAATTATTTGAGGCCATGGCGCCCCTGATGGAGCGCCATCCCGTCCAGGCCCTCATCGTCGGGGGCGGCCGCCGGATTGACGAGGTGCGGGCCTTAGCGGCCGGCCTGGGGCTGGCCGGCGCGGTGCATTTTCTGGGGCCGCGGCCCGACGTGCCCGATCTCCTCAACGCCATGGACATCTTTGTCCTGCCCAGCTACAGCGAAGGGTTGTCCCTGGCCCTCTTAGAGGCCATGGCGGCCGGCAAGCCGGTGATCGCCACCGCGGTGGGGGGTACTCCGGAAGTGGTGACCGAGGGCGACAACGGTTTATTGATCCCGCCCCGGGACGCCGGCGCCCTGGCCGTGGCCCTGGAGCGGCTGCTAACGGACCCCGCCTTGGCCCAGCACCTGGGAGCCAACGCCCGGGCCCACGTCCGGGAACACTTCTCCCTGGACCGCCTGGGCCGGGAGATTAATGAGATTTATGAGGAGTTGGTGGAGAAAAAGTTTGGGGTCTCCTCTCAAAGTTGACAAAGACCTTGACTATATCTCAATAATTGGTATATTAATTATGGTATGGGCAGTCCTGTTAGCGGTTAACGTCCACAAAAAGCTTAAGCGACTGCCCACTGGTATAGATGAAATCTTTCAGCTCTTGTTGGCTGAAATGAGGCTCTCCGGCCCGGTTCAGCCTAACTGGCCTCATTATGGCAAACTCCGGAAGGACTGCCATCATTGCCACCTCCAGAGAGGCCGCCCCACCTATGTGGCGGTCTGGAGAGTCCTGAGCAAGAAAGATAAGGTGATAGAGGTTACTTATGTCGGAAGCCATGAAAAAGCGCACTACGGGCGGCTATGTTGAGGTTAGGTTCCGGATCCCGGTAACCAGGGTGGTGGAGGCGAAACAGGCCTTGGCCTCCTATGGAGCCATCGCCGAAGACCCGGAGTCCATTCCCTGGGAGGAGGTTTATCCCGACTTTAACGGGAGTGTGGCTCTCCGGGGAGCCAGAAAACGGGAGGCCCTGACCCAAAAGGATTTAGCTCACCTGGTGGGGGTCAGCCAGACCCATATCTCCGAAATGGAGCATGGCAAGAGGCCCATCGGCAAAGAGATGGCCAGGAGGCTGGCCAAGGCTCTCAAGGTCAATTACCGGGTTTTTCTGTAAGCTCAGGGGGGGCCTGTGGCCGCCGAACTTTAAACGGCGTGCACGGCATGCCCTATAACTAGCCCCTGACCCCTAACCACCGCGGTTCCCACCAGGTCTTGATCATCTCCACCACGTCCGCCACCGCAATCGCCTCCATACATAAATTCCGAGGGCACTTCTTCAATAGGCACGGCTCCAAATCGCAAACCTCCTCCCGTTTATGGAGGGCGATGCCCCAGTCCACCCCGTAAGGCCCCACCCGGCGCGGGTCGTCGGCGCCCAAGAGACCGATGCTGGGCACCCCCAGGGCCAGGCCCATGTGCAGGGGGCCGCTGTCGTTGGCCACCAGGAGACGGCAGTGGCTGAGCAGGGCGGCCACGGTGAGCAGGGGAAAGCGGCCGCCGGTCACCAGGCTGGGGCCGGCAAGCCTGGCCGCGATGGCCTCGGCCGGCTCCCGGTCACCGGAGCCGCTGATGATCAGGAGCGGGGCGTTATACGACTCGTACAAAAAATTCCCCAGCTCGACAAAGTTGGCCGCGGGCCACCATTTATACGGGTCCGAGCCGGTGGGGTGGAAAGCCATGAGCCGGGGCGGCACGGCCCCGAAATTTTCCGTCAGGATGGCCGCGGCCCGGGCCAATTCACCCGGCGGCAGGAAGAGGTCCATGCGCTTGTCATTGGTATCGGCGCCCAGGAGCCGGACGTAATTGAGGCGCCGTTCGATGGCGGGCTCAAACGGGCCGGCGGGGGACACGGTGGCGGAGTAGGCGAAGGCTAAGGGGCTTTTGGCCGAGCCGATGATATACGGGCTCCCGGTGAGATGGGCCAGGAGGGTGGCTTCGGGGTCGTTGCCGTGGAGGATGATAACCAGGTCGTAGGCCCGGAGCCTAAGGTCCCGGGCCAGGGTGAGCAGGCGCCGGTTGCGGCCGGGGTAGGTATAAATCCGGTCCACCTGCGGATTATGGGCCAGGACAGCCCCGAACACCCGGTGGGCCAGGACCTCCAGTTCCCAGGCCGGGAAGCGCTCCTTCAGGGCCCGGATGGCCGGGGTGGAAAAGAGCGTGTCCCCCAGGGCGGTGGCGCTGATGAGTAAAACCCGCCGGACCCCCCCGAGGTCAACGTCGGACAAAAGCCGGGGTGGCCGCCGCCTGACCCGGCGGGCCAGATAGGTGTGGGCCAGTTTCATGAATAACTTGTGCATGCTCGCATCCCGGTTAGCTTGAGATTTCGCCTTACCGTGCACCCCCCCAAAAAATCCCCCTAAATCCAATACTGTTCACTTAGCACC
>JAUSOZ010000168.1 GCA_030655955.1 Deltaproteobacteria bacterium
TTGCGGTCATATCATTTGCTATCGACAGCAGTCTGGCCCATAACCTTGGCCCCGTAATCGCAATAGGGCCGCAAGGGGCAGTGGAGGCAGTCGGGTTTTTTGGCGGCGCAGATCCGCCGCCCATGGGCAATCATCTGATGGGAGAATTTCACCCAGCGCTCTTGGGGCACCAGGGGCATCAGGTCGAACTCAATCTTTACCGGGTCTTTTTGGGGCGTGAGCCCCAGGCGCTGGGCCACTCGGCTTATGTGGGTGTCCACCACCAGGCCCGGGATGCCGAAGCCGTTGCCCAGGATGACGTTGGCCGTCTTGCGGCCGATCCCCGGCAATTTTACCAGCTCATCCAGGGAAGCCGGCACCTGCCCGGCGAACTTTGAAACCAGGGCCTGGCCCATGGCCTTGAGGCTTTTGGCCTTCTGATGGTAAAAACCGGTGGTGTAGATGGCCTGCTCCAGGTCGGTAAGGTCGGCGTTGGCGTAGTGGGCCGCAGTGGAGTAGTGGCTGAATATGGCCGGGGTGACCTGGTTGACCCGCACATCGGTGCACTGGGCCGAGAGTACCGTGGCGACCAGCAACTCCAGGGGGTTGGTGAAGTCCAGGGTGATGTGGGCGTCCCTATAATGCTCCTCCAGCAGTTGCAAAATGGGGCCGATCTTCTCGGCTGGGTCCATAGAGGGCCTCTCATATCAATGAGTAATCAAAAGACAATTTTTTGTCATTCTGCGCCTAGCGAAGAATCTCTCTTTTAATACCATTTCGCAATTAATTGGTGGCATAGGCGGCTCGCCTGTGCAGGCGCAGGCTAAAGCCTGTGGCTACCATAAATTGCTTTTTGATTGCAACTCGGTATAAAGCCGCCGAGATTCTTCACTCCGCGGCGCTCCGTTCAGAATGACATGAATATTCATAGTTTTTTACCGTGAAAGTCCACTCGTAGGGGCGGTTCGCGAACCGCCCCTACAAGGAATTTCATGATGGGGGGTGGTTCCAAACGGTCATGGTGGTTTAACCGCAACTTCGTATCACCTAAGGTCGCGGCATCGACCCCTGGAACCCGTGATCGTTGAGGAACCGGTTGACCACTGGCGTCCACCGCGCCAAGCCCCGCACGTCCGTGAAGAGGTAATGCCCTTCTTCGGCAAAGGGCGGGAGCACGACGAATTCGACCTGGCCTCCGGCCTGGCGGAAGGCGGTGGACATCTCCCGGGCCAACCGGGGAGGGAAAAACGAATCATTTTGCGCATAGACCCAGAGGGTGGGCACCCGGGTGGTGTGCCCGGCCAGGCCACAGGCCTCGATCAACTTATCCGGCGAACAGTTCTGGCGCTCCGAGGAACCGCGCCCGCCGGCGAAGTTAATCACGCCCCGCACCCCCGGCAATCCCTGGCTGGCCAGGATCAGCGAGGCGAAACCGCCGCTGGAGTGGCCCACCAGCACCAGGCGTTGCGGGTCAATGCCGGGCAGGGCCGAGACATACTCTATGGTGGCCCGTAGATCCCGGGCCGATTCCAGCCCGGCGGCATAAAAATGGGAATGTTCACAGAGACCCTCGCCTTCGGCGTAATCTCCCTCTGAATGGCCGTAGCCGCGGCGCATGGGGATCACCACCGCGAATCCCATGCTGACGAATTTCCAGCTCTGGGCGTCATAGCGCAGACGCTCCCCGACTCGCTCCTGGGGGTTTCGGGAGGTGCCGTGGCTTAAGACCACCAGCGGGAATGGGCCGGGACCCTTCGGCCGGTACAAGGTCGCTTCCAGGGTGAGACGCTGAACTCCGCCGGGCCGGGATACGGTCATGGGAATGCGGATGACGTTTTCGTTCAAGGGCACTGACGGTATCCGCAGAGCAAATATCGGCAACTGTATCGGGGCGATAATATCCAGGGCCTGGGAAACCGCCGGGAATGTAAAAATCGCCAGGGCCAGGACGACGCCGAAGAAAGTCCGCCGGAATAGTTTCTGACACCGAACCACCGGTAAGATTCCTTAGCCTCAAAATCGCCTCATGCAGCCGTACACCCGGGATGGTTGCCGGCTGGGGCGACCCAAGGACCCATGTCCAGGGATCAGCCTGAGGTCTAAAGAATCTATCGGGACGAATCGAGATTATGTTAAACAAGGTCCGGTGCGGCCCGGTCCGATTTGCCACCGGGATAGTCTGAACCTTAACGGGTGAGCTTGCGGCGCACATGCTGGACCAACTCCTGGAATTCCGGAATCTGCAATTGTGACACCATGGCGGCATAGAGGCCGATGCCGATGCCGATCACCCCGGCCAGCCCCAGGGCCTTCCCCGCCAGAGATGACCCCAACCACATGATGGTGCGAGGGTGGAGCCAGGATACGGCCAGGCCCATAATCACGCTGGCCCCGGCGACTTTGATGAACGTGAGCATGAGATCACGCATATTAAAGCCAGACAGTTTGCGGAACAGCACCGCCGCCAGGAAAAGAAAGTTCACGGTCACACTCAGAGCGGTGGATAAGGCGATGGCCCGGTGCTGCAGGGCGGCCAGGGTGAGGTGGATAATGACGAGATTGGCGGCCACGGCCACGAAGGAGCCCAGCACCGGTATCCGGGTATCATCCAGGGCATAATAAACCGGCACGATGATCTTGACCCCGGCAAAGGCGACCAGTCCCAGGGAGTAGAGCGCCAGGGCTGCAGCCGTCTGTTGGGTATCCACGGCGGTGAACAGGCCGTGCTGATAAATGAGCCCAATTATGGGCTGGGCCAGGAAGATCAGGCCGCAGGCCGCCGGCAGGGTGACCAGGATGGCCAGGGACAGGGAAGATTGCAGGGCTTCCCGGAGGGCGGCCAGGTCGTGATTGGCGGCGTGGCGGGAGACCACCGGCAAGGTGGCCACCATCAGGGCCACGCCGAACAGGCCCATGGGCAGATGGAACAGCCGGTAGGCGTAACTGAGCCAGGAGACGCTGCCCTGGGCGCAACTGGAGGCATAGAAGGTGTTGATGAAGATATTGATCTGGGTGGCGGAGAGGCCCACCATCGCCGGCAGCATCAACCTGAAGACCCGCAGCAATCCCGGTTCCCTGAGATTAAGGACCCACTTAAGCCTGAACCCCACCCGCCACAACAGCGGCAACTGGAACAGCAGCTGCAGAGAGCCTCCCACCAGGGTGCCCCAGGCCATGCCGACGATGGGCGCCATCCCGAACCTGGGGGCGGCCAGAGCCAGACCCACGCCGGCGACGACGGAGCCGAGGTTGAAAAAACTGGAGGCCACCGAGGGGACAAAAAACTTGCCCTTGGTGTTGAGGACTCCCATGGCCAGAGCCGCCAGGGACACCAGGATGAGGAAGGGAAACATGATCCTGGTCATCAGGGTGGTGAGTTCCAGCTTTCCCGGGACGGTGCCGAAATCCGGAGCCATGACCCCGACGATATCCGGGGAGAACCAGATGCCCACCATGACCACCAGGCTCAACAGCAGGGTGAAGCAAAAGATTACGTTATTGGCCAGTTGCCAGGTCTTCTCCTGCCCCAGGCGCTGCTCATAATCGGTGAAAACGGTAACGAAAGCGGAGCTCAAGGCCCCTTCGGCAAACAGGTCTCGTAGGAGGTTGGGAACCCGGAAGGCGACGACGTAGGCGTCAAAGGCGAGGCCGGCGCCGAAGAGTCCGGCAAAGACTTGTTCCCGTACCAGCCCCAGAATCCGGCTGAACAGGACCGCGAGACTGACCGTTCCGGCGGCCCGAGCGATTTTCCCCGTTTGGCTGGCTGAGTTCTGGGGCACTGGTTACCCCGACGGGGAATGCTGCGGCGGCAACCGGAGGCGCCGCATCCAGGCCTTGGAGGCAAAAACTTTCAGGTGTCTTGGTAAGTAGCGGATCACAGCGGAAGTGGGTCACCCTGGAGCCGGGCCGCGGCCCCCAGGCTTCTAACCGGCATCGGCCTGCCTGCCTCTCGGGGCAGAAGACCGGTTCTTTTTCTTGTTGTGGCTCTTGGTGGTCACTTTGTCCTTTTTGGACTGCGGGGCCGGGGCTTTCGTAACCTTGACGCTTTTGCCGGCCTTATCCCGAGAGGCTACGGTGTTCCCCTTGGGGGCAGCCCGGTTCGGCCTGGGTTTGGGCAGCTTCTTTTCCGGTCCTATCTGACTATCCGCCGTCTCCGGATGCAGCAGGGCATACCCCGGCTGCTCTGATGACCCCTGGTTCGGAGTTTTGACCGGCGGATATTTGAGGGCATCCACCCGGTCCGGCCAGCCCTTGGCATACACGGTGCCGAGAAACCCGGCGAGCTTCAGCCGCTGATCATGCTTGTCGGGGTAGAGGCAACACCAGACAATGAGCCCCGTCCCGGCGGTTACCCCAGCCACCAGGATAAACCGGGTCAGCTTGCGCCAAGGGCTTCGTTTGCGGACATAACCACCCTGGCGATGAAAGAGAAAGGAAAACAGGGCGTACATCCCATAAGC
>JAUSOZ010000181.1 GCA_030655955.1 Deltaproteobacteria bacterium
GGTGCGGCAGGTGGCACACCAGTGGATGGGCTTTTTGCTCCGGTGAATGGAGCCGCTGAAATAAAACTGGCCGTATTCCTCGAGGATTTCGGCCACGTAAGCGGGCCGCATGGTGAGGTAGGGGTGCTCCCAGTTGCCCAGCACCCCCAGGCGCTGGAATTCGGCGCGCTGGATGTCGATGAACTTTTCGGCGTAGGCCCGGCAGCGCTGGCGAATCTCAATTTTGGACAGGCTCCCGCCTTTGGCCTTCAGCTCCTTGCCCACCTGGTGCTCGATGGGCAGGCCGTGGCAATCCCAGCCCGGCACGTAGGGGCTGTCGTAGCCCGTCATCTGGCGGGACTTGACGATGATATCCTTGAGAATCTTGTTGAGGGCGTGTCCCAGGTGAATGTGGCCGTTGGCATAGGGAGGCCCGTCGTGCAGGACAAACTTGGGGCGCCCCTTACTTTGCGCCCTGATCCGGCCGTACAGGTCGATCTCGGCCCAGCGTTTCAGAAACAACGGCTCCCGCCGGGGCAAATCGGCTTTCATGGGAAAATCGGTGTGGGGCAGGTTAAGAGTCTCTTTATAGTTCATGCAGCGGCCTCCGGAATACAATCTTATTATGGTATCACATCCTCTCCCGGCAAGGAATCAATAAGGCAGGGGAACCCCGGGCTCGAACCCCGGAGCTTCAGTTCTCCTGCACCCTAAAATGCCCCAGGCCAAAGGATGTCTCCGGTGCAAGCCAGAATTTCGGCGTCGCGGCCGACCCCGGTGACCGGCAAGCCGTAAAAGCATCTGCCCGCGCCCCCGGCCGTCTTGACCGCAGCCCAACCTTTGGATAAGATGAAGCATGCGGCAAGGGCTCAAGGCATTTCTCCTCTCGGCGTTCGTCTTTCCCGGGTTGGGGCAACTGTATAACCAGGACCGCAAAAAAGGTGTCGCCCTGGTCCTGGGGACCAACCTCCTGCTGGGCGTGACCCTGCTGGTGTTGATGGTGCTCTTTTCCCAGGAATACCTGGCGGTCTTCTACCCCCGCCCCCTGACCTGGGAACTGGTCAAGCTCCTGCTCATCGATACCATTGTGCACCCGCTTTTTTGGATCCCCTGCGGCCTGCTCCTGGCCCTGTGGGGCTTTGCCATGGTGGACGCGGCCCGGGGGGCCGGGGGCTCTAAACCGGCGCCGAACCCCTGAGCAGCTGTTTTTTACCGAAACCCGAGAACCGAAAACGGTAGTAAAGACCCAGGGTCCATAGGCTTCTGAGGCAAGCAATAATGAGACAATACCTGCTGGATGAAATCGCCCGGATCGAAATCCCCCGGGTCCGGGAGTATCTTAATCAACACGCCGTGGCCTCCAGCCTGGCAGACATCTGGTGGGTGGACTTGCAAGAGGATTTGCTGAGCCCGGAACAGTTCTCCCATCCGGACTGCCGGCCATTCCGGTTTGCGGTGGAATTGGGGGATGACTTCGCCCGCTTCGAGTTCCTCATCCGGAGCCGCGAGACCATGCGCTGCTCCTGCATCGGCTACGCCACCCGCATCCAAAGGGACTTCATCCTGGCCTTCGCCGACCGCCTGGTGGAGGAACTGGGGCTCAGGACCTGAACGCCGGCCCCCCGGTCTTCAGCCTCGGCGGCTGAGGTCGGACCGGTCCAAGGGCTGTTAGCCTCAATTACCCTCAGGCCAGTGGCCCCGGCGTCTCGCCGGCGGCGGCCAAGAGGCGCAGGGTGACCCCCACGCATTATCCGGCTCCCCCCAGCCCTATCTCCCGCCCCGACAACCTGGCTTGAAAAAATTCTCTCCCCTGGGCCTATCAGGTTAGCAGAAAAATTACCTTAAATCATAGACAGTTACCCATCATGGTTCACCCCCCGACAGATGCTCCGGCCTGACTGAAGACCCGAAAATATGGTCACCCTTTCTAAAGATTGATCCCCAGGTCAGGAAAATAGCTAACATATCGCCTCGAGGTTTATCTAACCTGTAAAGAAGAAGAAGGCGGGTGACCCAGGGGAGTGGGCGCCGCCCTGAACCCGGTGCCAATACTGGGGCTTAAGCTTCAGTAAAGCTGACTTATCAATCTGTAGGGGGGACGGCCACAGGAGACAGTATGGCCAATATTTTTTTCGCAGCAGTTTTGTTATCGGGCATCCTGGCGGTATCGGGGTGCGCCGTGCTAGTCCCTGGTTTGGAGGCCTTAGGGTCTCTCTGTGGGGGCAACCCATCATATGGCGGAGGCCAGGCCTACCCCTATGATCCGGGGCAAGGCGGGGGCTATGCCCAGCCGGTTCAACCCTATTATCAGCCGCAGCCCTACGCTTATTCCGGCAGCCCCGAAGTCTACGCCTACCAGCAAGGCCAGCCGGTTCCCCAAGCAAGGGGGTACGCTGCCCCGCCGCCAGGCCGTTGGTTAGACCGGCGTCAGCAGCGCCAGCAGGACCGAAACTACCAGGGCCAGGCTTCCGGGCAATTGAACCCCAGAGAAGCCCGGCGTTTGCACAATGAGCAAGCGCGTATCAGGGGTGCGGAAGGCCGGATGAGAGCCGACGGCAACCTGAATCACCAGGGACGGGCCCGCCTCAATACCATGCAAAATAGAGGCAGCCAGGATATTAATCGGCAGAGGTACAATGGGGTTCAACCCGGACCCAGGGTGCAACCCCGGCCCACGAGGCCAGGGCGGCCGGCGGCGGAATTGCGCACTGGAGTCCAACCACGGACAACTGTGCAACGGCGAGTCGCAGCCCAACCCCGGACCAACGGCGGCAGGCCCGCCCGCCACGACGGCAGCACCCCCTGACGCCGCTTCAGTGAGACCTCGACGAAAGCAAGGGGGGGCATTTTCACGGCTCACCCAGGTCTAGACCAGGGCTCCCGGTGATGGGAGCCCTGGTCTTTTATACCAAACCAAGATCATGCAGGTAATTTATCTTCTCTAGGGGCGGACCCATGTGTCCGCCCTCAGGTTGGGCGCCCACGCGGGCGCGCCCCTACAGACCGTGAGCTTTTCTTACTTCTATACGCCCAACCAGGTATCATACCAAGTTGCCGTCAAACAAGTAATAATCCGAATTGTAGGGGCGGTTCGCGAACCGCCCCTACGGGTGTTGCGATCATAAAGCCAGAATTACCTTTATGACGGCAACTTGGTATCAGGCCAACATCTCCGCCGCCTGGCGCATAAGCTGGGCGATGGCCAGCCTTTGCGGGCAGGCCTGCTCAGCCCGGGAGTAGTCCACCGCGGTCAACCGCTGCCGCACCGCCTCGGGCAGCCCGGCGAAGGTCTGTCTGGCCAGCTCCGGTTCGCCATAGTCCCGGAAGTACATAAGGCAGCGCATGACCTCGTTCACGGGCACGGCCCCGCCCACGGCCTCCTGGCAGATGCTGCCACAGCCGGCGCAGTAGTCGGCCTGGGTCTCCAGGGCATACTGGCGCAGGGATTCTGACTCCTCCCGGGCCAGTTTGACCTGGTCCCGGGCTGCGGCCACGTTAGCCGACAGGATGGTCAGGCTGGGCATCTGGGAGCAGAGGCTGGCGATATGGGGGTTCTCCCACAAGACCTTGAGCTTGGCCTGCTTGTCCGTAAAGCCCCGTTCCTGGAAGCGCCCCACCATGTCCAACTCGCCCTTGCTGGCAGTCTTCGACGCCCCCGGCCCGCCGCCCTGGGTCTTCATGGCCACCAGCCCGATCCCGGACTTGGCGCAGGCGTTGACCGCGGCTTGCATCTCGGGGGTTAGCATGACCCGG
Organism: Deltaproteobacteria bacterium; assembly: GCA_030655955.1. Taxonomy (GTDB): domain Bacteria; phylum Desulfobacterota; class Desulfobaccia; order Desulfobaccales; family 0-14-0-80-60-11; genus 0-14-0-80-60-11. Next base: position 3,733 of record JAUSOZ010000181.1, read on the forward strand.
AAATTGTAGGTCATCATCACCGCGTCGATCCAGTCCAGCTTGGCGGCGCCCGCCAGACAGTCCGCCATGTTGGTGTGGGTGCTGAAGCCGAAGAATTTTATTTTGCCGGCCTGCTTCATCTCCGCGGCCCAGGCCTTGAAAGCCGGGGTCATCTGCTCGATGCCGGTGAGGCTGTGGATGAAGAACAGATCCACATATTCCGTCTGCAGCCGTTTCAGACTCTTATTCAAGCGCTCGGTGAGGTTGCCTTCCTTGGGCACCAGCTTGGTGACCAGGAAGACCTCTTTGCGGGCCTCGGGGTGGCGGGCGAAGAAGCGGCCATAGCCCTCTTCGCTCAGGCCGTTGCCGTAGGACTCGGCCGTGTCCCAGTAGGTGACGCCCCATTTCAAGGCCTGCCTGAGGAGCAGTTGGTTGTTGATGGTGTCGAACATGCCACCCAGGTTCAGGATGGACACCTCCACCCCGGTCTTGCCCAGCTTGCGCTTGGGCACGGTGGCGGCCTTGGCTGCCGCGGCCGGCGGCTCCGGGGCGGCCAGGGCCCCCGTGGCGCCGGCTCCCGCCACGGCGAGTCCGGCCAGGCCCACGGTCTTGACGAAATCCCGGCGCGTAACGCCGGTGTCTTTGTTCTTCCGGTTCATGGTAGTCACCTCATAGGCGTATGATGCATGGATGGTTTATGTCTGCTCGTTCCCAAGTTGTACTTGGGAACGAATTTTGGTGCCCAAGCTCAGCTTGGGCGCATGCCATCATTCCCAAGCACAGCTTGGGAACGAGTGGTGAAATGTCTTATTCATCATGGAGCCCCACGTGAGCGGCCCCGGTTCACTCCTTAAATAAGCATGCGCCCCGCGCGGGAACGGGATTCATTTTCACTGTAGACCCGGATGGCGCGCCGGCCGGATACCGGGCAGGCATGCTCGCACATGCCGCAGCCGATGCACCTGGCGGGGTCTATATAGGGACGCTCTAACCGCACCACGATCTCTACCCGGCCCCCCGCGGCCGCCAGGTCCTCTCCGGCCAGGGGGCGATCCAGGGTAAGGCGGGTGCCGGACATCCAGGTGATGCGCCAGGGCGAAGCCTCGGGCCGCCCCGCCGGGCGCAGAAAGTAATCGCCGCTGGTCAGGTTCACCGGGCTGGAAAAAGGCGCCTCCAGGTTCACATCAGGTCCCTGAACCTTGGCCGGCAAGTCCTGCCCATCTCGAATGGCCTCGAACACGGTGCGGGTGAAAATGGCCTTGGGGCTCACCGGGCACAATTCCTGACAGACCAGGCAGGGCCGCTTCATGGTCCAGGGCAGGCAGCGGTTGCGGTCCACGAAGGCCGTACCCATGCGGATGGGCCCCTGGGCGGCGAAGTCGCCCAGACCCTGCTTCTCGTCCAGGCTCAAGGGGCGGATAGCCGCGGTGGGACAGACATGGCCGCAGGCGATGCAATTGGGCTGGCAGCCGCTGCGGCCGATGCGGTAGTTGACTGCCGGGGTCCACAGGCCCTGCACCCCAGCCTCCAACAGGGCGGGCTGGATGATGTTGCCGGGGCAGATGCGCATGCATTGCCCGCACCGGATGCAGCGGGCCAGGAAGCGTTCCTCGTCCAGGGCCCCGGGTGGACGGATGAGACTGGCGTCGCGGTTGGCCCCGGCCAGCCCGCCGACCTCCCACATGGATGCCAGGAGCAGCCCGGACCCGGCCACGATAAACCCGCGCCGGGACAGGTCCGGCAACCCGACCTCACCGGCTGCCGAGGCCTTGCCGGCAAAGGTAACCCGGCTGGCGGGGCAGCGGTCCAGGCAGTTCATACACATGACGCACTCGCCGGTGATGATGGTTCCCGCGGGACGGCAGGCCCCTTCGCAGTATTCCTCACAGATGCAGCAATCGCCGCACTTATCCGCGGTCTTGCCGATGCGCCAGGGGGAAAAGCGGCCCAGCAGGCCGAAAAGCGCCCCCAGCGGGCAGATGAACCGGCAGAAGAACCGGGGCAAGACCAGGTTCAAGCCCACCACCCCCAGGAACACGACCCCGATGAGCCAGGCCGAGGCGACAAAGCGCGGCTCGGCGCTGAGCCCGCCCAGGCCGTTATCGGCTAAGGGCAACAGGGCCAGGTTGACGCTGCGGTAGAGCAGGGGCAGCGGGTCAAAAATCCCGGTCTGCACCGACCCTATCCAGGCCAGGGCCAGCAGGAAGGCCAGGAGATAGTATTTCACCGATTGCAGGCGGCGGTGGCGATTGGCCTCCACCCGCCCGGCCAGGTTAAGCCCCCGCCGCGCCAGCCAGCCGGTGGCCTGGTTGATGGCGCCCAAGGGGCAGGCAAAGCCGCAGAAAAACCGGCCCACCACCAGGGTCAGCACAATGGCGACCAGGGACCAGATGAGGGTGGCATAGAGCGTGCCGGTGGCCAGGACCGTGGCCAGGGACGTCAGGGGGTCCAGATCCAGGATCCAGTTGATGGGCCAGCCGCGCAACTGCCACCAATTCGCCCCCAGGGTCGCGGTGACGCAGAACCACAGGAACACTGCCAGGAAGAAGACTTGACTGATGCGGCGGACGGTGACGATGCGCATAGGGTGTTGTCCGTGAATTAATTTAACCGTTCATTAATTCGCTAATGTATTTCTTGCTTCGGGAAGATTACTTCCCCCTCACCCTAACCCTCTCCCCCATGGGGGAGAGGGGATAAAGAAGGAACGCCTGTAATGCTCCAACTCCTGCAAGACCCCCTCTCCCGCCAGCCTAACCTTTACCCACAGGTATATTAGTGTGGGGGATTTCGATTTTTCTCCCTCTCCACCCAGAGGGGGGAGAGGGCTGGGGTGAGGGGGGCGGCGGCAAACACCCCTATATTTATTAAAAATCATATAGTTAGGTCATGGTGTTCAGGAGCACCGGGTTGAGCCGGTGATAGTCGGCGATTCCCGCCCCGGCTTTTGCAGCCATCTGAATGTAGGGTACGTCGGCCAGGGTACGCCCCAAAAGTTCCAGGCCCGCGGCGTCGGCAGCCACGGGGTCGGTGGAGATGATCATGGTGCCGGTTTCCTTCAAATCGGACAGGGACCCGCCGGTGGGGCCGTTGGTCATCATGCTCACCGTGCCGTCCAGGACGCACAGGGTGGGCTTGAGCAGTTGCGACAGCTCGGTGATGATGCCGTTGATGTCCTGGTGGAAGATGTTGCGCCGCCCCCCCAGGAAGCCGTAAAGATTCTTCAGGGTCATGGAGGCCCCGGCGCGTTGGTGGT
>JAUSOZ010000183.1 GCA_030655955.1 Deltaproteobacteria bacterium
TCAGGGTCCAGTGAGGGTTTCCTCGTCGGGGTTCAAATCCCCGCTTCGGCACCATTAGATTAAATAAGGCGTAATCCCAATGGGTTACGCCTTTTGTTTTGGGTGCCTTTCCAGGTTTCGCCCACACTTTAGCCCACACCCTCCCCATCAAACTCCTCACATGGAGCAACCATGCGCCTGGGCCAAATGGCCGTCAACATTCACCGAGAAATAGTAGCAAGGCCCGCCATGGGGAGAACTTCCGGGCTCCAGGTGATATTTCCCCGGCACGTGGGTTTTGAGACAAGCCTTGAGGACCACGTCTGCAAATCCGGGGCAGGCCCATCGGGGGTGGTCACCTCCTGAAAGACTCCTTCACGTTCGGTTAAGGATTGAGCCAGAATCTATTCCCGAGCCGCGCTGCAGTTGGCGACCAGGATCAATAGAGCGGCCACCAGAGCTGAGTGCATTATTTTCTTCTGAGCATTTTTCCCGTTCCGGTGACATGTCGAGGTTTTTTTATCTCTCACAGGTTCTACTCCGGATTTTTCCTTCATGATTCCGTCTCCGGCTCGGGGAACCATTGGTAGAGCACCGGCAGGACCACCAGAGTGAGCCGGGTGGCGGTAAACAGACCGCCGAGCGCTACCACCGCCAGGGGCACGGGCCCTCCCCCTGGAGTCGTCACCAGGATGTTGCCGATGGCCTCAGTACTGTTGTGTCGTGCTTCCGGGAAGCGCACCACCACCTTGACGCGCGGCTGACCTTCGATGATCTCCGTGGTTGCCTTGCCGCTTACCGCGGTTTCAGTGAACTCCTGCACGTCGGCCACGGTGAGGCTGTAGCGGGAAAGCCTGCCCCGGTCGATATAGAGGAGATGGCGGCTATCATTTCACCTGAGGGGTTTTGGAGGTGGATGGAGACGGCTTATGAAATATTGATTCAGGGGTAGAAGGGAGTGCCTCGATTTTTTTTAAAAAATCTGGATTAACCACAGTGCCGAGACTTTGGGCCTTGTGAAGATCCTGGCGAGCTTTATCGGTTTCTCCTTGATACGAATAAACGATTGCCCGGTTGTTGTAGGCCTTACCATTTTTGGGGTCTAATTTAATAGCCTTATTAAAATCCTTGATAGCGAGATCATACTTTTTTTTCAAAACATAGGCAATACCCCGATTGTTATAAGCTTTGGCAAACTTAGGATCAATCTTGATAGCTTTACTGTAATTATCAATTGCCTGATCAGCATTTTCAACTGAGGATAACTTTTTCCCTTGCTCAAAAAACCCCTCAGCCTTTTTGTTAGCGCCATAACAATTCACAACAGAAACAAATAAAACCAAGCAAATGACCGCATAAATTAACTTGCAAATTTTTGTTGCGCCCATTTATCTACCCCTTTGAGATAAAAATATAAATAATAAATCAATTATTAAACAACTGAAAACTTAACACTTAATATATTGCGCCCATTTACCTGCCTTTATTTTCCCGCAATGTTTGGGACTATTGTCTTGAAATCCAACTGCCGGAACTTTTGGAAAATAACCCTCATATTAATTATCATGATAGCATAGGATGGGGGCAAAAATCAAATTTTTCTTCGATTTCAGGCAGCGCCGACCATAACTTTCGTAGATCTGGCTGATCTGGCGCATAATCGAAAGCACAACTAATTTATCTTAAATGGGGATATTCAATTGTCTCCAGTAGCCCCACGAAGCAGTATTTTGGGGCATTTCAGATTATCCCAAGACAATCGTTGAGTTTGCATCAAGGTTTTCCTCTGAAGAAGCATGCAGAAACTTCCTCTACCAATTGCGTCGGCCGCTGGGGTTCATTGTCCTCGATGTCGGACTGCCGAGGCTTGGCCAACCAAACGTAATTTGTTGGTTCGAGATGCTTGTAGCTACCAGATTTCGATGACGTCTATAACCATGTATCAAGATACCCGCAAGCCGCTGGATATGTGGTTTCGATCACTATGGTTGGTCGCCAATCAAAGAACAGGTGTTAGTGCGTTGAGCTGGCAACGACTGCTGGGGCGTGGCAGTTATCTCAGCCCATGGACTTGGCTCCATCAACTGAGACGTGCCATGATCAGACCTGAACGGGGTCGTCTTGCGAGACAGATCGCGGTTGACGAGACCTCTATAGGGTGAGAAAAACTCGGGAAAAGAGGGCGTGGCGCTTTGGGAAAGAGTCTGGAGGAAGCTATAGGGAACCCCTATTATGTTATATTAATGGTCAGGAAAAGGTGGCCTGCGGATGAGGGCGCGGTTTTGGGGGCAAACTCCGGGGAGAGAAAATATCGGTATTCTTCTGGGGGTTGACTGGACTTACACTGCGACATAATTTTAAAAATACGTTAGGCAAAAGGTAATTCTTTAAGCGCCAGAGACGGAATCGGGGAAAAATATGGAAAAACCGAGCCTCAATACGGAGGCCAGTCAACTGCACTCAGTCTTAAAAAAATATTGGTATGTGCCCGTCGTCCTCCTTATCGTGGTGGTATTATTTCTGGCGGGATCATGGTACGGGCAAAGAAAAGTCGACCCCCAAACGTCTGCCGGGGGCCGCCGCATCTTGCACTATGTGGATCCTATGAATCCGGCCCACACGTCTGCCGAGCCGGGGTTGGCTCCCTGTGGCATGAAGATGGAGCCGGTCTACGCCGATGACGGCGGCCAGGCTGCCGGCTCGGCCATGCCTCCCGGGTCAGTCAAGATCACCCCGGAAAAACAGCAGATAATTGGGGTGCGGGTAGCGACGGTGGAAAAATCGCCCAGGACCTATACTCTCAGAACCGTGGGCAAGGTGGCCGCGGATGAGACTCGCACTTACCGGATAAATGCCTACAGCGATGGTTTTGTCACGAAGGTATATGACATCTCCACCGGCAGTCTGGTCAGGAAAGATGAACCTCTGGCTATGTTTTACAGCAAGGATTTGTTTACGGCGCTACAGACGTACTATTATGCGGTTTATGCTTTAGACAACCTGCAGACGCAGGGGCTGCAAATGCCGGCGTCCCAGAAAAACCTTTTGGAAGCTCAGAAAAGCGCCGCTGAATACAATCTGATGAACCTGGGCGTGAGCCGCCAGCAGATCAAAGACCTGGTCCGTAGCAAGGAAATCACTCAGGAAATCATCATCAGCGCCCCGGCCACCAGTTTTGTCCTGGCCCGGAATGTTTCCCCGGGCCAAAAATTCGTTAACGGTGAGGAATTATTCCGGCTAGCGGACTTGAGCCGGGTCTGGATTCAGGCGGATTTATTTAAAAATGAAGCGAAATATGTCCGGCCGGGAGAAAAGGTAAAAGTGACCCTCGCCGACCAGGACGAGTCGTATATGGCGACGGTGAGCGCAATTCTGCCCGAGTTCGACCCTGCGACCCTCACCGTGAAGGTGCGCCTGGAGTTGGACAACCCCGGATTTACCCTCAGGCCCGGGATGTTTGTGGACGTAGAGTTTCCCATCAATAAGCCTCCCACGGTCAACGTGCCGGTTGACGCCGTTATGGATTCAGGGCTCAAGCAGACCATTTTTGTCGACCGGGGCAACGGTTATTTCGAACCTCGCCGGGTTAAGACCGGGTGGCGCCTGGGAGACCGGGTGGAAATCGTCGCGGGTCTCGAGCCCGGTGAGCGCATCGTGGTTTCCGGGAATTTCCTCATCGATTCCGAGAGCCGGATGAAGTTAGCGGCGGCGGGGTTCTTTGGCAACGTGGTGCAAGACCCGGTGTGCGGCATGAACCTGGACGAAGCCAAGGCCGGGACTGCGGGTCTGAAAATAGAGCATCAGGGTAAGGGCTATTATTTCTGTTCTGATACTTGCCAGAAACAGTTTAAGCAGAACCCGGAGCGGTATACGGCCAGGCCAGAGGTAAGTCCGGCTCCTAAACGGGTGGAAAGCTCCCCCAAGGTCCAGGTCGCCCCGGAAAAAACCCAAGACCCGGTGTGCGGCCACGAAGTGGACGAAACCCAGGCGAAGGCCGCAGGTCTGACCAGCATTTATAAAGGGAAAACGTATTATTTTTGCAGCTATAGGTGCAATAAGCAGTTTGACCAAGATCCGGAGGGTTACCTTCACCCGGAAGCCCAAGGTGGGAGCGGCGGTTCCCAGGCGCCGGTCGTGGCCAAAACGGCCCAAGACCCGGTTTGCGGCTTGCCAGTGGCGACAGGACCGGCCAAACAAGACGGCCGAACCAGCGAGTACCAGGGCAAGACGTATTATTTTGACACCGATGGCTGCAAGCAAAGGTTTGACCGCGACCCCCAACATTATTTATCTGCAAGTTCAGAGGACACATCACCTCGCACGTATACTCATACGCCGAATGTGCCGACGAATCCTGATTTGTTGCTGAGGTTGCGGCGGGATTCAATTCGGGCGATACCGGCGGGGAAAGGCCTGGCTCCGGTCAAGGCAGCGCCCCAGGAATCCCAGGTTAAGCCGGCGGCGCCGCAAACTCCGCCGATGAAACCACCGGCGCCACCATCTGCGCCGCCGCAGCCCCAGGCGCCACAAGCTGCGCCAGCGCCACTGCCGGCGCCGCAAACTCCGCCGCCGCCGCCCCAGGCGCCACCGCCACCGCATCACCCCCCTGGCGGCGGGGGCCATCAGCATGATTAACCGCATCATCGATTTTTCGGTTAACAACAAGGTCATCGTCTTCATCATCGTGGCCGCGGCCTGCCTGATGGGGTGGTGGTCCATGCAGCATCTGACCCTGGACGCGGTCCCGGACCTCACCGACACCCAGGTGATCATCTACTCCCGCTGGGACCGCAGCCCGGACATCATGGAAGACCAGGTGACCTACCCCATTGTCACCGCCATGGTGGGCGCCCCCCGGGTGAAATCCGTGCGCGGCGTGTCGGATTTCGGCTACTCCTACGTTTACGTCATTTTCGAAGACGGCACCGATATCTACTGGGCCCGATCCCGGACCCTGGAATACCTCTCCGGGGTGCTGCCGCGCCTGCCCGCCGGCGTCAAGACCGAGTTAGGGCCGGACGCCACCGGCCTGGGCTGGGTCTTCCAGTACGTGCTGGTGGACCCCACCGGCAAGCATAGCCTGGAGGAGCTGCGCTCTTACCAGGACTGGTATCTGCGCTATTACCTCAAGGCCGTGCCCGGGGTGGCGGAGGTGGCGCCGGTGGGCGGGTTCGTCCGGCAATACCAGATCAATGTGGATCCCAACCGGCTGCAAACCTACAACCTGTCCATCTCTCAGGTGGTGAAGGCCGTGGCCGGCGGCAACCAGGAGGTGGGCGGGCGTCTGATCGAATTCGGCGGCACCGAGTACATGGTGCGGGGCCGGGGCTACGCCCGTTCCCTCCAGGATTTTGCCAATATCGTCCTGACGGCGAGCCCCGACGGCACCCCCATACGAGTCAAGGATATCGGCCAGGTGGTCATGGGGCCGGACATCAGGCGCGGGGTCACCGATCTGGACGGCACCGGGGAAGTGGTGTCCGGGATCATCGTCATGCGGGAGGGCCAGAACGCCCTGGACGTGATTTCCCGGGTCAAGGCCAAGATCAAGGCTATCGAACCGGGGCTGCCCAGCGGCGTCCAGATTGTGCCCATTTATGACCGCTCCGATTTGATCCAACGGGCCATCAGCAACATGAAATCCACCCTGGTGGAGGTCTTGATCACCGTCTCCCTGGTGATCCTGATCTTTCTGTGGCACTTCCCCAGCGCCATCATTCCGGTGATCACCATCCCGGTGGCGGTGCTGATCTCCTTCATCCCGTTCCGCATGATGGGGGTCACCGCCAACATCATGTCCCTGGGGGGGATCATCATCGCGGTGGGGGCGTTGGTGGACGCGGCCATCGTCATGGTGGAGCAGGTCCACAAGAAACTGGAGAAATGGGACCTGGCGGGCCGCCTGGAAGACTACCAGGAGGTGGTGGTCAAGGCGGTGAAGGAGGTGGCGGGGCCCAGCTTCTTTGCGCTTCTGGTGATCGGGGTGGCATTTCTGCCGGTCTTAAGCCTGGAGTCGGTGGAAGGCCGGATGTTCAAGCCCCTAGCCTACACCAAGAACCTGGCCATGATCGTGGCCGCGATCCTGGCCATCACCCTGGACCCGGCCTTGCGGCTGTTGTTCACCCACGTGCAGAATTTCAACTTCCGGCCCCCCTGGTTGTGCCGCATAACCAACGTCGTCGCCGTGGGCACCATTTATCCCGAAGAAAAGCACCCCATCAGCCGGCGCTTGATCCGGTTTTATGAACCGTTAGTCACCTGGTCGCTGCGCCGGCAATGGTGGGTGATCGGGGGGGCCTTGGCCCTGGTGCTGGTGACGCTGCCGGTCTATTCGCACCTAGGCTCGGAATTTATGCCGCCGCTGGAGGAAGGCTCCATTCTCTACATGCCTTCCACCATGCCCGGAATTTCCATCGGCGAGGCCCAGAAACTGCTCCAGGTCACCGACCGGATCATCAAGGGCTTTCCCGAGGTGGACCGGGTTTTGGGCAAGGCGGGCCGGGCCGAGACCTCAACCGATCCGGCCCCGGTATCCATGCTGGAAACGGTGATCACCCTGAAGCCCAAATCGGAATGGCGACCTCACATGACCCAGGAAAAACTCATCGCTGAGATGAATGAGGCGCTGCAACTGCCGGGTCTGGCCAACGGCTGGACCATGCCCATCAAGGGCCGCATCGAGATGTTGAGCACCGGTTTACGGACCCCGGTGGGGATCAAGATCTCCGGGGCCGATGTTAACACCATCGAGAAGATCGGGACGCAGATTGAATCCATCCTGCCGGCGGTCAAGGGTACCCGCAGCGTCTTCGCCGAGCGCACCGGGAGCGGCTATTTTCTCGATTTCGATTGGAATCGGCAGGAACTGGGGCGCTACGGTTTGAGCATCGCCGACGTCCAGGCCGTGATCAGCAACGCCATCGGCGGGGAGAATGTGACCACGACCGTGGAAGGGCGGGAACGCTACAATGTCAATGTGCGCTACCAGCGGGATTTCCGCTCCGACCTCAGCGCCCTGGAACGCGTTCTGGTACCGGCCGCGGACGGCAAGCGGCAGGTCCCCCTGGGCCGGCTGGCCAGCATCAAGACGGCCAGCGGGCCGGCCATGATCCGGGATGAAGACGGTCTGCTGACGGGCTACGTCTACATCGACATCGCCGGCCGGGATGCCAACGGCTACGTCGAGGAAGCGGCCCGCCTGCTCACGGACAAGGTGAAACTGCCGCCGGGGTACGCCATCTCCTGGAGCGGCCAGTACGAGGCAGCCCAGCGGGTGAAGCAACGCCTGCTGCTGGTGGTTCCCCTGACCCTGTTTCTGATCTTTCTGCTCCTCTATATGAACACCCGGTCCATCCCCAAAACCATGCTCATCATCCTGGCGGTGCCGTTCTCCGCCGTCGGCGCTATCTGGTTCCTGTACCTGCTGGGTTACAACATGAGCATCGCGGTCTGGGTCGGTTTGATCGCGCTCCTGGGGGTGGATGCGGAAACGGGCATCTTCATGCTCCTGTACCTGGACCTGGCCTACGCCCAGGCCAAGGCCGAAGGGCGGCTCACGAGCCGCGACCAGTTGCACAGCGCCATCGTAGAAGGCGCCGCCAAGCGTATCCGGCCCAAGTTCATGACCGCGGCCACGCTGTTCCTGGGGCTGATTCCCATCATGTGGGCCACGGGGACCGGCGCCGACGTCATGAAACGCATCGCCGCCCCCATGATCGGCGGCATCTTCACCTCGTTCCTCATGGAGTTGATGGTGTACCCGGCCATCTACGAGATCTGGAAATGGAATTTCGAGGTGAAAAAAGAGGTTTGAGGCATCGGCAAGGGTTTTCATACGCAGTTGCGGTCGAAAACTCATAAATATCCAGGTCATTCTGAACGGAGCGCAGCCGAGAGAAGAATTGCGACGACGATAAAGCTGTGAACAAACTTTTCCCGGTCCATGCCACAATATTTACCGTTCTTATGGGCTTGAATATCCGGCATGGTTGCGGCATAAACTGCGACGCCGGTCAAGAAGAAAACGTCGCCAGCACCCCGCACAAAATTCTTCTCGGCATCGCTTCCTCCTGAGGTCATTGATGTTGTTCCCAGTCCCCGGTTGTTCCTGCAGATTGAGCCGGATTTGCCGTTGATTTACCCCGGGTGACCTTGAGACCGACGATTGTTTTGCCAGGCGAATATGAGCCTGAGGGACCCGTGGCGGCAAATGGGCACTTTTACCTAGTCCATTATAGGTAATTTCACCGATGGCCTTTTTTGCGTTTTTACTTAACCTATATACATTCTTCTATATGCACAAAATAAATTCACCATAAGGGGGTTTTCTCTGGCCCCAACCGGTGGAAAAAGATAAAATTAGCTATAATATTAATCGGGCTATCGGCAAGAAGGGTTACAGACAATTTATTGCGGCAAGGCCAACGCGGCTCCAGCCGGGCTCTTAATCATGGGGTTCCCTGGGCGGCCGGTGGGTGTATCATAACTAAACGCTGAGACTCAGGGCCTTGGTTAGCGGATTGCCGCCATCCGGGCCCGGGAAAAATGGCAGTTCGGGCTCATGAACGCACTCCCAAGATTCAGACAGTTCTCGGCGGGGGCAGCAGTGAGGCGATCTGTCGAGAGACTGATGCAGCGGTAATCAAGGTGGGGGTCAGATCTTTTGGCCAGGCCTTAAGGAGGATAGCACGGATGAAATGGCTTGGGATACTGTTCATGGCTGTGTTGCTGGCAAGTGCTCCGGGTTACGGGAGTGCGCAACAGTCAAAAGATACCTCACCGGCCACCCAACCCCAGGGCCCGGCAGTCAAGGGAGAACCGGCGGGGACGGCCAAAAGCTTCACCCCGGCGGATAGGCAGGCCTACGAGAAGAAGACGGCCGAGGAATTGGATGCAATCCAACAAAAGATTGCCGAATTGAGAATGAAAGCCAGAACCGGAGCGCAGCAACAGAAACGCCTGCTTATCCAGGCGGCGAATAACCTTCAGATGCAGCAAATCGCCGCCGAAAACGAGTTGGCCGCCTTGAAAAAAGCCTCCGAAACCGCTTGGGGCTCACAAAAAACCAAGGTGGACAAGGCTATGGAAGGGTTGAGAATTGCTTTTGAACCAACCGCTGCACCGCGCAAATAATGCCGGGTTATTCCGGAAAGTGCCGGGGTCACCCCGACTTGATTTTCAAGGTCAAGAGGCGTGGTGAGCCGCCGGGACTGAAGGGAGATGGAAGGCAATTGTACCTAGCCTTAATATTGGGGTTTTCGCCTATCGTGCCATCTGAAGAAGTAGGCCCAGGTATGCAGGGGCTGGGTTGAGGAAATAGCAATGCTTTTAATAACTGGTCACCGACGAACTGCCATCTTCCTTGAATCCGAGGGAATAGGCATGGGCCATCGTGGATTCAGCTCTGGAAAGTGTGCATCTGCTGTGGTAGCCGCCAAGCGCATAATTTATCAAAGCCTCAGGGAGGGGAACAGATGAGAAGGCCTGTATTTGTATTGTTGATGGGGTTGGCATTGGTAGTAGCTGTCCTTCCATGGGGGGGCAACCTGGCCTTCGGAAATGCCGGCCCGAAAGGAGTGACTTGGTACGCCAATAGCCCGTCCGGCATTAGTCCTTTAGGGAGCGACACGGGAACGGCATTAGGGAGCGACACGGGAACGGCATTGAGTAAATTTGTCGACGGACTGCCCGGGCTGGGGGCGGCGAACGCTAACCTCCTCGGGCAATATATCCCGGTTGCGGTCGCGGATAAGACTACGTACCCGGGTTGCGATTATTACCAAATTGGCATCGTTGATTATACTGAAAAGGTGCATACGAACTTGCCTAAGGCCACCAAATTCCGGGGCTATAAGGATCTGATGGGTGCGGGTCAACCCGCCCATTATCTGGGACCCTTGATCGTGGCCGAACGCGACACGCCGGTGCGGGCCTTGGTCACCAACCAACTGGGCACGGGCCCGGATGGCAATCTCCCCCTGCCGGTGGACACCACCCTCATGGGGGCCGGGACGGGTCCCGATCTTACGACATATTACACCCAAAACCGCGTCTCCATGCATCTCCATGGGGCCTTTACGCCCTGGATCAGTGATGGGACGCCGCACCAGTGGTTTACCCCTGCCGGTGAAACGAGCCCCTACCTCAAGGGTGCAAGTTTCCAAAACGTCCCCGACATGCCGGATCCGGGTCCGGGGAAGATGACCTTTTATTTTACTAACCAACAGAGTGCCCGGTTGATGTTTTACCACGAGCACGCCGTGGGTATCACCCGCCTCGGGGTCTATGCCGGCCTGGCTGCGGGGTACCTGATCCACGACCCGGTGGAGGACAATTTGATCGACACCGGAGTCATTCCTAATAATGGCGGCGGGGTTTACAAGTGGGGTATTCCCTTAATTATCCAGGACAAGTCCTTCGTACCCCAAGACGTGGCCACCGTCCAGGATGACCGGTGGAATGCAGCCTGGGGAACGTACGGTGATCTTTATTTCCCCCACATCTATGAGCCGAACCAGAGCCTGACTGACCCATCCGGGTTGAACCCTTACGGCCGCTGGGACTTTGGCCCCTGGGTGCAGCCCAACATATTGGCTCCGGTAGAGGTTCAGGCCCCGGCGTTGAAGGCTGTGGATGCGGTGCCGGGGACGAACGTGGACAACCCCCAGAATTACCCCACCTGTGTCGTGCCCGAATCCTTTATGGACGTCATGATGGTCAACGGCACTGTTTACCCTCACCTCAATGTGGAGCCCAAGGCCTACCGCTTCCGGATCCTCAATGCCTGCAACGACCGCGCTCTCAACCTGCAGCTCTACCTGGATGCCTCAGGCGGCGGCAGCGGCGCTACGGCCAGGGCAATCATTGATCCGGCCACCGGGGGTCTTTTTGCAATCTTGCCCATAAACAACGGCTCCAATTATGTCCGGCCTCCCGGAGTCAACATAACGGGCGGCGGCGGTTTCGGCGCCATGGTTACAACCACGGTTTCGGGTGGACAGGTTACCGGTTACATCATTCAAAACCCCGGTAGCGGTTATACCTCCGCTCCCACGGTCACCGTTGGCGCCACCACGGAAGTCAGCATGGTTCCGGCGTCCCCGAATGGGGCCTATCCCACCTGGCCGCGGGACGGCAGGGATGGCGGCGTGCCGGACCCGGCCACGGCGGGACCAAAGTTCATTCAGATCGGCACCGAAGGCGGCATCCTGCCAGGAGTGGCGGTGCGCGACAACCAGCCGGTTAACTTTGACTATGACCGGGGCAGCGCCACCTTTGGGAACGTCCAGAACTTAGAGGGAGCAGACCCCGCAATTAAAGGCGTCACGGTTTTCTTGGGACCGGCGGAACGGGCCGACGTCATCGTGGACTTCTCCGGGGTGGCGCCTGGCACCAAAGTCATTCTCTATAACGACGCCCCCGCACCGGTGCCGGGCTTCCAACCCCGTTACGACTACTACACGGGCAACCCGGATCTATCCGGTACGGGCGGCGCCCCTCAGACCAAGGTCGGAGTCGGCCCCAACACCCGGACTGTCATGCAATTCCGGGTAGCGGGAACCCCCGCCCCCACTTATAATTTGGCCGCGTTGCAAGCAGCCTTGCCGGTCGCTTACGTCGCGTCCCAGCCCCCGCCCATTGTGCCGCAATCCTATTACCCGGGGGCTTATAGTAATCCCGTCGATCAGACTGCGACGATCAATGCCACTTCCCTGACCTACACCCCGGTCGGTGGCGGCCTCCAGAAGACCCTGAAGATGGAGCAGAAGGCCATAACCGAAGTTTTTGATCCATATGGCCGGCTGAGTGCCAAACTGGGGTATGAAATCTTCGATCCGACCGCCAATCCGGCCAGATCGAACGGGATTGGTTTCTCTTACATCGATCCGCCCGTCGAGATCTTCACCAGAGGCCAGGTCCAGATTTGGAAGATTACCCATAATGGCGTGGACACCCATCCCGTCCACATCCATCTGAACAATGCGCAGATTATCAACCGGGTCGGCTGGGACGGGACGATCAAACCCCCCGAGCCCTACGAGAGGGGTTGGAAGGAAACCATCCGGATGAACCCGTTGGAAGTCATCTATATCGCCCAGAAGGCCGATTTGCCTACCACTCCCTTCGTGGTCCCGGACAGCATACGGCCTCTTAACCCATCGCGGCCACTGGGTGACCCGACGGGTTTCACCAACATCAACCCCTTAACCGGACAACCCATTACCACAACTCCTACGGTTAACATCATAACGAACTTCGGCTATGAGTACGTGTGGCATTGCCACATCCTGGGGCACGAAGAGAACGACATGATGCGGCCCATAAAGGTGACTGGTTTGGTTCCCGTCGGATCGTTGGATATGCTCCTGCTGGTTGAGTGATGGAGGATAGCGGCAAGGCGAAAATAAAAGTTTCGAGGTTGAAACTCGGGAAAGGTCTCAAAAGTATCAATCTGGTGACCGGCCCCCAATAGATGCAACAACCGGAGATCCTGGCGAGGCAGAGCTTAGCCAGGATCTCTGGTCACTTTATCGGTTTATGAGACTGAGAAAACTTAATCTATCCTGGAAGGCAATGCTGCTGGCGAATATAGTTAAGCATATCACCGTCTATTTTCTGCTCCTACTGCTGGGGCCGCTGTCCGCCTGGGCCCGGCCGACCACCGAGGCGGAGGCCCAGCGCAGCGTGACGGGTTGGCTGGCGCTGGATTCAAGGCCCCTCAAAGCTCGGATGGGGGCTAAACCCACCCATGTCAAGGTTTTTAAGGATAGTGCGGGAAACATCGATTATTTTGTGGTGAGTCTGGATGCGGGCGGATTCGCCATCGTGGCCGGCGATGACCTGGTCGAGCCCATCATTGCCTTCGCGCCCCAGGGCACCTTCGACCCAAACCCCCAAAATCCTCTGTATGCCCTGCTGAATCGAGATTTGCCCGGCAGATTGACCGAGGTGAGGCAAAAAGAAGACCAGGCCCGGGCGCAGAAATGGAAATTCATCCCCCGGGGACTGCACCGGCGGGCCCGGAACAAGTGGGCGCAGCTGCAAGCCGCGGATACCGTTTCATCCCCCATAGAGTCCAGCCTGGTGAGCGTCTCGGACTTGCGGGTGGCGCCTCTGGTGCAAACCAAGTGGGGCCAAGATTACGAGGGAACCCTGTGCTACAACTACTATACTCCTTATAATTATCCCTCCGGCTGCGTCGCCACGGCGATAGCCCAGCTCATGTACTATCATACCTGGCCTACCGGTCCAGCGGACCCGCCGCCTTTTGACCGATATAGCATATTGGTAGATGGCCAACCCAAATTCGACTACCTGCTCGGGGGCGACGGCAGCGGCGGGCCTTATGCTTGGGGCAGCATGGTGGTGGACCCGGACGCCAGCACCCCCGATACCGCGCGGCAGGCCATCGGCGCCCTTACCCACGATACCGGGGTGGCGGTCCAGACGAGCTATACGGCTTCAGCTTCGGGGGCTAATAACCAATACGTTGCCGCCGCCTTGATGAATACCTTTGGATTTAGTAATGCCCGTTACTCATATAATAACTCCTACTACAGCATACCCAGCGCTAATCTGAACAACATGATCAATCCCAATTTGGACGCCCGGTTCCCGGTCCTGTTGGGGATTATAGATGCGTCCATCCTCGGCCACGAGGTCGTCGTGGACGGATATGGTTATAGCAGCGCCACCCTATACCATCACCTTAACCTGGGTTGGACTGGGAGTGCGGATGCCTGGTATAATTTGCCCACAATCAGCGCCGGCAGTTATAATTTTATCTCCGCGATTCAGTGCATTTATAACGTCTTCCCCGAGGGCTCGGGAGAGATTGTCAGCGGGCGGGTGCTGGATGCGGCCGCCGCCCCGGTTGACGGCGCCACGATAACCGCCACCCGGACGGGCGGCGAAAGCTATGTTGCCACCAGCAACAGCCAGGGGATATATGCCCTGGCGAAAATTCCTGCGGCTTCAACCTACACCATCACCGCCAGCAAGGCGGATTATGTCTTTTTTCCACAAACCGTCAGCACCGGAACTTCCGTCAGTGGCAACACCGCGGTGGGTAATCTTTGGGGGATCAACTTCGTCCAGGATTCACCGGGACTTTCCTTAAACCAGGCCCTGGATAATGAGTATCTGAGCTTTACTACCGTAGGTGACAGTACCTGGGCCGGACAAACTGCGGTCAGCTTTTATGGCGGCAGTTCGGCCCAAAGCGGGGCCTTGGGCGGCAACCAATCTGCCTGGCTGCAGACCACGGTAGTCGGGCCGGGCACCCTGTCATTCAACTGGAAGGTTTCCTCAGAAGCGGATTTTGATTTTCTTGAAGTCTTCGTGGGTGACGCGCTGCAACCAGGAAGCATCAGCGGTGAGGTAGATTGGCAGCAGCAAAACATCTCCATCCCGGCCGGCAGTCATACCATTAAATGGATTTATATCAAGGATGCCTTTGTCGGTTTGGGTTCGGATTGCGGTTGGGTGGATAAGGTTAGCT
This sequence comes from Deltaproteobacteria bacterium, assembly GCA_030655955.1. Taxonomy (GTDB): domain Bacteria; phylum Desulfobacterota; class Desulfobaccia; order Desulfobaccales; family 0-14-0-80-60-11; genus 0-14-0-80-60-11. Next base: position 14,480 of record JAUSOZ010000183.1, read on the forward strand.
TCAAAAAACCTTCCATGATGCCTGTCTTAAAGTTGCTCCTGCTGGATGATTAACGTGGGGGGAAGCCTTGGGACCCAGCATCATTATTGATGAATGGTATGGGTTTTACACTCCTCCCAATAATAGTGGGCCATCAAGATGAAATATCAGGCCAGGGCAATTTTTCGCACCGGCTGGCCTCTTTTCAGGACCGTCCTCTCTCTTACTTGGTTTGAAAGCCCCAATCAATACCCAGGGCGGTATAGGGTCGGCTGGTTACCCGATCCAAATTCTTCTGGGCCGGTTTATAAGAGGGGCTGAGAGCTAAGGCGACCCGGTAATTTTTCTCGGCCTCCAGGCGGTTGCGGCCAGCTTCATGGAGCCCTCCCAATAGGTTGAAGGCCTTGGGGCCATCCGAATCCATGGATATGGCCTTGTGGACGTAGGCCCGGGCCGCGTCAAGTTCCCCGGCGCC
>JAUSOZ010000184.1 GCA_030655955.1 Deltaproteobacteria bacterium
GGGGACCGCCAGCTTGATCTGGGGCCGGCCGTCGCCCCGGCGGTTGAATTCCACTTCCAGGGAGATGTCGTCGTGGCTTAACTGGAAGTCGGGCCGGGCCTTGGGGAACAGGAAGCGCAGCTTGTCGAAGCCGCCGCCGGAGTCGCCCAGGCGGTAGTCCAGGTCGATATAGGGCAACTCGCCCGTCTCCGCCTGCCACCAGTTGCTCATAAGCAGGTCCGGGGTCCAGCGGCTGTCGCCCAGGGTGCTGAAAACCGGGTGGATGCTGACCTTGAGGGCCTGGGCCGGGCACTGCTTGACGCAGTAAAAATCATTATGCTGGCAGGGCGTACCCAGGCAGCGGTAACTCTTGGGACGCCGCAGGTAATTGCCGGCCTTGGCGTGGACCCCGTAGGGGCAGACCTCGACACAGCGGCCGCACTTGATGCATTTTTTTTCGTCGCGCCAGACCCGGTACTTGCTCAAACCATTCTTAAACCGGGATGGGGTGGGAACGGGCTCCCAGGGCTGGCCCGGGGACCAGGATTCGATGGGAACTACTTTTTTTGGTTGTGCCATGGCTATATCATTCTCTCAGTCTGAGGTTGCCGTATATCGCCTGATCTGCTGCATGAAGAAATTGGAAACCCAGATTCTTTTTCTTTTCCCCCCCTTTTCTAAAGGGGGGTAGGGGGGATTACGTAACGCCCTCATAATCCCCCTAAATCCCCCTTTAGGAAAGGGGGACTTAAAGGCAGGCCTTCCGTGGTTTGGCCTATAGGGGGCGCAGGCTGCTCCTGCCCCTCCCCAGAACCCAAAACCCAAAACCCAGAACCCCTCTCATTCCCCCGACCGCCGGGACGCCCCTTCAGGACGGGCGAACAGGGGCTCGAAGATCTCTTTATCCAGGTCTTCCTTGAACATGGCCCGGCCGACTTCGCCCCGCAGGCGGCGCACCTCCCGCATGCCCATGGCCCCCAGGATTTCCAAGAGCTGGTTGTTCCAGGCGCCCACCAGGTTCACCAGGCGCTGGGCCCCGCGCTTGACCGGGAGCTTGTCCATCTCAATGGGGCAGGTGTCGCCCCGGCCGTTCTGGCAATCCCGGCAGAGGTGGCACTCCAGGGCCAACAGCAAGGGAATATCGACGATGATGCCGTCGACGCCGCAGATGATGGCCTTGGCCACGTGCTCCGCCAGGGCGATGCCGCCGCTGGCCAGCAGGGTGACCGCGTCCCGCATCTGGTGCTCTACCAGTTTAAGGTGGGTGCGGCGGATCAGGTCCTTAAGATGGACCTCGCCGGCGTCTCCCAGTCCCCGGGCCTGTTCAGAGGCCTTCAGGCGGATTACCCCCGCCCCCGCCGTCGCCAGGGCCGCCACCCGGTCCGGGGCCCGGAGGTCGCCGTCCACTTTGATCCAGACCATCAGCTGGGGATAACGCTGCTTCACGGACTCCATGAGGCTGATGACCTCGGGGTGGTCCGTGAGCTCTATGGCCCTGACCCTGGACAGGAGCGGGTCATTCAGGTCCAGTTGGCCCACGGGGAACTGCGGCACCAGGGAGCCAACCGCGTCCATCAGGTCGTCGCTGACCGCGTCCCGGGCCATGAGCGCCACGGTGCCCAGGGTCTGGGCCGCGTCGGCGAGAATCTGCCGCAGGCGCGGCGGGTTAGCCCCCAGCGGCGGTTCCGCCAGGACCACGGGCAAGGGGAGTTCCATCAGCGGCGGCGGCTCGAACAACAGATTGCCGGCCTCGTCAAAGACCAGGAACATGGGCTTGCGGCCCAGATCGATGGCAGTGCTGATGTATTCCCGGCCATGAATGCCGTCCCGGGTGGGGCGGACGATCTCCGACATGTCGGTCCACAGGGAGTCGAAGCCCTCGCCGGCGAAGACGCCGCCGTAACCGGCGCCGGAGACCGGGATCTTGCCGGTTTCCGCCTGGTACCAGGTGGTGGCGATGATCTCCGGGATGTAGTAGTTGTCGCCCAACTGGCGGTATTGCGGGTTCATGGCCTTGAAGACCAGTTCCTTGGGACAACCCTGGACGCACCGGTAGCAGCTCCGGCATATTTCGTCAATGGTGTCCACGAACTGTTTGCGGTCGAAATCCCGCTTCTTGTAGGCGTCCACCGGGCAGACCTCTTTGACGCAGCGCTGGCACCGCAAGCACCCTTCATTCCAATCGATGATCGTGGTTTTGGCCAGGGGCGATAGCCGCGGCGGCACCCGGCGCACGGGGATGTGATATTTGAGTGGCACAACTTCCTCCGAATTTAAATCCTTGGGGGGAAAAGGGAAAAAGGGGAAAAGGGGAAAAGGTAAAGCAAATGGCGAGGATTTTCCTTATTTTTCCCGGTTAACGTCTTTCCCACTTCAAATCCGCAGTCAATACAGGGAAAATGATACAAGACCAAAGGGCGGCACAAAATCAAGGTTTTTTCCCCTTTTCGCCCTTTTCCCGTTTCCCCTTTTCCCCCGTCTTTTTTAACGGACTTGGTCCCAGGGCCTCGGCCTGCGCCTTGATGCCGGCCAGGGCTGCGGCCAGGCCGGGGGAATCTCCCGGTATCACCACCGAGCGTCCCACCCGGGCACTCTCGAGGCCGACCTCTTCCAGGTAGCGCTGGGTGTAGGCGATGCGGTTCCCCAGCCGGTGGCTGCCTTCGTTATAGCGGCAGAGGTCTTCGGCGCAGCCGATGACCCACACCAGGTCCGCCGGGGTGGCCAGGGTCCGGAGCAGCTGAAAAGCCTCGATCTTACTGCTGCACGGCTCAGGCAGCACCTGGAGCCGGATGTTGTCCTTGCCCCACTGGGTCCTGAGAAAATCCGGGTTCGGGACGGCTTGCTGACAGGCGTAAATTACCACTTCCGTTGCCATAGATGATCTGCCTCAAAAGGCCGGCCGGGACGGCCTCAAGAAACGTGCCCGGCTGCCTCTAAACAAAATTTATCCCAAATAAACAGTATGTCATTCGCCCCCGACTCTTGCAACAAATTAAGCTCAGCCTCACCGGGAGTCAACGTCCCCACCCGGGGCATAGGTCTTGCCGCGATGCTTCCTCTCGTCGATGTCGCCGGGGTACATCACCGCCTCTTGACCCCGTTGGCGGGTGCGGATGCGAATGGCCTCTTCCACGGCGTACACGAAGATGAGCCCGTCCCCGGTCTCGCCGGTGGCGGCGGAGTTGAGGATGGTCTCGATGGTCTCCTCCAGGTTGTGCTCGCTCAAAATGATGTTGAGTTGGATCTTGGTGAGCATGTCCACCTGGTAGCTGCCGGAGCGTCCCACCAGGGTGATGCCCCCCTGGCGGCCGTGGCCGCGGATTTCAAAGACGTTCAAGCCCACGATGCCGATCTCCCGCAGGGCCTCCTTGACGTCGTTAAGCTTGTCTTCCCGAATAATGGCCTCAATTTTCTTTAACATGGCATTAGTCCTCTACGCTGCTTCAAGCAGGGGGGGAAGGCGAAAGGGCGAAAAGGGGGAGAAAAAAAGCATCTTATCCTTCCTTTTCGCCTTTTTCCCTCTTACCCTTTTCCCCCCAAATCTTTTTACGAATACGCCCTCTCACCATGGGCGCTGATGTCCAGACCCACTTCTTCTTCCATGGTGGTGACCCGCAGCCCGATGCTCATATCCAGCACCTTGGCCACCACGTAGGTGACCACAAAGGTGAAGACAATGGTGACCACCACTCCTATGAACTGGAGCACCAGTTGCTTGGGGTTGCCGTAGAACAGGCCGTTGGCGCCGCCGCTATTCACTTCCAGCGTGGCAAAGAGCCCGGTGGCGATCATGCCCCAGGTGCTGGCCATGCCGTGGCAGGCCCAGACGTCCATGGACTCGTCCAGGTTGCGGTTCTGACGGAAACGGATGGCGTAATAGCACAGGGGCGCCGCTACCGCGCCGATGAGCATGGCCGCCAGGGGGGAGACGAAACCCGCCGCCGGGGTCACCGCGGCCAGGCCCACCACCATGCCGGTGGCGATCCCCAGGGTGCTGGGACGGCCGTCGAGCCAGCCCAGCACCATCCACACCAGGCCCGCAGTGGCCGCCGAGGTGTTGGTGGTCAGCAGGGCATTGACCGCCACGCCGTTGGCTGCCAGGGCGCTGCCGGCGTTGAACCCGAACCAGCCCACCCAGAGGAGTCCGGCTCCTAAAACGGTATAGGCGATGTTGTGAGGT
>JAUSOZ010000196.1 GCA_030655955.1 Deltaproteobacteria bacterium
CTACGTCCTGGGGTACACCGCCATCAACGACGTCACCGCCCGGGATTTGCAGAAAAAAGACGGGCAGTTCACCCGGTCCAAGAGTTTCGACACCTTCGCGCCCCTGGGGCCCTGGATCGAGACCGCCATCCCGGACCCGGACAGCCTCATGGTGGAGGCCTACCTGAACGGGGAGCGTCGGCAGCACGGAAACACCCGGAATATGGTCTTCGGGGTGGCGGCGCAGGTGTCGTTCATCTCCCGGATCATGACCCTTTGGCCCGGCGACGTCATCGCCACGGGCACGCCCGCCGGGATCGGCCCCATGGCCCCCGGCGACGTGGTGGAAATCCGGGTGGAAGGTATCGGCAGATTGCAAAATCGCGTAGTCACAGAAAGGACACGCTAAATGACTCAATTTTTTGAACCCGCGGCTCGCCTGGGCCTGATTCCCCCTTATCTCTTTAAAACCATTGACGACAAGAAGGCCGAGGTCAAGGCCCGGGGAGTGGATATCATCGACCTGGGCGTAGGAGACCCCGACCTTCCCACCCCTGCCTTCATCGTCCAAAAAATGGCAGAAGCCATCCAGGACCCGGAAACCCACCGCTATCCGGCCTATTCCGGCATGAACCTCTTCCGGGAGGCGGTGGCCCGCTGGTATCAGGGGCGTTTCGGCGTCGACCTGGACCCAGAGAGCGAAGTCCTCACCCTCATCGGCTCCAAGGAGGGCATCGCCCACCTGCCCCTGGGGATCAACAATCCCGAGGACATCAACCTCATGACCAGCCCCGGCTACCCGGTCTACCAGATGGGCACCCTGTTTGCCGGGGCCTATTGCCATTTCTTGCCCCTTACCCGGGAGAACCACTTCCTGCCGGACCTGCATGCCATTTCGCCCCTGGTGGCCCGGGACGCCAAGGCCTTCTTTTTCAATTACCCCAACAACCCCACCGCGGCGGTGGCGGATAAAGAGTTCTTCGCCCGGGTGGTGGACTATTGCAAGGAGTACCAGATTATCGCGGTCCACGACGCCGCCTACACCGAACTGGCCTTCGACGGTTTCAAGCCCCCCAGTTTTCTGGAGACGCCCGGGGCCAAAGAGATCGGCATCGAGTTCCATTCGCTGTCCAAGACCTACAACATGACGGGATGGCGCTTAGGGATGGCAGTGGGGAACCGGGAGATTTTGAGCGCCCTGGGTAAGATCAAGAGCAACATCGATTCCGGGGCCTTTAATGCCATCCAGATTGCCGGCATCGCCGCCCTCGATTCGGACCAGAGCTGCGTCCGGGAAAATTGCGCCATACTTCAGGAACGCCGGGACCTGCTGGTGGGCGGCCTGAAGCAGTTGGGCTACGACGTGGAGCTGCCCCAGGCCACCTTCTACGTCTGGCTGGCCACGCCCCCGGGCTTCACCTCCATGGGCTTGACCACCCACCTGCTGGAGGCGGCCGGGATCGTCACCATCCCCGGCAACGGCCTGGGAGCCCCGGGCGAAGGCTATGTCCGCCTGGCCCTGACGGTGCCCAAGGAACGCATGGAGGAGGCCCTGGCCCGTCTGGCGCGGCTGGGATAGAAAAGGGCCGCATGGGACGACAAGGCAACTGGCTGGAAAGGCATGCCAAAAAGATAGTATTTTTCTTGGTGGTGCTGATCATTGGGGGCATGGCTCTCGTAACCGAAAAAATTCTGGCCTACAGAGCCCAACCCAACATCTACTATCCCGGGATTAAGCGCTTCGTCAAGTTGCGGGAATCCAGACCGTTATATTCCGATGTCCTCATTCCGCCCCCAAACACCATGGAAATCTCCGACTCCCTGGTCCGGAAAGGTTATCCGTTCAGGATAGACGACAACGGCTTCATCATGCCGTCCAAGATTCACGTTAAGCCTCAGTTGACCCTGGCATTTCTGGGAGGTTCCACCACCGAGTGCGCTTACGTGGAGGAAGAGAACCGATTTCCGTACCTGGTGGGAAGATTGGTGGAGAAAAAAACCGGGCTCCGGACCGATTCATACAACGCCGGTAAGGCCGGCAACACGTCCTTGCATTCGCTTGATGTGCTATTGAATAAAGTTATACCGGTTAAGCCTGATGTAGCAATTATGATGCACAATGTCAACGACCTTGCAGTGTTGATTTTTGAAAAAACTTTCTGGACTAAGAATCCTTATCGGTCGCCTTTGGTGGAAATCAAACCGTCCTTCAAGACTGCGATGAAAAGTATCGAAGAATCGTTTCACATAATGAGAGACCTTTACATTCCCCACCTTTCCAGACAGCTAAAAAGTTTTTATCATTATACTATCGGCAAATCAGTCAAAACCGACGAATTTAAGCAGGCCAGAGGGCACAAGATTCCGGTTGACAAACACCGGCTGGTCAGCGAATTTTCCATGAATCTCCAAATGTTTATCGATATCTCCCGGGCCAGAAAAATTACTCCGGTCCTGATGACCATGGCTAACCGGTTAAAGGACGATCCGGACCCATTTATCCTGTCACTTGAACGTAAAACCGTGGAAACTGGAACAGGCTTGAACTATAAAGACTTCAAGGAGCTCGTCGACCTGTTTAACCAGACCATTAGGGAAGTGGCGGCGGCAAACAACGTCTTGGTTATCGACTTGGACCGGAAAGTTCCCAAAGAAAAAGAACTGATGTATGATTTTGTCCATTTAAACGATGCTGGTTCCAAGTATGTATCTGATATAATTGCCGCGGAGTTGTATCCCATAGCATCTTCTTTAAAGATGCAACACCATTAATACTTCGTTGCAGGAGCAGAACCGGCTGCACCAGACCACGCCCCGGTGCCGCTTCCACCTTCATAGCCCATGGATAATGCCCCAAACCGCAAAAACTGGCTGGAGAGAAACCCCAAAAAGGTAATCGGCGCGCTTGTACTCCTGGCCATCGGCGGCCTGGCGGTCGCGACCGAAAAGCTTCTGGCCCGCAAAAACCATGGCCTGATTCATCCCACCGGCATCCAACGCTTTATCAAGCTGAGGGAGTTCAACCCCTTATACCGGGACGTCCTGGTGCCCAGCCAGGAGGCCATGCGGGTCTCCGACGGCCTGGTGCAGAAGCCCTACGTGCTCCGGGTGGACCGCCAGGGCTTTATCATGCCCGCCAAAATTCACGACCATCCCGACCTGACCATCGCCTTTTTGGGCGGTTCCACCACTGAATGCGTTTACGTGGACGAGGACAACCGGTTTCCCTACCTGGTGGGGCGTTTGCTGGAACGCCAGACCCACCTCAAGGTGAACTCCTATAATGCCGGGCGCAGCGGCAACAACACCTTGCATTGTATCAATGTCCTGATAAATAAAGTCGTGAACCTCAAGCCCGACATCGTCGTCCTGATGGAAAATATCAACGACCTGGCCATCCTGATGTACGATAAGACCTACTGGAATGACCATCCCTCGCGCTCGCCCCTGATCGAGAAACCGCCCAATTTCAAGACCGTGGGCCAGGACCTGGAGCAGACCTTCCACCTGGTCAGGGACCTGACCTTTCCCAACCTCTCCCGGGAATTGAAGCAATGGTCCCCTTTCGGGCGCCGGGGCAAGAAGGATGAGTTTCACGGGGTCAGGGGCAAGAAAATCACCATCGACCAGGATATGCTGGTGCGGGAATTTTCCCTGAACTTACAAACTTTCATCAATATCTGCCGGGCCCGGGAGATCACACCGGTGCTCATGACCCAGGCCAGCCGGTTGACGGAGTCCCCCGACCCCTTGATCAAAAAGTTGATGCGGAAACTGGAAGTCAACCAGGGGATTACCTATGCAGACTTCAAAGGCGCCTTTGACCGGCTCAATCAAACCATCCGGGACGTAGGCGCCAAAAACCGGGTGCTGGTCATCGATCTGGCCCGAGAGATTCCGCCGGTGAAAGAAAATATCGCCGACGTGGCCCATTTCAATGATCAGGGCTCCAGACTGGTGGCGGCGCGGATTGCCGCCGGACTGACCCCGGTGATCGCGTCTTTGCCGAAAAAGCCTTTATCCGGCAACGAGAAATAAGGTATGATAAACTCATGCCTTTGGGATTCGCTGCTATCACCGAACGGGCTCCGGTTATCGCCTACCTGGGGTTGGGAGCTAATTTGGACGACCCGCGCCGGCAATTGTCCGAGGCGCTTGAACGCCTGAACGCGGCGGAAGAGGTGGAAGTGACCAGGGTATCCACCTTCTACCGCAACCCGCCGCTGGGGCCGGCGAATCAACCCTGGTACGTCAATGCCGCGGCCCGGGTGCGCACTCGCCTGGGACCGGAAGAGCTGTTGCGGTTGTTGCAGCAAGTGGAAACGGCCTTAGGAAGGGTACGGGGAGAACGCTGGGGACCCCGGCGCCTCGATCTGGACCTGCTGTTGTATAACGGGGAGGTGATCTTTGCCCCCGACCTCGTGGTGCCTCACCCGGAGATGCATCGGCGGGGCTTCGTGCTGGTCCCCCTGGCGGAGATCGCCCCCCAGGCCTGGCACCCGGTGCTGGGCAAGAGCGCCGGGGACCTGCTGTCCGAACTGAACCCCGCCGACCGGGCGGCAGTGCAACCTGTTGCCGCAGCTTGAGGACAAGACCCGATGTTTAAATTCCTGCTTTATCTCGGCCTGGGGTATATGGCTTATTTGATCATCAAGCCGGTGGCTCGGTCTCTGGGCCTCTGGCCCCAGGCGCCCAGGCCGGTGGAAAAAGACCAGGAGCCGGATCTCCTGGTCCAGGACCCGGTGTGCAAGACCTTTATCCCCCGGCGGGAAGCCCTCCGGGCCGAAAAGGGCGGCACCACCTATTTTTTCTGCTCCGAAGGCTGTTTGAAGCGCTTCCAGAGTAGTGACAAAAATTGACTTATGATACAATGAGAGGTCTTTTATGAAATT
>JAUSOZ010000199.1 GCA_030655955.1 Deltaproteobacteria bacterium
GATTTCAGGCGTAAAGAGATGATCGATTTCGTCCATCACCACTTCGCTTTGCATATTATGATTGCGGCAGGTCTCGTCCACCAAATATCCCAGCGCCGCAGACAGACCCAGATCTTCCAGACTCGAGGGACTCAGGTCCCAGGACAGCCGGCGGACATTTTCAATGACCGTATCGATATAAGACAGGTTGTGTTCACAACTTGCCTTCAGGAGCTGCTGATCCGGCGCCAGCTTGTCTTCAATGGCCACCAGATTGATTTTTAAAACCGTCAGGGCCTGACCCAGTTCGTCATGCAATTCCCTGGCGACCCGCCGGCGCTCCTTTTCCTGGATGCTCAGGAGTTGGGACGCCAGCCGCCGCAGTTCCTGCTCCGACTCCTTCAGGGCCTCCTCCGCCCGCTGCTGCTCGGCCCGGCCCCGCAACGCCATAATACCATAAGCCAAATCGTTGGCCAGGCCCAAAAGCAAGTTGATCTCCTCATCGTCAAAGGCGTCGGGTTCCGCCGCATAGATGTTCAAGGCCCCGAAAGTTTGCGCCTCCTGGAGCGGCAGCGCCAGAATCGAAGCATAGCCCCGTTTACGGGCTTCCGCACGAATGAAGGCCACTCCGGGGTCTACCCGGGTGTCCTTGGATATCGCCAGCTTCCCGGTCCGAATGGCCGCGCCCACAGGCCCCCGGCCCCGATTTTTATCGGCCCAGGTGAGATTGAGTTTTTCCACATAGCCCGCATCGAACCCGGTTTGGGCCACCGGGCGCACCGATTTGCCGGCGTCAGCCTCGGCATAGCCCACCCAGGCCATGCGATAACCACCCACCTCCACGATAATCCGGCACACCTCGTCCAATAATTGCCTCTCATCGGTGGCGCGAATCAAGGCCTGGTGACATTCGGTGATGGCCTTGAGGGCGCGGCTGGCTTGCCGCAGGGTTGCCGCCATCCGCTTGGGTTCCGTGATGTCCTCGATGATGCCCATGTTGCCCATCACGGCGCCGACGCCATCATGGAGAGGGGCGGTGGACAGGCTAACGTCGATGACGGAGCCGTCCCGCCGCTGCCGGCGCACCTCCTGGCCCAACAGGGCAGTGCCCTGAAAGTTACTTTGTCGTAGCACGTTAAAGGCCTTCTCTTCTTCTTTGGGGATAGTTGGCAGGGCCCGCCCCAAGACCTCGTCTTGGCTCCAACCAAACATGCGTTCCGCCGCCGGATTCCAGCTGATGACCCGACCCTTCAGATCCAGGGCGATAATGGCCAGGGGAGAGGCCTGAACCAGGGTCCGCAGCTGGTTGTTGGCTTCCTGCAAGGCCTGCGCTGCTTGCTGACTCGCGGTGATATCCCGGGCTATGGTGGAGAAGAACTCCACCTGCCCCGAGGCGTTTTTATGGGCAATGACCACCTGGGACGTGGGGATTTCCTGCCCGCCGCGGCTTTGGAACGTGGTTTCCCCGCTCCAGACCTCGGGGCCCATGGCCTCGGCATCGCCAAGATCTCGCATGAGAAGGTCAGCCCACTCGGGCTGCACGTCTTTTATCGTGACCCCAAATATATCCTCATCCACCCCGATACCCAACATCTTCCGGCCGGCCCGGTTGAGATAGAGCCCCCTGCCCTCCTTGTCGGCGGTGCTCACCAGGTCGGACGTGGCTTCCAGGATGGCGGCCAGGCGCGCCCGCCCCGCTTCGGCTTGCTTCTGCCCGGTAATATCGCGGTTGATTTCCAGAATGGCGGCGGGCTTGCCTTCCTTGTCCCGTTGCAAAGCCCAGCGGCTGGTTACGACGATACGCCGGCCATCCCGCCTGGTATGCGACAGTTCACCCTGCCACTGGCCCTGGCGGAAAAACTCGGCTTCCAGTTCCTCCCGCGGCTGGGGAAACTCTGTCTTCAGGAGTTGGTGGGGTTCTTGCCCCTGCACCTCATCTTTGCCCCAGCCGTAGGTCTCCTCGGCCCCGGAATTCCAGAAGGCGATGCGGTTGTCCAGGTCCCGGACGATAATAGCATCGTGGGCCAGGTCCAAAAGTTCGGCCTGCCGGCGCAACTTCTCCTCGGCCCGCTTGCGCGCCGTGATATCGGCAAGTATCCCCATATTGCCAATAATCTTGCCGTTGGCATCCAACAACGATGCCGTCCATAAATGCACGTCTAGAATCGAACCGTCTTGGCGCACTCGCTTAAGTTCTAAGGCGGATTGCGCCTTTCCCCCCATTTCCTGCTTAAGCCTATCTTCCTCCTCAATCCCCTGGTTTTCCGGAACGACAGCAGGAAGATACCCCCCCAGCACTTCTGATTCCTTCCAGCCGAACATGCGTTCCGCCCCGGGGTTCCACAGGCTGACTTTGAAATCGAGATCCAGGGTAATGATGGCCAGGGGGGACGCCTGGATCAGAGTCTGCAAGGTTTGGGTGGTCTGCCTGAGGGCATCCTCGGCTCGCTTTCTCTCGGTGATGTCCAGGGCCAGCCCTTGCAGGAACTGGAACTGGCCTTCCGGGTCAGAGACCACCCGGGCTTCATCCCGGAGCCAGACGACCCGCCCGGATTTGGCCAGCAGGCGGTATTCGGTGGAGAAAGGTGCACCCGTTTCCAAACTAGAGGTGATCTCGGCCACCACCCGCTCCCGGTCTTCCGGATGGATCTGTCTTTCCCAGTTCTCCGCATCAGCCCGCCAGGCCTCGGGAGAAAAACCGAGCAGGGTCTCGACCTGGGGGCTGACATAGAGGAAATCGACCCCTGCCGCCAGGGAGATGGTATAGGTGATAGCCGGGATTTGCTCCACCAGGGTGCGATATTTGGCTTCGCTATAGCGCAGGGATTTTTCCACGTCACGGCGGACCCGAAGTTCGGCTTCCAGCGACTCGTTGGCCTGCCGCAATTGGGCGGTGCGCGCCGCCACCTGGAGTTCCAGGTCATCCTTGGCCCGGCGCAGGGCCTCCTCCGCCTGCACCCTGGCGATGGCGCTGCCCACCTGAGCCGCCAGGGTCTCCAGGGCCGCCCGGGCTGTGGCCGGCACCTCTTCATACTGGTGCGAAGCAACGTTGATCGAGGCGATGACCCGGTCCTGGTAGATTACCGGGATGATCGCCACTGACCGCAGACCTTCCTTCAAGCCCTGTTCATCTAATCCCGGCAGGTCTTGCAGGCGGGCATACACGGGTCTTCCTGCCATGACCAGGTAGGTATTGAGATCATCGGCCTGGTAATACGCCCCATCCCGCACGAACTCGGGGGAGAGGCCCTGATGATAGGCCAGGTCCAGGTCTCCGGAAACGGGATCCACCACATACACCCCCCCGCTGTCCAGACCTGAAATAGTAATGGCGGTTTCCACGCATAACCGCAAGGTCTCCTGCAACCCCGCTTTACCGCTGAGCCTCAGGGCCAAATCGCGCTGCAGGCGGATGATCTCTTCGGTGCGCCGGCGTTCCTCGATTTCACGGCGCAGTTGGGCGTTGGCCGATTGCAATCCGGCGGTGCGCTCGGCCACCAATTGTTCCAGTTCTTCATAGGCCCGGCGCCGGATATCTTCCGCCTGTTTGCGTTCGGAAATATCCCGGATGACCGCCAGGATGCGGTCCCGGCCTCCCAGGGGGGTGAGGGTTAAATTGATCTCGATCCAGAACCGGCGGCCATCTCGATCTTCCGCCCGCCATTCAAAGAGCTGCGGCCCTTCCTCCACGGCTTTTCTCAATAATTCCCGGGCCTCCTGGAACGTAAACGGCGGATCGGTGCTGCACACTTTCTCCAGGCTGAGCTTCGCGCTTTCTTCCTTATCGTATCCTGTCATCTCCAATAATTTCTGGTTGACCTCCAGAAAATCGCCTGACTCCGGGTCGATAACCACGATGCCGTCGTTGACGGCGCTAAAAATCGTCCGGTATTTTTCCTCCGAGGCCTTGAGGGCCTCCTCCGCCAACCGCCTTTCGGTGACGTCCAGCAAGGTGCCCATGACCGCCGGCCGCCCTTGGTATTCCACCTGTCGGGACAAGGTCTCCACATGGATTACCGATCCATCTTTGCACAGACCTTTAAAATCACTCCGGGATGGCACGCCTTCTCCGGCCAGGCGGCGTTCAACGTTCCCAGCGATGCGGTCGCGATCTTCCGGATCTACGAGGTCCGAGGGGCCCAAATGATCAATCAGTTCATCGGGGCTGTAGCCGAAGGCCTGGGCCAGCGTCGGGTTGACGTAGCGGAATTTGCCATCCTGAATCACATAGACTCCCGCCAAGGACCCTTCGGTGACGATCCGGTAACTGGCCTCGCTCTGCCGCAGCGCCGCCTCCACCTGCCGGCGCTCGGTAATGTCCTCCTGGACGGTAACCCAACACATCTTCCCGGCGATTTCCAGAGCGCTGATCCGGGCTTGGGTATAAAATAGGGTTCCGTCTTTCCGGCGGTTCCTGACCTCCCCGGACAAGATACGTTTCGTCTTCAAATGCTCGACCATTTCCTGGGCAAAGCTGAGGCTCTCCGCGGCAGAAAAATCATTGAGCCTGGATGCAGGTTGTCCGATTAATTCCCCCGGCTGATACCCGAACATGGTATCGAAGGCCGGGTTGGAATACATAATCTTGCCGTCGGCGTCAGTCACCGTGACCCCTTCCGCCATGCTCTCCAGCACCCGGGTCTGGGTTTGCAAAGCCTCTTCCGCCTGCTTGCGTTCCGTAATGTCCCGCACCGAGCAAATCAGCCCGGAGGCGTTCCCCTGCTCATCGGTGACCGGGGTCTTAATCACCTGGAACCATCTCGGGCCGCGCTTCCCGGTGGCGTATTCATCCTGGACCAGGCTCACACCCGTTGCCATCACCTTGCGATCATCACTTCTATACTTCTCCGCTTCCATTTGCGGAAAGAGATCGGAATCAGTCTTACCGATAATTTCCTCTTCGCTTTTCCCCACCAGTGAACAGAAGGCCGGGTTGGCGGCCCGGTAAACCAAATCCCGATCCTTCAGCAACAGGATGTCGGGGGTGGCTAAGAACACCATATTCACCAGGTTTTTTTGGTCCTGGAGTTCTTTTTCCGCCCGTATCCGCGCCGTAATGTCCAGCAAGGTGCCCACAATGGCCGGCCGGCCCTCGTATTCCACCGCCCGCCCGAAGGACTCGCAGTGAATCACCGCGCCGTCCCGGTGCAGACCCCGGAAGGTATAATGCGCCCCCTCCAGTTTACCGGAGAGCCGCCGCCGGACGTTCGCCAGGACCAGGGGGAGGTCTTCGGGGTGAATCAAGTCCCTGGGCGAAACCGCCCCGGCCATGATTTCTCTAGGCAGGTAGCCGAACATCTGGGCCAGGGTGGAATTCACATAGGCGAACCGCTCGTCCTGAATGATGTACACCCCGGCCAAGGAGCCTTCCGTGACCGCGCGGTAACGGGCCTCGCTCTCTTTCAGAGCATTTTCCGCTTGCTTACGCCGGTCGATATCCCGAAGCACGGCCAGGACGCGGTCCCGCTCTCCGAACCGGATCGGTTTAAGCTGCACTTCCACCCAGAAAACCCGTCCGGCCCGATCCCGGGCCTGCCATTCAAAGACCTGGGGACTCCCGGCCGCCGCCTTGGCCAGCAGGCTCAAAGCCGGCTCCAGTTGCGACCCGGGCCCGCCGCCGCATAAGGCCGTCACCTTCAGCTGCCGGGCTTCCTCCGGGGTGTAACCGAACATCTCGCACATCCCCCGGTTGACCTCCAGAATCTCACCGGTCGTGACCTCATGGATCAGGATGGCATCGCTCATCGCATCGAAAATCGCCCCGCAATCAGCCTGAGCAATATTCATGGCGGGTCCTGCCCTCACATCTTCTTGCACTTCCACTCTCTTGTGCCCCCTGCAGTTTATTCAGTCTAAACCAGAGGTTTTCAATAATATTATAGCGCTAATTTACCGATTTCCCAACAAAATCAGGATGGTTCCCCAGGCGCCGCCGGGTTCAGGTGCAACAGGTACATCAAGGCTGTCAGGCAGAGTCGGAATCCCGGCTCCGCCGCCGGCTTGAAATACCCGGACCTCCGGGCCCGACCGTCCTCTTGCCCTGGTGTATCGCCGGTCAAGCTCAATTTAGGGGGTTTTGGGGATTCGACATCATGTTATAGTTATTGTAGTAGTCATCTCCATAAATACTTCACTTAGGCGGTTTATGCAAAAATTCTTCTATCCGCGCAGTGTGGCTGTGGTGGGTGTCTCCGACGACCCTGCCAACCTGGGCCAGGGAATTGTCGCCAATATGTTGCACTTCAAGTACCAGGGGAAGATCTTCCTGGTGGGACGCCGGCCCGGTACCATCTTCGGCTTGCCGATCTTCCCGGGTCTCGCCGACCTTCCCGAGCCGGTGGACCTGGCGGTCATCCTGGCGCCGGCCCGGGTCGTGCCCTCCCTGGTGCGGGAATGCGGCCAACTGGGGATTTCCCGAGTCGTGGTGGAATCAGCCGGTTTCTCGGAGTTGCACGAGGCGGGACGGACCCTGGAAGAGGAAGTGCGGGCCGCCCTTAAACAGTACGGCATGCGTCTGGTAGGTCCCAATGGCCTGGGCCTGGTCAACCTGGAACTCGGCCTGGCCCTGCCCTTTGCCCAGATGCAGACCTTTTCCTGGCCGGGCCGCATCTCCATCATTGCCCAGAGCGGCGGGGTGGCCACCCATGTGTTGGCCTGGATGACCAAAGAAGGTTTGGGCCTCAATAAGTTTTTGAGTCTGGGCAATAAACTTGATGTGGCCGAAAACGAGGTCCTGGAATACCTCCTGGAGGACCCGGGCACCGCCGCCATTTATATTTACCTGGAAGGCTTGCAGGACGGCCGCGGGCTCCTTAAGGTTGCCAACCGCGCCACCAAGCCCATCTACTTGCATCTGGCCAATGTGGGGCCCGAGACCGCCGCCATTGCCCAATCGCATACCGCCTCCCTGACCACCGATGAGCGGGTCTTGGAGGCCGCCTGCCGGCACAGCCGCATCATCCGGGTCAAGACCCAGTCCGAGTTCCTGAACGCCGTCAAACTGGTGGACCAGCCCCCGGTTAACGGCAACCGCGTGGTGGTCTTTTCCCGTAGCGGCGGCGAGGCGGTGGTCGCCGCCTATGCCTGCCGCCAGTTCGGCTTCACCCTGCCGCCCCTGTCCGACCGCTTGGTTCAGTCCATCAAGGCGCGTTCCCGGGCCGGGGTTATTAACCCCGCCAACCCCATCGATCTGGGGGATATCTTTGATTTCAACGTCTACATCGACATCATGGCCGCGGTGTGCCGGGACCCCGAGGTAGACGCGGTGCTGTTCCATTACGGGCCCATCGCCGAGTTTGAACAGGCAGCCGCCCAGGAAATGGCCCGGCGCATGGTAGAGTTGGCCCGGGAGGCCCAAAAACCCCTGGCCATCACCGTGCTCTGCACCCCGGACGAAGAGGACTTTCTCCGGGACACCCTGGGGGTGCCGGTGTTTCATTTTCCCGAGGACGCGGTGGCGGCCCTGGCGTGGAGCCGCGACCTGGCCGCCCGGGGAGAAATCCTCAGCCCTCCGGCCCCGCCTCCGGTGTCCGAGGCCGCCACCATTGCCGCAACGTTGGCGGAGCCTTACCCGGAGGGTTTTCTCCCCCTGGCCCAGGCCCTCACCGTGATCGAGTCCCTGGGCCTCTCCCTGGCCCCCTGGGCCGCGACCGCCACCCCGGAGGCGGCGACGGCGGCAGCCGGCCGGTTGGGGTTTCCGGTGGTGCTCAAACTCTCGGCCCCCAGCCTGATTCACAAAACCGACGCCGGCGGGGTGGAACTGGACATCCACGATGCCGCCGCTGTCCAACTTGCCTTCGGCCGGCTGGCCCAGGTGGCGCAGAACCACCTGCCGCCCCATGAAGCCTGGCAGGTGGTGGTCATGTCCCAGGTTGCCCCGGGCCTGGAACTGCTTCTGGGAGCCCGCCGGGATGATTCCTTCGGCCCCGTGGTGGCCTTCGGCGCCGGCGGTGTCGACACCGAAATCCTGGATGACGTTGCCCTCAGATTAGCCCCCCTGAACCCGCCCCAGGCCCGGGACCTCATGGCCGAAACCCGCATCGGCCGGATCCTGGCCGGTACCCGGGGCCGGCCGCCGGCCGACCTGGACAGCCTGAGCCAAGCCCTGGGCTTACTCTCCCAATTGATGCTGCAGTTCCCCCAGATCCGGGAGGTCGACCTCAACCCGGTGCGGGTCTTCCCGGGGAAACCGGGGCTCCTGGCCCTGGATGCTCGCATCCGGGTGGATGCTTAAACTGTTTTGAAAAGTTACCGTAGGGGCGGTTCGCGAACCGCCCCTACACCGGGTTTTCATGATTTATGGGTGGGCCAACGGCCCATGAGGAGCTGTCCTGAAAAGTCGGTGACGCGGGCCGCCGTGCCCGCCGCGGCCATAAGCTCATGGTGCGTAGGACGCACCCTACATAAACTTTGAACTTTTCAAAACACTTGGGGAGACAAGGGAGGGTGAAACCCCCATGAAGGCCAAAGCCAAAGAGATTAGCCCCCAGGAGCTGGCCGGGATCATCCGCCGGCACCCCCGGGTGGTGGCCTTGACCGGGGCCGGCATCTCGGTGGAATCCGGCATCCCCGACTTTCGCAGCGCCGGCGGCCTCTGGTCCCGCTTCGACCCCATGGAATACGCCTATATCCACGCCTTCCGCCGTAACCCGGCCAAGGTCTGGGCCATGCTCAAAGAAATGGACGCCCTCATCACCGGGGCCCGGCCCAACCCGGCCCACTACGCCCTGGCGGAGCTGGAGGCCAGGGGGTTTCTGGCCGGCATCATCACCCAGAACGTGGACAACCTGCACCAGGCCGCGGGGTCCAAAAGGGTGGTGGAATACCACGGCAACGCTTTGGTCTTTGTCTGCGATACCTGCCGCGGCTGCCACCCCCGGGAGAGCCTGGATTTTTCCCATACCCCGCTCTATTGCCTCTGCGGCGGCCTGGTCCGGCCCGACGTGGTCTTCTTTGGCGAACCCATTCCCCCCGCGGCCCAGGCCGAGGCCGAAGAACTGGCCCAGCACTGCGACCTGCTCCTGGTCATCGGCACCTCCGGTGAGGTGGCCCCGGCCAGCTACATCCCCGCCATCGCCAAGGAATGGAACGCCGTCATCGTGGAGGTCAACCTGGAACCCACCCGCCTCACCTACTCCCTCACCAACCACTTCCTCCAAGGCTCCGCCGGGAAACTGCTCCCCCTGGTTCTGCAAGACCTTTAATACCAATTCGCCATCAGATGGTGGCACAGGCGTCTCGCCTGTGCAGGCGCAAGCTAAACGTGCCTGAACCCCAAATGTTTCACCCCCTGGGATGAAAAATCCCCCCTGACCCCTTGAGAACAAGAGAGTTTAAAAAGTCCCCCTTTGGCAAAGGGGGATTTAGGGGGATTTGGTTTTCACGGTAAAGCCTGCAGCTACCAAAATTGCTCTTTGAACACAACTCGATATAAATTATACCCCTCGTTCCCAAGTTGTACTTGGGAACGCAATTATGGCCCAAACTTCGCTTGGGCAA
>JAUSOZ010000200.1 GCA_030655955.1 Deltaproteobacteria bacterium
GTTTGACACTATCAACCCAACCCTCTTTTTTGGGAATACGCCGCCCTGGGGGGCCATCATCGGACGCCTCCCGGTGTGGCACGGCATCTGGCCGGCCTGCGTGGGTACGGTGGCCCTGGTCCTCCTCTCCTCCCTCCTGGCTATTCCCTTGGGGCTCGCCAGCGGCATCTATCTGGCCCACTACGCCTCCGGTGCCTGGAAAAGATGGTTCAGCCTGGCGGTGGAGGTGCTGGCGGGTATCCCGTCCATTGTCATGGGGCTCTTCGGGTTCGCCCTGATCCTCTCTCTCAGGAAGACGGTGGCGCCCCAGGCCAATACCTGCCTCCTCCTTTCCGCCGGCTGCCTGGCCCTGCTGGTGCTCCCCTACCTGATTCTCATGACGCAAACCGCCCTGGAAGCCCTCCCCGACGAACTTCGGCAGGCGGGTCTCAGCCTGGGGTTCACCCCCTGGCAGAATATGGTCCATGTTCTGCTCCCGGTGGCGGGCCGGGGCATCTTGAGCGGGGTCATCCTCGCCGTGGGCCGCGCCGCTGAGGATACCGCGGTGATTTTGCTTACCGGGGTGGTGGCCAACTCCGGATTGCCCTCCGGCATCCTGGATAAATATGAGGCCCTGCCATTTCACATCTTTTTTCTGGCCGCGGAAGCCCGGTCCGACGCCGAACTGGCCCAGGGCTTCGGAGCGGCCCTGATTTTGCTCATATTGACCGCAGCTCTTTTTCTCGGAGCCTATTATCTTAAGAGCACCTTTACCAAAACATGGGACCAAAAAAACCTGTCGAGTTAGAACCCACCGTGCTGGTGGAAAGTCTCCACGTCGGCTTTGCTGGGCGCGAGGTTTTGCATAATCTGAACGCCAAGTTTAACCGGGGCTGGCTGGCGGTGGTCCTGGGACGCTCCGGCTCCGGCAAGACCACCTTTCTCCGGGCCCTGAACCGGCTCAATGAGTGCTTCCCCCGGAGTGCAACCAGGGGGTCCTTAAAGCTGAAGTTGCAGGGCGAGTGGCGGGACATCTACCGGAATGCTATGCCCCTCCCGGAATTGCGGCGCCGGGTGGGCATGGTCTTTCAAACGCCCCACCTTCTGCCCGGGTCCATTGCCGACAACCTCGCCTTGCCGGTGAAGCTCGTCCTGGGGGTGCCCCGCCGAAACATCGCTTCCAGGGTGGAATGGGCTCTTGAGGAAGCTCATCTGTGGGATGAAGTTAAGGATCGTCTAAACGCGCCGGCCCATACGCTCTCCGGGGGCCAGCAGCAGCGCCTCTGCCTGGCTCGCCTGCTGGCCCTGGAACCCGAAATCCTCCTGTTGGACGAGCCCACCGCGTCCCTGGACTTCCGCGCCGCCCTCAAAGTGGAAGAACTCCTCTTGTCCTTAAAAGAACGCTATACTATCATTGCCGTGTCTCACAGTCTGAGCCAGGCCCGCCGGCTGGCCGACGAGGCGCTGATCTTCCGGGATGGCTCCGTAGTGCAACGGCTAAGCCGGGAGGATTTACAAGCTCCTGACACCTTACAGGCCCTGCTGGAGGAAATATTTTAGGGACGGGGGCTTAAAAGGAAGAAACCGGAGAACGGGGGAGTGGAGGGAATCGGATGCTGGCCATAACCATACCCGGGGCCCAACCGCTGCGCCTGACTCACCTGATCCTGGATTATAACGGCACGCTCGCCCGGGATGGCTCTCTCCTGGAAGGAGTCGCAGAGCGCCTGGAAATCCTGGCAAAGCACCTGGAGATCCATATCGTGACCGCGGACACCTTTGGCAGCGTCCGGACCCAGGTTGCCGGCCTGCCGGTGCAATTGGCCGTGATTCCGCCCGAGAAGCAGGCCCAGGCTAAGGCTGCTTATATTGAGAACTTAGGACCGGCCAACTCAGTGGCCATCGGCAATGGCAGGAACGATGCCCTCATGCTTAAACAAGCAGCCCTGGGAATAGCCGTCGTGCAAACCGAAGGCGCGGCCACCGAAGCACTACTGGCGGCTGAGGTAGTAACCCCAGGAATTGTTGATGCCCTCGATCTTCTGCTCTCTCCAGACCGTTTGAAAGCTACGTTAAGGTTGTAATCCAAGAGTTAACTGATTTGTGCGCAGTCGAGTAGCGTGAGGGAATCTCACCCCCACGCCCTCACAGAACAGAACGTTAGCCCAAGCCCCGAGCATTGTTAACTTGCGAGACTGTCGAAAAAGGGTGGAGCTCAGCTGATTCCCCTCCTATGAAGAAGTTC
This sequence comes from Deltaproteobacteria bacterium, assembly GCA_030655955.1. Lineage (GTDB taxonomy): Bacteria > Desulfobacterota > Desulfobaccia > Desulfobaccales > 0-14-0-80-60-11 > 0-14-0-80-60-11. Next base: position 2,225 of record JAUSOZ010000200.1, read on the forward strand.
CCGCCAGAAGTTATTTCAGTCATAAAAATCATCTAACATATATTAATTACTGGTAATTTAAGTAATTTTATGATAGTTTGGGGCCAGATGTAAGTAACGACCATGTGGAGAGAAAGTACATGGCTAAATTCAAGGCATACGATTATCGTCAAAGAGTTTTCCTGCCAGTTTCCTTGGAAGACCAGTTGATGCCCGGGACTTTGGAGTTCGCCATCCACACGCTGGTAGAGACCCGTCTGGATACCTCTGGTTTTGAACAGAAATACCGCAATGATGAGACGGGGCGCACTGCGTATAACCCCAAGATTCTCTTGAAGATCGTCTTGTTGGGCTACGCCAGAGGACTCATCTCCTCCCGGAAGATCGAGCAGGCGTGCCGGGAAAACGTGGTCTTTATCGCCCTGGCCTGTGGCCAGCAGCCGGATCACAGCACCATTGCCCCTTTTGTGTCCTCGATGAAGGCAGAGATTTTGCCGTTGTTTCGGGATGTCCTCTTGGTCTGCCAGGAGATGGACCTCCTCGGGGGAACCTTCTTTGCCCTGGATGGCCTCAAGCTCCCTTCCAATGCCTCCAAAGAGTGGAGCGGGACTCGGTCAGAGTTGCACAGGAAGAAAGAACGCCTCGAAGCCAAGGTGCAGGAACTGCTTAAAGAGCACGTCCAGGAGGATAACCAAGACGATCCCCCCTCCGGTCCGGGAGGCGGAGACCGAGAGCTACAAGTGCAGCGTCTCCAAAAGCAAGCCGCGGGCCTGGAGAAGTGGCTCCAAGATAATGACCCCAAGTATGGGACCACGGGCAAGGAGATCAGCAGCAACGTGACGGACAACGAGTCGGCCAAGATGAAGACGTCCCATGGCGTCATCCAAGGCTACAACAGCCAGGCCCTCATCGATGCCAAGCATCAGGTAATCATCCACGCCGAAGCCTTCGGCCGGGGTCAGGATCATGCCCATGGACCACCCATGTTGGACGGAGCTCTGGAGAATCTCCAGAGTCTGGGGCACGGTGAGGAGTATTTGGCTGGAAAAATCTTCACCGCCGACACCAACTACCACAGCGACACCAATCTGCGGAAATGCCAGGAGCTGCGCCTGGATGCTTATATCCCTGACATCTATTTCCGGCGGCGGGACCCCCGCTACGCGGCGCAACGGCGGTACTGGCCCCGGCGGAAGAGGTTTGCCTTAGAGGATTTTCATTACGAGGAGGCCACCGACCAGTACCTGTGCCCGCAGGGAAACCGACTTAGGCGTAAGGTGAAACAGATCTACCGAGAGGGGATGGTTCACAGAATATATGCGGCTGAGGAAAAGGATTGTCGGTGTTGCCCCCTGCAGCTGCGTTGTATCACTAACAAAGGGGGCAAACGAAGATATTTGCGGGTACCGATTGGGGTTGAGCTTGCCAACCTTTCCAAGAGAATGGCCGCCAAGGTTGATAGTGAACTGGGGCGAAAGATCTACCCGCAACGGTTCGCGGTGGCCGAGCCAGTTTTTGCCAACATCCGAACCCACAAGCGCCTGGATCGCTTTACCCTCAGAGGGAAGCTGAAAGTAAATATCCAGTGGTTACTGTATTGCATGGTGCACAACATCGAAAAGATCACAAACTATGGCTCAACCTAAGCGAAAATACGGAGGAAGATGACTCTTACAGGGGAAATTAACCTCAAGAAATACTGATAGACGCTTCCATCCCCCGAAAAACCTTCTGAACTCGAAACCTCGCTCAATCCAGAGAGAAGCACCTTTCGCAAATTAGCTTTTTCAACAGTCACTGCCACAAACGAAACTTCTCAAAAATTGACACAAGGGAAGAGTTGAATATATGATCTGGCTAGCGAAGGTTTTTGGCGATGTGATAAGTTTCGGATCAGGGCAGTAAGCGAACCTCCGGCCCAGCCTGTCTAACCGATCTTTTGTTCAAAATGGGGGCCAAAATTTCTTACCAAGCCAGGCGGTTGTATGTCCATGTGGCCTCCGCCTTTCCTCTGGCTTACCCCTTACCTTACCCCTCACCATACAGAAAAAAGCGATTCTAAGCAGGCTAAGGACGATTTATAGTATGAAAATCGAAAGGCAAAACTGACACCTACACCCCTTGCTCAATCCACAAAAACCAGCGAACCCGAGGAATTTCTTTCCGGTATACCTTCTGATTATCCCATTGACAATTTAATCCGCTTGTGAAATAAGGGAAGCCATGGGTCACAGATTTGTAAGGAGGGTTGTAACCCTGTAATTGTGCTTAAGAGAGTTTTCGTAATTGATCACAGGGTATGAAAAAAAAGAAAACGGCAGCATTTTTAGCTGGCGACAAAATTAACTTTGTGATAAAGCTGTCCTCAGTAATTGGAAAGAGGAGAGCATGTCGCAGAGCCAATATTGCATTCGAGGCCGTCAGATAGGGTCTGATGAGCTGGCGACTATCCGGCAATTTAGTGAGGCATACTGGTCGCAGGGGCGTTCGGCCATTTCCCGGGCCCTGTGCGAGCACTGGGACTGGCGTCAGGCCAATGGTCGACTGAAAGACCGGGGCTGCCGGGTCATGTTGCTGGAACTGGCGGCCCGGGGCGAGATCGAACTTCCGCCCCGCAAGAAATACAACAATCGGGGCAAAAAGCCGCCGGACGCTCCTGACTTTACCGTGGCGACGGAGGCGTTGACGGGAAGCGTTTCCCAGTTTGGCTCTTTGACAATCGACATGGTGCGCGGTTCCGCCCGGGAGAAGCTCTGGGATCACCTGGTCTACACCCACCATTACCTGGGCTGTCCCTGGATCGTGGGCGCCTACCTGAAATATCTGGCCTATCTGGATGGCCGGCTGGTGGCCTGCCTGGGCTGGGGGTCGGCGGCCTGGCGGGTGTCCTGCCGGGATGCCTTTATCGGTTGGGACCAGGCTCGGCGTAAGCAGAACCTGCCTCTGGTGGTCAATAACGTGCGCTTCTTAATCCTGCCCTGGGTGCAGGTTGAGCATCTGGCCTCCAAGGTGCTGGCCGCCAATATCCGGCGTCTGGCGGCGGACTGGCAGGCGTACTATTGCCAGCCCATTGTCCTGCTGGAAACCTTTGTGGACCAGGCCCGCTTCCGGGGGACCTGTTATCGGGCGGCGAACTGGCAATATGTGGGCGCCACCCAGGGCACCGCCAAGCGCGGCAACCGTCACTTTCGCCACGATCAGCCCAAGGCGGTGTTTCTCTATCCTCTTTGCCGGGATTTTCGGGAGCAGCTCCATGGTTGATCTCCGCCTGCTGCCCCCGGGTTTTGAGGTGACGCTGGAGGACCTGCAGCAGACGCCGCCCCGGGTGCTGAAACTCCTCATCTATCTGCTGGAAAGGCTGCAGGCCCTGGAGGCGGAAAATGCCGCGCTCAAAAAACGGGTGGCCGCCCTGGAAGTCAGACTCAACCAGAACTCGAGCAATTCCAGCCGGCCGCCATCCGCAGACAGCCCCTTTACCACAAGGGAACCCCAGGGCAAAAAAGCCAAAGGCCAGGCCGGGGCGAAGAAGGGACATAAAGGACATCGCCAGGAGATGCTGAGGCCCACCATCACCCAGGTTTTGGTGCCGCCCCCCT
>JAUSOZ010000211.1 GCA_030655955.1 Deltaproteobacteria bacterium
AAAGATGGGATCGAGTTCGTACTCTGCCGTCATCAAGGCCGGCGACATTACCTACCCCCTCTCCACCCGCTTCGGGGGGAGAGGGCTGGGGTGAGGGGGGCGATATATGACGTTACCGCATTTATGCAATACTGTACTAAGATACCGGCCTCCGCGGCTCCCAGGGCTTTTTCGGCCCAAGTTCCTTTATTTCCCGGGAGATTTATAGTAGACTAAAGCTAACCATTTGCCTTTATTAATCTTTTTTATGGTCACCGCCATGGCGCATGTTACCCAGCCGCAGCCAGCGCTTCCTCCCAACCTGGTTCTCATCGGTTACCGGGCCACCGGCAAAACTTCCGTGGGGGCCCGGCTGGCGGAGGTGCTGCAACGCCCTTTTGTGGACCTGGACCAGGTGCTGGTGCGTGAGGCCGGCCGGTCCGTGGCCGACATCGTGGCCCAGGGCGGCTGGGCCGAGTTCCGGCGGCTGGAAAAGGAGCTGGTGGCCCGGTACCGGGATGCCCGGGGGCTGGTTTTGGCCACCGGCGGCGGCGTCGTCTTAGACCCGAACAATGTGGCGGCCCTGCGGGAAAACGGCATCATCATCTGGCTGACCGCGGACCCGGCTGCCATCCAAGCCCGGCTGGCCCAGGATCAGCCCCGGGACGCCAATCGCCCCAGCCTGACCGGGGAGGACACCATCCGGGAGGTTCTCGAAGTGCTTGAGGCGCGGGCCCCCCTGTATCAGGCCGCGGCCCAGATTAGCATTGACACCACGCACCAGTCCGTGGCCCAGGTGGTGAAACTGGTGCTGGCAGCCTTAAAATCTGAGGAGGCGAAAAACCTTGTCGGGTAATACCTTCGGACGCCTGTTGCGCGTTACCACCTGGGGTGAGTCACACGGCCCGGCCTTGGGGGCCGTCATCGACGGCTGCCCGGCCCGGTTGTCGCTGAGCGCCGCCGACATCGAGGCGGAACTGACTCATCGGCGCCCCGGGGTGCAGGCCCACGCCACCAGCCGCCGGGAGCCCGACAAGGTGGAAATTCTGTCCGGGGTGTTCGACGGGCAGACCACCGGCACCCCCATCAGCCTGATCATCTATAACCGGGACGTGCGGAGCCACGATTACGACGAACTCCGGCATGTTTTCCGTCCCGGCCACGGCGATTTCACCTATCATGCCAAATATGGCATCAGAGATCATCGGGGCGGCGGGCGGGCCTCGGCCCGGGAAACCGTGGCCCGGGTGGCCGCCGGCGCCGTGGCCCAGAAGATATTGGACCGGGAGGGCGTGCAGGTCGTGGCCTACACGCTGGAATTGGGCGGGGTGCGGGCCCAGAAAATCGATGAGACCTCGATCTGGGACAACCCTTTCGCCTGCCCCGACCCCGAGGCCGTGGCCGCCATGGAGGCCCGGGTCCAGGAGGTCCGGGCGCTTCACGACTCCCTGGGCGGGGTGGTCCAGGTGCGGGTCCGGGGTTGCCCGCCGGGATTGGGAGAGCCGGTCTTCCACAAGCTGGACGCGGCTTTGGCCGGGGCGGTGATGTCCGTGGGCGCGGTCAAAGGGGTGGAAATCGGCGCCGGCTTCAATGCGGCCCGCCTGCTGGGCTCGGAGAATAATGACCCCCTGATTCCCGGCGGTTTCGCCACCAACCACGCCGGGGGCATCCTGGCGGGCATCTCCAGCGGCGCCGATATCATCCTCAACGCTGCGGTGAAACCCATCCCCTCCATTGCGCAGGAGCAGCAGACCATCGACCTGGGGGGCCAGCCTCGCACCCTGACGGTCAAAGGGAGACACGACATCAGCGCCATTCCCCGCATCGTCCCCGTCATCATGGCCATGGTGCGCCTCACCCTGGCGGATTTTCTCCTGCGCCAGAGGGCTATCGCATGAAAACAGCTATCAGCTATCAGCTTTCAGCTTTCAGCCAAAGCGCTAAGTGGCAAAGTGTAGGGTGCGCCCGGCGCACCATCCTTTTTTTCGGAAACCGCCAAGGGCGGCGGTTCCCTAGGTTCATTGTTCCTCGTGGGTCCCGCGCATGAGCGCCAACCTGAACCCCACCATCGCCATTATCGGCGGCCACGGCCAGATGGGCCGCTGGTTTACGCACTTCTTGGCTGGCCAGGGCTTGGAAGTCCTGGTGGCGGATGTCGGCAGCCCCCGGACTTCCCGGGAGGTGGCCGCCGAAGCCGATATGGTAATCATCTCGGTGCCCATCCCCAAGGTGACCGAGGTGGCCCGGGAAGTGGCCCCGTTCCTGAAGCCTGACGCCGTCCTGGTGGACCTCACCTCGGTGAAACAGCGGCCCATGGCGGTCATGATGTCGGCTTTCCCCGGTGAAGTGGTGGGCACCCATCCCCTCTTCGGCCCCGGGGAAGCCAGCATCGAGGGCAAGACCGTGGTGCTCTGCCAGGGGCGTGGGGAGCGCTGGTTTCATTGGCTCCGAGACTTCCTGACCCAGGCCGGCGCCCGGGTAAAGATCACCACCGCGGCGGAACATGACCGACTCATGGCCGTGGTCCAGGGGCTGGCCCACTTCATCCTCATCGCCTTCGGGACGGTCATCCGCGACCTGGGAGTCTCGGCGGAAGATCTGGAGGAATTCTCCACCCCCACCTTTGCCACCCTACATAAATTGACCCGCCACCTGCTGAGCCAGGACGCCAAACTCTACGCCTGCATCCAGTTGCAGAATCCGGCCAACCGCATTGCCCTCCGGGCCCTGGAAGGCGCGGTGGCCGATATTCTCTACTTCATTCAACGCCAGGACGCCGACGGGTTGGTGCGTCTGATCGAGGAGCTTAAATAGGCGGGGGGGATTGATACCATTTGGCGGTCCAAGCACAATTTTCATAGGGGGGGACCTGCGTGTCCCCCCAAAAGGGCGCACACACAGGTGCGCCCCTACAGTTATAGCGTTTGCCAAAAGTTCTTTCCTCTGATCCCCTCTCCCCCCAACGGGGGGAGAGGGTTCGGGTGAGGGGGGGGAGAAAAAACTTTTGGCAACGAGTATACTTCGTTCCTTTTTGAACACCGCCTGGCATCAATCCCCCTTTACAAAAGGGGAACTTAATATACCTCTATTTAGGTTGGGCTATCCCGGGAGTTATCTATGCTGGATGTGAAGTTTGTGCGCGAACACCAGGAGGAAGTGGAACGGGCCTTGAAAAACCGGGGCCAGGAGATCTCCCTGGAGGAGTTTCGCCGGCGGGAGGCCGAGCGCCGCCAGTTCCTGACCCGCCTGGAAGAGTTGCGCTGCGAGCGCAATACCCTGTCCAAAGAGGTGGGGGCCTTGATGCAGGCCGGCAAGCGGGATGAGGCCAAGCCGTTGCGAGACCGGGTCACCTCTATCAATGCAGAAAGCAAAGATTTGGAGGCCCAGTCCGAGGCCCAGGACGCCTGGGTGCGGGAGTTCCTCCTAAACCTGCCCAACCTGCCCCACGAGTCCGTGCCCCTGGGGGCGTCCAGCGACGACAACCCGGTGGTGCACACCTGGGGGCAGGCCCCCCGGTTCGACTTTCCCCCTCTGTCCCACTGGGATATCGGCGAGAACCTGGGCATCCTGGATTTTGAGCGGGCCGCCAAGATCACCGGGGCCCGCTTCGCCCTCCTGAAGGGGGCCGGGGCGCGGCTGGAGCGCGCCCTCATCAACTTTATGCTGGACCTGCACACCGGGAAGCACGGTTATACGGAAGTGCTGCCGCCGTTTATTGCCAATGAAGATTCCCTGCGAGCCACCGGCCAGCTCCCGAAGTTTCAGGAGGATTTATTTAAGCTGCAAGGCTTGAACTATTACCTGATCCCCACCGCCGAGGTGCCGGTCACCAACATCCACCGGGACGAAATCCTCCCGGCCGAAGACCTGCCGCTGTATTACACCGCCTACACCCCCTGTTTCCGCTCCGAGGCGGGCTCCCACGGCAAGGATACGCGGGGCCTGATTCGCCAGCACCAGTTCAACAAGGTGGAGTTGGTGAAGTTTACCCTGCCGGAGAATTCGTACGACGAGTTGGAGCGTCTGTTGGCCGATGCGGAAGAAGTGTTGCAGGAGTTGGGCCTGCACTACCGGGTGGTGGTCCTGTGCACCGGCGATATGGGATTTGCCGCGGCCAAAACCTACGACATCGAGGTCTGGCTGCCCGGGCAGGATCTCTACCGGGAAATCTCGTCGTGCAGCAACTTCGAGTCCTACCAGGCCCGGCGGGCCGCCATCCGCTGCCGCCGCCCCGGGTCCAAAGGCACCGAACTGGTCCACACCCTGAACGGCTCCGGCCTGGCGGTGGGCCGCACCCTGGTAGCCATCCTGGAGAATTACCAGCAGGCCGACGGCAGTGTGGTCATACCCGAAAAACTGCGACCGTATATGGGTGGGATGGAGAGAATCGGTTAAGGGCGGTTTTCGGTGAAAAGATAAGAACCGCGGGGAAGGGTGTGATGGCGCTCTCCCGATTGGGCTCGGTGACATAAAAGCGCCGGGACAGTTGCGGACTGGCCCGACGCTTCTTGAATGGGGTTCTCGTTATTGCCGGAAACTGAAAACCGAAAACCGTCTCTACTTAACCGCTTTCACTTTATCGTTGGCCTTGAAGGGGCCGCCGTTCAACGCCAGTCCCACGGCGCCGCTATTTCCCAGGAGTTCCGTCACCTTGATCTCGCCCTGGGGGACATCGGCGGTGTAACCCAGAACCGAGTGGTTCTTGGGGTTGACCACCTCTTTACCCGGTTCCACCACCTTGAGGCGGTCGCCCACCTTCAGGCCCGAGGTTTGCCCCAGGCTCAGGTAGACTTTCCCTTCCTTGACAAACTCCACCCGCCCGAACCAGGCAATTCTGGTGAGGTTGCCGGCCACCCGCAGGTAATTGTCCTGGGCGAACTTGGTGACGGTATCGGGCTTCACTCCCCCTGCGCCCCCGGGCGCCACGATGGCGTCTTCCTGGAGACCGGTGAAGGTATCATAGACTTGCATGACCATGGCTCCCTGACCGCCGCCCTCCGGCGCCATGATCCCGGTGAGGACGATCCCCTGGACCCCCAGGACATCTCCCAGGGCCTTGATATTGGGGGCGAGCGTCATCTTGCCGGCCACTGTGACCTTGCGCAGGGCCTCCTGCACCGATTCCGGGGGGCTCACCTTGAGGTCTTTGGTCTTCCCCAAGGCGCTGCCCAGGGCCATGGCCAGGGTACGGTTTAACCCATCATAGCTCTTAGACGTCTCCAGGTCGGGAATGACCGCCACGGCCCGGCCGAAAATGCCCTGGTCGCCTCCCTTGCCCTGGGAGACAAAGCCTCCCAGCCCCTGCTCCCTCAGGATGCGGTCCACCTCTGAGCGCACCATTTCCTGGAGCTTATCCGGGGGGATCGTCTTGCCCGCGCCCTTGCCCTGTCGCTTGTTCATGGCATCGGCCAGGGAATTAACCAGATACTGCTGGGCGCTCGTGAACTCCCTGCCCTTTTCAACGTAAAGGTACTCGGGGGCCTGGGGCTCGGTGAGCCAGTAGGGGTTTTTGCTGCGGACGTAGGGCTTGCCGTCAATCATGACCGTTTCCTGCTGGGCCTCGGGGGGGACGGTTTCCTCATCTTCGTCACTAGACCCATAGCCCGCCCACTGCTTCACCGAGGAGTACGCGGAACAACCCCCAGCCAACAACATAATGGCCAGGAGCACCGGCAACCCAAACCGCAAAAGTTTTCCAAGCTGCATAGAACCCCGCTCCTTATGATGCCCGGATAAACAAAAAGCCCACGGGGAATATTACCCCGTGGGCTGTTTGAAGTCAACTGATTTTGAGGTTAGAAGTAGAAGAACCCGACGAACTCTACCCGGTGATTGTCACCAAAGTTGCTGGTATTAGCGACATTAAGCCCACCAGAGGTCGACAACTGCGGGTAGTTAGCCGCAGAATACCCATATTGCAAGCCGAACTTGATGGCCTGAATGGGACGGTACCACAGGGTCACATTCACCTGCTGGATCGTCGAGGCGTTATCCGCGACGCCCATCTCCATGCCGCCTCGACCAGCTACGAGGCCCTGAATCCACTGGGCGCGGTTCACGTTGAAAGTCTTGCTGATGCCATAGAGGGCGTTGACGAACCACTGGTTGTTGAAGTAGTACTGGCCCTCGACAAAGCCGCCGAATTTGTTCAGCAACTCGGCGTCATAATTCCATACGTCTGCGTTGCCGTTGCGAAGCTGGCTGTTAAACCGGTAATTGTTGCCCGAAACGCCGGCAAACCCAAAGGTCTCGACGCCCTGGCCGATCCACCACTGGGTGAGGATGGAGGCAGTGCCGGCCAGATTGGCGGAATGAGTCGGGATGACCGGAATGAACAAAGAACCCATTGCCAACCAGGGGTTGAGATACTGGTTCCTAACGCGGATAGATGCGGCTGCTTGATAGTTGTTTTCACCAAACTGGCCCACGGTAAAGGTGCTAGCCCGACTGACGCTACGCTGCCAGCCGCCGCTGAACTGAATCGTGAATGGAGTGGGCTTGCCGTAATAGGCGGCCTTGCCCCAGAAGTCGTGGGAGTAATTGACCTTCGCCTGGAGCTGTGGGGTTTCCGCCGACCGGCCATTGTTGATATCGGCAACATAAGGGCCAACATTAGCACCTAAAGTAGTCTGGTTCGGATCGCCGATCATGGCGGCCACGGTGAAGTCTTGGAACTTCTGGGTGAACCGGATCTGAGCCAACCGGGCGGTGGGCGTACCGGTCATCATCAATGGGCCGTCTTCCGCCGACTCAGCCCACCATTCGGAGAAAAAGGACCAGTACTGGCCGAAGAGCAGTTCGGAGGTGGGCCAGTTGAACCGGAACATGGCGTGGCGCAGTCGAGGCGTGTAGGCGTGGGAAGCGCCGCCAAACGCAACGTTACCAACCCCTGCTTCCGCCGAGTCAAAATCCATTTCCAGGAAGCCGGTGACCTGGGCGCCCCAGAGTTTCGGGCCCTTGATGGTGAAGTTGAACCGGGAGCCCTGGGCCGTAAACAACAGCCGCCCATGCTTGCGGTTCGGGTCATTGGTACGAGCCGGTGGCCTAAGATTGTTTTTGTGAACTCCGCTGTCGGAATCCCACATGGCGTCCAGTTTAATGAAGCCGCCCAGGGAAAATTCTGCCGCTCCCAGGGCCATCGAAGGCACCAGTAAGGCCAGTACTACCGCAAAAACTAAAAACTTTTTCATTGTTCCCCCCTTAAATTTTGGAAAGTGGTTACCAGTTTCTCCTTTCCGTGTTCACCTAACTACGGATTATCCTTGGCTTCTCTCCCACCTCCTTTCCGTTACCGGTTTTATCCACGGCCATATTAAATTGGGTCAATGCTTTTGTCAATAAAAAATTGCAAAAAAATGCATGGTCGATAAAACTTAACTCCCCCGGCGATATCGGGAAATTATCCCCCGGATGCCCGGGGGCTCGCCATGTTACCAAATCCGGCCTTTCGGGGAGGGTTGAAGCCCACATGACCAAGGCCGGTGAACATAGTCTCATACCGGGGTGCAATCAAAAAGCACTTTATGGTAGCCGCAGGCTTTAGCCTGTGCCTGCACAGGCGAGACGCCTATGCCACCGATTGATTGCGAAATGGTATTAAATCCCCCTAAATCCAATACTGTTCACTTAGCACCCGAGCTTTCAAAA
>JAUSOZ010000217.1 GCA_030655955.1 Deltaproteobacteria bacterium
GTCTTTCTAATACCAAGTTGCCGTCATAGAGGTAATTCTGGCTTTATGGTCGCAACCCACGTAGGGGCGGTTCGCGAACCGCCCCTACAATTAGGATTATTACTTGTTTGACGGCAACTCGGCCTGAGGCGCGCCTATGGGCAGCATCGAAAATTCCCTCTATAATATCGGCTATCTGGAGGCTCTGTCTTACCAGTCGACCCCCATCCACCGGCTGGACCCACGGGTAAAAATTCTCACCACCATGGTATTCATCGTCGCCGTGGTTTCCTTCCCCAAGTACGCCATTGGGAGCTTGATTCCCTTCATTCTCTATCCGGTGGCGCTTATCGCCTTAGGCAATCTGCCGGTGGGGTTCCTGGGGAAGAAAATATTGATCGCCGCCCCCTTCGCCTTTTTCATCGGCATCTTCAACCCCCTGCTGGACCGGCAGGTCATGGCGCACCTCGGCCCCCTGGCCATTTCCGGCGGTTGGGTCTCCTTTGCCTCCATCATGCTGCGGTTCGTCCTGACGGTGAGCGCCGCCCTGATTCTGATAGCCGTCACCGGCTTTCACCAGGTGTGCGCTGCCTTGGAGCGGCTGGGGATGCCCCGAGCCTTGGCGCTGCAGTTGCTGTTCCTCTATCGCTATCTTTTCGTCTTAGGGGGCGAAGCCGCCCGGATGGTGCGGGCCCGGGCGTTGCGCTCGTTTGACGGCCGCGGCCTGGGCTTCGGGACCTACGGTTCCCTGCTGGGCCACTTGCTGTTGCGCACCCTGGACCGGGCCCAGCGCCTGCACCTGGCCATGCTCTCCCGGGGGTTTGACGGCGAAATCCGCCTGCTCCGGCCGCTTCACCTCCATGGCCGGGATGTGGGTTTTTTCCTGGGCTGGTCGGCTCTCTTCGTGCTGCTCAGACTGTGTAATATCTCCCAATGGTGGGGAACCTGGGTCATGGGGTTGGTTAAATGAGCCATCATATTATTGAGGTCGACGACCTGCATTATACCTATCCGGACGGCACCCAGGTGTTGAAGGGGATCTCATTTAAGGTGACCCACGGAGAGAAGGTGGCCCTGGTGGGCGCCAACGGGGCCGGCAAGTCCACCCTGCTCCTCCAGTTCAACGGCTGCCTGCTGCCGGAATCCGGACGGGTGCGCATCGGCGAGATGCCCGTGACCAAGAAAACCCTGAAGCACGTGCGGCGCACCGTCGGCCTGATCTTTCAGGACCCTGACGACCAGTTGTTCATGCCGCTGGTGTATGATGACGTGGCCTTCGGCCCCTTAAATCTGGGCCTGAGCCCGGAGGAGGTGGACCGGCAGGTGATGCAGGCCCTGGGTGCGGTGGGGGCCGTCCACCTGAAGGACCGCCCGCCTTACCACCTGTCCGGCGGGGAAAAGCGGGCCGTGGCCATCGCCGCGGTGTTGTCGCTGACCCCGGCCATCCTGGTCATGGATGAGCCGAGCTCCAATCTCGACCCCAAGACCCGCCGCCAGCTCATCGAGCTTTTGAAGACCTTCGAGCATTCCCTGATCATCGCCACCCACGACCTGGACCTGGTCCTGGACCTCTGCCCCCGCACCATAGTACTCAAGGAGGGGCGCATCGCCGCGGACGGCCCCACCCGGGCGATCATGACCGACGAGGCGCTTTTGTCCGCCTGCAACCTGGAGAAGCCCCTGCGGCTGCAGGGCTGCCCCCAGTGCTCCCCGGCTTGACCAGAAGGTCGTCCAGGCCCATGGTCAGCGCGGTAAATCCATAGACAACAAAGGGACTAATGTTTATAATCATTGCATAATTAATGAGAAAGGAGGCTAAACGCAGATGTGCTGCCACAACAAGGACAAGCATGAGCACGAGCATAGCCACGAAGGTTGTACCCACAGCCATGACGGGCACGAGCACGCCCACGAAGCCGGGGCTCACGCCCACGAGCACACCCACGCAGACGGGCACCATCAGCACGAGCACAAGTGCTGCCATTAACGGAAAGCCACGGGTCCGCTAACAATTAAGCCACGAAGGCCGTATCCGGGATGAATCCTGGAGAGAGTGTTCGTGGCTTTCCTTTTTTGGCCTCGGGAGGAATCAAAGTGAAAGGGGCGGGGCCGGTTGTATTGCTTTGGACATAAGGGAATCGGGTGGTTTGATGGCGGCATGGCAATACCGTTTTCGGTTATCTGTTAATAATATTTGTAATATCAATAAGTTACCTAGCGAGTTTGTTGCATTTGCATGAGAATTTGGTATAATAGAGTCGAAGCCGCATTGAGCCCCGAACTCATAGCCCTGATGTCATCAGGGTTCGCACGTGCCTCATAACCAGCGATCATTTCCTCACGGACACAACGAACGATGAAGAATAGCTGGTGTTGGTGGGGTGGCCGTCCCTGGCCGCCTCTCGCTGGCGGGCACAGAGGCCCGCTCCACCGAGCTATTTTCATATAAAAGAGCAATCAAAAGACCATTATTTGTTTTTCTGAGCCTGGCGAAAAATCTCTCTTTTTGTGCCACCGAGATTCTTCACTCCGCGGCGCTCCATTCAGAAGGACAAGAATATTCAATGTTTGTTGACTGCAACTTCGTATCATCAGCAAATTCTTGCAATAACCCTCTAAATGGATAAAGATAAGCCTATGGTAGAAAAAAAGACCAAGACCAAGACCAAGACCAAGACTTCCCCGGTCCCGGTGCGGCATGACGTCACGCTTTTGACCGATGACGACCTCTACCTCTTTAACGAAGGCAATCACTACCGCCTGTACCAGAAGCTGGGGGCCCATGGGGTCAAGGACCAAGGGGTGGAGGGGACCTACTTTGCCGTGTGGGCCCCGGACGCAGAGCAGGTCTGGGTCACCGGCGATTTCAACGGCTGGGACAAGGGCAGCCACCCCTTGTCGCACCGGGCCCAATCCGGCATCTGGGAAGGGTTCATCCCCGGGGTGGGGCATGGGGCCCTGTACAAGTACCACGTGGCCTCCAAATACGGCTCCTACCGGGTGGACAAGGCCGACCCCTTTGCCTTTGCCTTTGAAGGCCCGCCTCGTACCGCCTCCATCGTCTGGGACCTGGACCACGCCTGGGAAGACGGGGACTGGATGGCGCAGCGCCACCGGGCCAACGCCCTGGACGCACCCCAGTCGGTCTACGAGGTGCACCTGGGCTCCTGGCGGCGGGTACCGGAAGAGGGCGACCGCTTCCTCACCTACCGGGAGTTGGCGCCCCTACTGGCCGAGCACGTCCAGCGTCTGGGTTTTACCCACGTAGAATTCATGCCGGTCATGGAGCACCCCTTTTACGGCTCCTGGGGCTACCAGACCACCGGCTACTTCGCCCCCACCAGCCGCTACGGCGGCCCCCAGGATTTCATGTTTCTCGTCGATTACCTGCATCGGCACGGCATCGGCATCATCCTGGACTGGGTGCCGTCCCACTTCCCCGCCGACGAGCACGGCCCCGGCTTTTTCGACGGCACCCATCTCTATGAGCACGCCGATCCCCGCCAGGGGTTTCATCCCGACTGGAAGAGCGCCATTTTTAATTACGGCCGGAACGAGGTCAGGTGCTTTCTCATGAGCAGCGCCCTGTTCTGGCTGGAGCGCTACCACGCCGACGGCCTCCGGGTGGACGCGGTGGCCTCCATGCTCTACCTGGATTATTCCCGGAAAGAGGGGGAATGGCTGCCCAACCAGTACGGCGGCCGGGAGGATCTGGAAGCCATCGCCTTTCTGCGCCAGTTTAACACCGAGGTCTACAAGAGCTTCCCGGACGTCCAGACCGCGGCTGAGGAGTCCACCGACTGGCCCAGGGTATCCCGGCCGATCTACGTGGGGGGCCTGGGCTTCGGCCTCAAGTGGGACATGGGGTGGATGCACGACACCCTGAAATATCTGGCCGTAGACCCGGTGTTCCGGCGGTACCACCACAACACCCTGACCTTCCGGATGCTCTACGCCTTCCAGGAAAATTTCCTCCTGCCCCTGTCCCACGACGAGGTGGTTTATGGCAAGGGGTCGCTGTTGGCCAAGATGCCCGGGGACGAATGGCAGAAGTTCGCCAATCTCAGACTGCTCTTCGGGTATATGTACGGTCAGCCCGGCAAGAAACTGCTCTTCATGGGGGGTGAGTTCGGGCAGTGGTCCGAATGGTACCACGAAGCCTCCCTGGACTGGCACCTGCTGGATGATCCCCGGCATGCGGCCTTGCAGCGGTGGGTCGAGGACCTGAACCGCGTCTACCGCCAGGAGCCGGCCCTGTTCACCCAGGACTTTACCCCGGCGGGATTCGAGTGGATCGACTGCAACGACGTGATGCAGAGCGTCATCACCTTCCTCAGGAAGGGCCGGGAGGGGGAACTGGTGGTGGTGGCGTGCAACTTTACCCCGATGCCCCGGTACAACTACCGGGTGGGGGTGCCCACGGGCGGGTTCTGGCAGGAGATCCTGAACAGCGACGCGGTGGCGTACGGGGGCAGCGGCCACGGCAACCTGGGGGGCCTGGAGGCCGCGCCCATCCCCTGCCACGGCCGGCTCCACTCCCTCAACCTGACCCTGCCGCCCTTGGGGGTGGTGTTTTTTAGGGCGGTGAACAGTGAGCAGTAAGCAGTGAGCAGGTGAACCTGAGCCTTCGACTCAATCGCAAACTATGAAAAGTCGTTATAGGGGCGGTTCGCGAACCGCCCCTACGGGAATTTTTCTAAGCCGTAAGCCTTAAGCGCTGGTCGATAGGGAGGCAATATGGGCCGCAACGTGGAAAAGATCACGGTGGACATGCAGCAGGACCGCTTGCCCCTGGACCTGGAGCGCTACCGGCAGCAGGCCTTGGAACTGGGGGCCACCCAGGCGAAAATCGTCCAGGCCGAAGAAATTCCGGTGGATGAACGGGTGACCCTCAAGTGCCAGATTCCCCGGTGTTTCGGCTACGGGGTGAGCGCCCACTGCCCCCCCAATACCATGAAACCGGCGGAACTGCAGGGGTTGCTGAAAAAATACCTCTGGGCCGTGTTTTTCATCCTGGAGGTGCCCCCGGCGGTGATCGTCCGGGACAAGGCCACCATCAAAGAGCGGGTGGCGGCCTATCAGCAGGTCTATAAAATCGTCAACGAACTGGAGTCTGCGGCCTTTTATGACGGGCACTACCTGGCCTTCGGGTTTGCCGCCGGGTCCTGCCGCCATACCTTTTGCGGCCAGCAGGAGGGCTGCCTGGCCATGGAAGGGAAAAAGTGCCGGTTTTCCTTGAAGTCCCGGCCGTCCATGGAGGCGGTGGGCATTGATGTCTACAAGATGGCGGCCCAGGCCGGCTGGGACATCTATCCCATCGGCAGCGGCGCCAAGCCCGAGGATATGCCCAAAGGCACTTTGGCCGGTATCGTCATCGTGCAGTAACCCCGCCCGGCCCGTCCTCCTCCATGGGAGAGCGGGTGGGGCATAATTCCCCCCGCCATGGGGTAATTATCCCGGCAGCCGGGGAAAAATAATCCGGTTGCGGCTCTAACCCCCATGAATCCTGTTGAAAATTGCAACAGACAACTTGGCATGGAAATAGCTCTATTATATTGATTGAGATTGGCTCTTTTGGCGCTGGGGGCTAGGGAGGTTCACCACAAAATTTCTCCTTGACAAAAAGAGGTTCAAATCTTTATGGTGAACCTAAGATAATAAATTTGTAATGCTACAATAACACAAGCAAATAATATTGAGCATAAATCCGAATTGAGCTCTGTTAACAAAGGGATGTATAATGTCCGAAAAAGTTCTGGGATCGGTGATGGTGGTCGGCGGTGGTATCGCCGGGATGCAGGCCTCCCTGGATTTGGCCAATGCCGGCTATTTCGTCCACCTGGTGGAAAAGGGGCCGGCCATCGGCGGCACCATGGCGCAGATCGACAAGACTTTTCCCACCAATGATTGCGCCATGTGAATTATCTCGCCCAAGCTGGTCGAGGTCGGCCGGCACACCAACATCCAACTTCTTACCCTGACGGAACTGAAAGACGTTACCGGGGAATCGGGCCATCTCACGGCCACCCTGGAGAAGAAGGCCCGCTACGTCGACGAGACCAAGTGCACGGGGTGCGGGACCTGCCTGGAAGTCTGCCCTATCCGCTATGAGGTGCAATTGCCGGAAGAGGCGGCCCGGGCGCGTACTGCTTACGCCGAGGTCACGGACGCAGACGTGGTGTCCGGTATCATCAATACCTATCGGGATGAGCCCGGGAATTTGCTCCCCGTGATGCTGGACATTAACCGGCATTTCAACTGGCTCCCCCGCCCCGCCCTGGAACATATCTCGGACGAGTTGAAGATCCCTCTGACGGAGATTCTGCGCGTCGCCAGCTTTTACAACGCCTTCAGCCTGACCCCCCGGGGCAAAAACATCATCAATGTCTGCCTGGGCACCGGCTGCTTCGTCAAAGGCTCGCCCCGCCTCCTGGAGCGCCTGGAGAGAAAGCTGGGCATCAAGCACGGCGAGACCACGGAAGACATGGAGTTCACCCTGGAGGTGGTCCGGTGCATCGGGTGCTGCGCCCTGGCGCCGGCCATCCGGGTGGGCGAGGCCACGTATGGGCGGGTGAACCCCGACCAGGTGTCAAAAATCATCGATTCCTACATCGAAACGGCCAGCTTATGAAAATCGCCAATTTGGAGCAGTTGAAAGAAATCAAGGCGCGGGGTCTGCGCCTGACCTATCCCGACAAGATCAAGGTCATGGTGGGGATGGCCACCTGCGGTATCTCCGCCGGAGCGGACAAGGTCTATGCGGCCCTGACCCAAAGAATCGCCGAACTGGGCCTGGACGTGGTCCTGGCGAAGACCGGCTGCATCGGCTTTTGCCAGCGGGAGCCCCTGGTGGACGTAATCTATCCCAAGCAGGTGCGCCTGACCTACCAGGCCATGACCTCAGAGACGGCCGTCGCCCTGGTGGACGCCCTGAAAGAAGGGCGGATTTATGAAAGCCAGAGCTTGTGCCGCATTGACCAGGAAGATTTTCTGGTGGAGGGCGTAGTCAGGCCCTATGCCAATCCTCACCCCCCGGAATTGCCGCCGGAGTTCCCCCGATATGAAGACCTGCCTTTTTTCAGCAAGCAGGTGAAGATCTCGTTGCGGAATTGCGGCTTCATCAACCCCGAGAGCATCGAAGAATACATCGCCCGGGGAGGTTATCAAGCCCTGTGCAAGGCGGTGGTTGAGATGACCCCGGAGGCGGTGATTGACCAGGTCAAGGCCTCGGGCCTGAGAGGCCGGGGCGGCGCCGGCTTTCCCACCGGGCTCAAATGGGAATTCTGCCGGAATGCTCCGGGAGAGCTCAAGTATGTCATCTGCAATGCCGATGAAGGCGACCCGGGGGCCTTTATGGACCGGGGCATTCTGGAGGGCGACCCCCATGCCGTGATCGAAGGCATGGCCATCGGGGCCTATGCCATGGGGGCGAAGGAAGGCTACGTCTACTGCCGGGCTGAGTATCCCCTGGCCATCGACCACCTGAAAACCGCCATCTCCCAGGCCGAAGGCCTCGGCCTCCTGGGGGAGAAGATCTTCGGCAGCGATTTTTCCTTCAAGCTCAAGATTCGGGAAGGCGCCGGGGCCTTTGTGTGCGGCGAGGAAACCGCGCTCATCGCCTCCATCGAGGGCCGGGTGGGCGAACCCCGCCCCCGGCCGCCCTTTCCGGCCCAGAGCGGCCTCTGGGGCAAGCCCACCACCATCAACAACGTCAAGACCTGGTCACACATCGCCCCCATCGTGGCCCGGGGGGCCGACTGGTACGCCTCTTTCGGGAGCGGCAACAGCAAAGGGACCACGGTGTTTTCCCTGGTGGGCAAGGTCAACAATTCCGGCCTGGTGGAAGTGCCCCTGGGAATCACCTTGCGGGAGATGATTTACGACCTGGGCGGCGGCATCATCGGCGACCGGGCCATCAAGGCGGTGCAAACCGGCGGCCCCTCGGGCGGGTGCATCCCGGAAGAGTATTTGGATACGCCGGTGGACTACGACTCCCTGGCGGCCCTGGGCTCCATCATGGGTTCCGGCGGCATGATCGTCATGGACGAAAAGGATTGCATGGTGAACGTCGCCAAGTATTTCCTGGATTTTACCCGGGATGAGTCCTGCGGCAAATGCACCCCGTGCCGGGAAGGGACTTTGCGCCTCATGGAAATGCTGGAGGCCATCACCGAGGGCCGGGGCCAGGAGGGCGACATCGACCGACTCATCAAGATGTCGGAACTGATTAAAAAGACCTCGCTGTGCGGCCTGGGCGCCACCGCCCCCAATCCGGTGCTCACCACCATCAAGTATTTCCGGGATGAATACGAGGCTCACATCCGGGATCATAAATGTCCGGCCAAGGTCTGCAAGCCATTGATCACCTTCAGTATTTTGGAGGATAAATGCAACGGCTGCCAGCTCTGCCGCCTCAGATGCCCGGTAGAGGCGGTGGTCGGCACCAAGAAAGAACCACACCAAATCATCCAGGAAAAATGCATCAAGTGCGGCGCCTGTTTCGATGGCTGTAAATTTGATGCCGTGGTGGTGGATTAGCCATGGAAACCCCAATGATCAACCTGACCATCAACGATCGGCCCATAGAAGTTCCGGAGGGCACCACGGTCCTCGAGGCCGCCCGCAAGCTGGGCTTTACTATCCCGACCCTGTGCCATTTCGATGGCCTCAAGCCTTACGGGGGCTGCCGCCTCTGCATGGTGGAGGTCACCGCGGGGCCCCGCACTCTGCTCACCACGGCCTGCACCTATCCGGTGGCCGAGGGGATCACGGTTAAGACCGATACCGAAGAAGTGCAGGAAGCCCGGCAGTTCGTCATGGATCTGCTCCTGTCCCGGTGTCCGGAAGTTCCGGCCCTCCAGGTGATGGCCCAGCAGTTGGGGTTGGCCGGGCCCAGTTACCCCAAGGGCGACAGCGACTGCATCCTTTGCGGCAAATGCGTGCGCATGTGCCATGAAGTTCAGCATGCCTCAGCCATCGCCATGATGGGCCGGGGGGCCAAACGCGAGGTTCTGACCCCCTTCGGCGAGTTTTCGGCGACCTGCCGCACCTGCGGCGCCTGTATGTTCGTCTGTCCCACCGGCCATATCAAGGACATCGGCGCCATCAGCGGCAAAACCCCCATTCCAAGACTTTCCGAATTCAACGCCGGACTCACGGCCCAGGGGAACATCTTCAAGACCTACCCCCAGGCCGTGCCCAAAGAGCCGGTCATCGATGCCGCCAACTGCGTGCACATGCTCACCGGCGACTGCGGCATCTGCGCCCAGACCTGCCCGGCCGGGGCCATCGACTACGACCAGCAGGATAAAAAAATCAGCCTGGAAGTGGGCAGCGTCATCCTGGCCCCGGGGTTCAAGACCTTCGACCCCAGCAATCTCCCGGCTTACGGCTACGGCCGGTACCCCAACGTCTACACCAGCCTGGAGTTCGAGCGCATCCTCAGCCCCGGCGGCCCCTCCCACGGTCACGTGGTGCGGCGCTCCGACGGCAAGGAGCCCAAGAAGATCGCCTGGATCCACTGCGTCGGTATGCGCAGCGACCGGGAAGGCGAGCACCCGTACTGCTCCAATTTCTGCTGCATGGTGGCCCTGAAACAGGCGGTCATCGCCCGGGAGCACATCGGCCAGGAACTGGACATGGCCCTGTTCTACATGGACATGCGCACCCCCCGGAAGGATTTCGAAAAGTACATGGTGCGCATCCAGAACCAGGGGACTCGTCTGATTCGCTCCCGGGTGCATACGGTTTTCCCCGCGGGCGCCGACGGCGACCTGGAGGTGCGCTACGTCACCGAAGCCGGCGAGGTGGCGGACGAAATCTTTGATGCGGTGGTCCTCTCGGTGGGCATGGTGATTCCGCCGGACGTCGTGGCCCTGGCCGAGAAGCTGGAGGTCCCGCTCAGCCCCAACCACTTTGTGGAGGCCAGCTGCTTCGAGCCCACCAGCACCTTCCGGGAGGGCATCTTCTCCTGCGGCGCCTTCAACGGCCCCAAGGACATTCCCCAGTCGGTGATGGAAGGGAGCGCCGCCGCGGCCGCCAGTACCCGGCTCCTGACCGCGGCCCGGGGCAGCCTGGCCCGGAAGAAGGAATTTCCACCGGAACAAGACGTGCTGGAAGAGCCGGTCCGGGTGGGGGTCTTTGTGTGCAACTGCGGCCTAAACATCGGCGGGGTGGCCGATGTCCCGGACATTGTGGCCTATGCTCAAAATCTTGGCGATGTGGCCTATGCCCAGGAAAACCTGTTCACCTGCTCCCAGGATTCCCAGGCCCGGATGGTGGAAAAGATTAAGGAGCATAAGCTGAACCGGGTAGTGGTGGCGGCCTGCAGCCCCTCCACCCATGCCCCCATCTTCCAGGATATGCTGCGGAGCGCCGGCCTCAACAAGTACCTCTTTGAGATGGCCAACATCCGCAACCAGTGCACCTGGGTTCACCTGAACGAGCCGGACAAGGCCACGGGCAAGTGCAAGGACCTGGTGAACATGGCGGTGGCCAAGGCCAGGCTGCTCCAGCCCCTGGACTATATCACCGTGAGCGTCAACCATCGGGCCCTGGTCATCGGCGGCGGCGTCGCCGGCATGACCAGCGCCCTGGCCCTGGCGGATCAAGGCTATGTCGTGGACCTGGTGGAGCGCAAAGATAGCTTGGGGGGAAACGCCCTCAAGCTCCACACCACTTGGCGGGGCGGACTGGTGAAGCCGCGCCTTGACGCCCTGGTCCGGAAGGTGACCGGCCACGATAAGATCACCATCCACTATAACGCCAGGGTGGAAGGGGTGTCGGGGGTGGTGGGCAACTTTACCACGACCTTGTCCACCGGGGCGGCGATCGACCATGGGGTGGTGGTCATCGCCATCGGGGCCGAGCCGCTGCGGCCCGAAGGCATGTACCTGTACAAAGAAAACCCCAACGTTCTCCTGTCCCTGGACCTGGATCGGGAGATCATGGAGAAAAGCGAACGCCTGAAAACCGCCCAGGCCGCGGCCTTCATTCTATGCGTCGGCTCCCGTACCCCGGAGCGGCCCTACTGCAACAAAGTCTGCTGCGCCCACTCGGTGGAGAGCGCCATCAAGCTGAAAACCATCAACCCGGAGATGGACGTCTATATCCTCTACCGGGATATGCGCACCTACGGCGAACGGGAAGCTCTCTACCAGCGGGCCCGGGAACTGGGGGTGATTTTCATCCGCCATCACCTGGCGGACCTGCCCCGGGTGGAGGAGGCGGACGGCCGCCTCAAGATCACGGTCACGGATCAGATCATGCAGAGGCCGGTAAGCTTCACGGTGGACTTTCTGAGCCTGGCCACCACGATCATACCCCACCAGAACGCGCCCCTGGCGGAACTCTACAAGATTCCCCTCAATGCCGAGGGCTTTTTCACCGAGGCCCATGCCAAGATCAGGCCGGTGGAGGCCGCAACCGAGGGCATATACCTGGCGGGGCTGTGCCACTACCCCAAGCCCCTGCAGGAGTCCGTAGCCGAGGCCCTGGCCTGCGCCTCCCGGGCCAACACCGTTTTGTCCAAGGATTTCTTGCAACTGGAGTCCATCATCAGCAACCCCATTGATGAAAACTGCGACGGCTGCGCCTTCTGTGTGGACGCCTGCCCCTTCCAGGCCATCACGCTGCTGGAATACATGAAAGAAGGCAACATCAGGAAAACCGTGGAAGTCAATCCCATCCAGTGCAAGGGCTGCGGCTCCTGCATGGCCACCTGCCCCAAGGCGGGCATCTATGTGGCCGGGTTTACCCCGGAACAGCTGGAAGCCCAGGTGGACGCGGCGTTGGGGCTGATTTAGGAGTGAGCAGTAAGCAGTGAGCGGAAATGTAGGGTGCACCCTGCGCACCAACCAATTTGATCTTGTTCCCAAGTTGTACTTGGGAACGCCATTGGCCGCCAAGCTCCGCTTGGCCAAAAGGGAAGCCGAGCTTCGCTGAAGGGGGTTCCCAAGTGCAACTTGGGAACCAGGAAGATGTAGGGTGGGCAAGGCCCGCCGAATCAACTGATGGCTTAAGAGGTTTTACCATGGAAGAGCAGTATGAACCGTTGATTGTGGCTTTTTGCTGCAACTGGTGCTCCTATGCCGGGGCGGATTTGGCCGGGGTTTCCCGGATTCAGTATCCCCCCAACGGCCGCATCATCCGGGTGATGTGTTCGGGCATGGTCCACCCCAACCTGGTGATCAACGCCCTCACCAAAGGCGCCGACGGCGTCCTGGTGTGTGGGTGACACCTGGGCGAATGTCATTACCTGGAAGGTAATAAAAAAGCCAAAGATCGCGCGGAAGGAATTGACATGATGCTGGAAGACTTCGGCCTGGAACCGGAGCGCTTCCGGATTGAATGGATTGCGTCCTCGGAAGCCCAGAAGTTTGCGGACGTGATGACGGAGATGACCGAGGCCCTGCGGGATTTGGGGCCGAGTTCCTATAATACACGGGGGTAAAAGGGGAAAAGGGAAAAAGGCGAAAAGGGAAAAGCCATGATTGCCCGCACCTCCGCCTGACGGTTGATGCCTTTCGCCTGACTGATAGATAGAGAACCGGTTTTGATCCGATGATCCATTTTAAAATGGGTCAATAAAAAGGGAAGCCGGTAAAAAGACGGAAAATGGTCATAAGGTTTTTTTATTTACCCTTTTCGCCTTTTACCCTTTTCCCCTTTGCGCCCGTCTTTATAAAAGCGGAGGAATAATCATCATGGACATCCCATTGGCCAGAAAGGTCAACGGCAAAAAATTCATGTGGGACGGCGTGGTTTACGACACTGAGGCGTCGGCCCAACAGGTTATGGAGGGCTATGCCAAAGACGGATTCGAGGCAGAAAAGTTTGTCGAGGAGGGCCAGTTCCTGGTTTATTCCCGCAGGGTCGCCACAGTAGCGCCAACGGATGGTTAGCGCAGAAGAGTGTAAGGGGTGCGGGCGGCAGCTAGTTGAACCAGACGGCTGACTGCCGGGCACTTACCAAAGGAGGGCACACCATGCCGGTAAATGTAGTTTCAGAGTGGTTGAATGCCTGCTCCGGTTGCGAGATCTCCATACTCAACACCGGGGAGGCGTTATTGGACCTGTTACCCCAACTCAATTTTGTCCACATCCCCGCTTTAGTAGATCACAAGTATTTTGGCCAGCTCGGGGACGGCACGACCCTGGAGATTCCCGAGGCCGTGGTGGGCATCGTCTCCGGCGGCGTCCGCAACGCCGAGCACGAGCATGTTCTGAAGGAAGTCAGGAGTAAGGTCAAATTCCTCATTGCCCTGGGCAGTTGCGCCGGCTTTGGCGGTGTGCCGGCCGAGGCCAACATGTGGAAGAACGAAGACGTCATGGACAAAGTCTTCCGTCATTGCGTCACCACCGAGTCGGCAGCGGACCCCAAAGACCCCAATGTTCCCGTGTGGACCCCTAGTTGCAAGGCCCTGGACGAAGTGGTCAAGGTGGACATTACCATTCCCGGCTGTCCGCCCCACCCGGATTGGATCGCCGACGCCCTCACCGCCCTGTTGGAGGGCAAGACCGCCTGGGCCCTGCCGGAACGGAGCGTGTGCGACACCTGCCCGGTCATCCGGGAGAAAAAATCGGGCGGCGGCCCCATCAAGCGGGGTATGACCAACCTCGAGTTCAACGCCGAAGAAGGCCTGGAGACGATGCGCTGCATCAATGAGCAGGGCTTCTTCTGCATGGGACCGGTAACCCTGGCGGGCTGCGCCGGCAAGACCGGGGTGCCCCGGTGCGTTCAGGCCCGGACCCCGTGCCGGGGTTGTTTCGGCCCCATCCGCAAGGGGGCCCGCCCCATGGTGGACATGATGGGCGCCCTGACTTCGGTGGGCCTGGACCCCAAAACCTTGATTGACCGGCGGGCCATCATGAATCGCTACATCGGCGCGCATGGGTTCCTGACACCGCTGCCGGCGCGGCCAGTGAAATAGGGGGTATTATGGGAAAAGTCATCAATATTCAACCGGTAACCCGGATCGAAGGCCACGCCAAGGTGGCCATCACGCTGGATGACGCGGGCAACGTCACCGATGCCAAGGTGCACGTCCAGGCGCTGCGCGGTTTTGAAAAATTCTGCGAAGGCCGCCCGGTGGAGGAAATGCCCCGGATCGTCTGCCACATCTGCGGCATCTGCCCCTGGGCGCATCACCTGGCCTCCAGCAAGGCGGTCGACGCCTGCCTGGGGGTGACGCCGCCCCCGGCGGCGGTGAAACTGCGCCGCCTGATGCAGAGCATCGCCTACGTCAGCGACAAAATCCTGCACTTCTACTTCCTGGCGGCGCCGGACTTCGTCATCGGCCCCGACGCCGACTACTCGGTGCGCAACGTCGTGGGCATCATCCAGGCGGCGCCGGACATCGCCAAGAAAGTGGTGCAGATGCGCCAGATGGGGGCCATGATGCTGGAGCACTTCGCCGGCCGGTCCATCCATCCCACCTTCTCCCAGGCCGGCGGGGTCAGCAAGCCCATGACCGAAACCGAGCGCAAGGAGATGCTGCCCCAGGCTAATGAACTGCTGGAGTTCTCCAAGTTCTCCATCAACTTCGCCAAGGAAAACGTCTTTCCCAAGTACCTGGATGCCATCAAATCCATCGGGGTTATCAATGTGGGGTCTATGGGCACCGTCACGGACGACGGGGCTCTGGACTTCTACGACGGCAAACTGCGGCTGATGAAGCCCGACGGCACCTACGACGACTTCGCCTACGACCAGTACGTGGACTACATCGGCGAGTGGGTGGAGCCCTGGTCCTACCAGAAGTTCCCCTATGCCAAAAAGTGGGGCAAACTTAGCATGGACCTGGACAACCCCGTGGGCGTCTACCGCACCAACTGCCTGGCCCGCATCAACGTGGCCGACAAGATGGCCACCCCCCTGGCCCAGGCGGAGCTGGAGGAGTTCCGGGCGGCGTTCGGCCGGCCGGCCCACTTAACCCTGCTGTACCACTACGCCCGCCTCATCGAACTGGTGCAGGTAGCGGAGACCGCGGTGCAGCTCTTGAACGATCCGGAGATCACCAGCCCGGACATCCGGGCCAAGGTCGAACCCAAGGCCGGCCGGGGTATCGGCTGCGTGGAAGCCCCCCGGGGCACCCTGATCCACGACTACACCTGCGATGACAACGGCCTGATCACCAACGTCAACCTGATCGTGGGCACCACCCACAACAACGCCGCCATCAACATGTCGGTGAATCAGGCGGCCAAGACCTTCATCAAGGATGGCAAGTATGATCAAGGAATCCTGAACAAGGTGGAAATGGCCATACGCGCCTACGATCCGTGACTGAGCTGCGCCACTCACCGCCTGGACGGCGGTGTTGCTGTGGAAGTCACCTTACTGAATCAGAACAACGAGGTGATCGACCAGCTCAGGAATTAAAGAAGCAGTCAGCTGTCAGCGGTCAGCTGTCAGCCAAAGAAAGATAGGGGCCACAAGGAGACAAAGACATCCTTGTGGCCCTATTTTTGTTGATGAAGAAGGCGGGTCGTGGGTGGTTAGGGGCGGGTTTAAAACCCGCCCCTACA
>JAUSOZ010000221.1 GCA_030655955.1 Deltaproteobacteria bacterium
GGTGCCCGCGATGCGGCTGACCCGGGGTGGAGCCAACTCTACCAGGAACAGGGCGATGGCCAGGCTCAGGGGCACGGCAATGAACATGGCGATGAGGGTGGAGACCAGGGTGCCGAAGATGCTGCTGCCCGCCCCGAATTCCTGCAGCACCGGGTTCCATTCCGTGGACCAGAAAAAGCGCCAGCCGAATTGCTTGACCGCCGGCCAGGAAGAGCGGACCAAATCCAGCCCGATGGCCAGCATCACCAGGGGTACCAGCAGCGAGCACAAGAAGGTCAGCCAGCGGAAGGTCCGGTCGCCTCCCGGGGCAATCTTGACCCTGCGGCCTTTAACGACTCTGAGCGGTGCAGGCGGCACGTCTTGAGTGCCCTTGGGCTGGACAGGCTTAAGCATCATAGGATATCGGTGAAAGGGCAAGAGAGGCGGGTTAACATCCCCCGCCTCCCATGGCTGGTTTTTTGGGGGTTGCTTAAGGCCAGAGGGGTTTGCCGCCGGATTTGACTTCCTTAGCCCATTCGGCCTCCACGAGCTTGACGACATTTTCCGGCAAGGGAACGTACTGCAGGCCCTTGGCCATTTCGGCCCCATGCTTATACCCCCAATCGAAGAATTTGAGGATGGCTTGGCCTTTGTTGGCATCGGCATAATCTTTATAGACCATGATGTACGTGGCGCCCACGATGGGCCAGCTGGCCTCCCCCGGTTGATTGTTCAGCATCAGGGAAAATCCTTTGGGGGCCTTGGTCCAATCGGCATTGGCCGCGGCGGCCTGGAAGGATTCAATGCTGGGGGACACAAACTTGCCGGCCTGGTTTTTCAGCCGGGCATAAGGAATTTTGTTCTGGAAGGCGTAAGCGTATTCCACGTAACCGATGGCGCCGCTGACCGCCTTGACCTGTCCGGCCACGCCTTCGTTGCCCTTGCCGCCGATGCTGTTGGCAGCCGGCCACTTGACGGCCTTGCCGGCGCCCACCTTGGCCTTGAATTCCGGCGAGACCGCCGCCAGATAGCTGGTGAAGATGAACGTGGTGCCGGAGCCGTCGGTGCGGTGCGCCACGGTGATGGCCTGGGAGGGCAGCTTCAGGTCGCCATTGAGCTTTTTGATGGCCGCATCATCCCATTGGCTGATTGTCCCCATGAAGATGGCCGCCAGGGTGGCGCCGTCCAGCTTGAGTTTCCCCGATTCAATCCCCGGGACATTGAACACCGGCACGACGCCGCCCATCACGGTGGGAAACTGCACCAGGCCGATTTTTCCCAATTCCTCCGGCTTCATGGGCTCATCGGTGGCCCCGAAATCCACGGTTTTGGCCTTCGTCTGGGCGATGCCGCCACCGGAGCCGATGGATTGATAATTGACCTTCACACCGTTGAGCTCGTGATATTTATGCGCCCACTGGGAATAGACCGGGTAGGGAAAGGAGGCCCCGGCGCCATTGAGGGACACGGACTCGGCCTGGCAGAGGGTTACCAGGGCGAGCACGGACAATGCCGCGACTGACAAGTACCATAATTTTCTCACGTTAGTACTCCTTGTGGTCTAAGAAACTGGAATATGACTTAACAGGAGTATAACGACTGATTGTTAGCGCTTGGTTAGGGCCAGGTTAATATTTGGGTAATTTTTGCGCCCGCCTAAGCCTGGGAAGAGCTTAATCGGCCGGCACCTGCAGGGAGAAGACGGTCTCCTTACCGGGAGAGCTGGTCACGGTCACCCGTCCTCCGTGGGCCAGAGCGATATGTTTGACAATGGCCAATCCCAGACCCGAGCCGCCGATCTTACGGCTGCGGCCGGCATCGACCCGGTAGAACCGCTCAAAGATCCGCGGCAGGTGTTCCGGGGGGATGCCCGGACCCTGGTCCCGCACCCGGATAATTACCTGGGGGCCTTCCCGCTGGGCTTCAACCTGGACTACCCTCCCCGGCTCGCTAAATTTGACCGCGTTGTCCACCAGGTTCACCAGGGCTTGCTCCAGCAGGGGCGGGTTAATCATGGCCCGGAGATCTTCGGGACAAGTTAACTGTATATCGATTTCCTTGACCGCCGCTTTCGTCTCGCACACCTGGATGGCGCTTTGCAGCACCCCCTTGATTTTATGCCCGTTGAAGAATATCTGCCGGCGTTCCGCATCCTGTTCGATGCGCGCCAGGGTGAGCAGATCATCGATAATCTCATTGAGGCGGTCAGTCTGTTTGGCGATGATCTTTAAGAAGTTTTCGGCGTTGTCCGGCTCTTTGAGCGCTCCCGCCAACAAGGTCTCCACAAATCCCTTGATGGAGGTTATGGGGGTCTTCAGTTCATGGGACACATTGGCCACGAAGTCCCGCCGGGTATTCTCCAGTTGCCGCAGTTGGGTGATATCGTGCAGGACGATCAGGGTTCCCAGAGAGGTCCCCTGGGCATCTCGTAGGGAAGTGCCGTGGGCCTTGAAGATGCGCCGGCCGTTGTCCTTGATCTCGACTTCATCTTCAATCGGTGCCGGACTAGATAAAGTGCGGTTGATGAACCATTTGAGCCCGGTGTCCTGAATGACCTCCTGGATCGGCAGGTTGTGGGCCGTAGCGGCATCGAGGTGCAGCATCGCGGCCCCGGCGCTGTTGATGGTAAGCAGCCGCCCCTCGGCATCCAGGGCCAGCACCCCTTCGGTCATGCTGGAGAGGATGGCCTGCTGCTCTTGCCCCTGCCTGGTGAGAGACTCAATCTTATTTTGCAGTTGCTCCGCCATATAGTTTAAGGCTTCGGCCAGGCTGGCCAGTTCAGCCGTATGGGGGATCGGCAAGGTTCGGTCCAGGTCCCCCCGGGCAAAACGCAGCGCCCCCCGCTGGAGATTATGTAAAGGGCCGCTGATCCGCCGGGCAATAAAAAAGCCCAGGACCGCCACCAGGAAAGCTACCAACAGTCCTCCCAAGGCAACTTTGAGGTAGAGAGCCCGGATGGCCCCGGCAATGGCCTTCATGGGCAGGGAGGCCCGCACCACTCCCACGGGTTGATCTTTTTGTCTCCAGGGAACCGCCACATACATCATATCGTGGCCCAGGGTGAAGCTGAAACGGGTCGACACCCCCACCCTCCCGGCCATGGCCTGGCGAAATTCCGGGCGGTCGGCGTGATTATCCATGCGCTTGGGGTCTTCTTGCGAGTCCCCCGCCACTGTGCCCGAAGCCAGGATAACGGTGAGGCGAGTTGAGGTAATCTTTCCCAATTTTTGACAAATTTCGTTGACCTGTAGGGCATCGGGGGTTGGGCGCACATCCTGGAGGTAAATCTCCGTCAGGCGGGCCCGGTTCTCCAGATCCACGGCCGTCTCCGCCAGGTAAAACTGCCGCCACGAGCTGGTCGTGTACCAGGTGGCGGCCACCAGGCAGATCACCGCAATCAGGATGAAGGCGGGAAAGAGTCGCCATACCAGTTTTATGCGAGTCATGGGCTAGTCCTTAAACCGGTAACCTATGCCCCGGATGGTCTCTATCTGGCTGCCGAATATCCCCAGTTTTTTCCGCAGGCTGACGATTTGCACGTCAATGGAACGGTCGGACACCGGGTAATCGTCGCCGTGGATTTCATTGACTATTTGGGTCCGGGTAAAGACCCACCCGGGCTTGCGCACCAGGAGGTGCAGGAGGCGAAACTCAGTCACCGTGAGCTGTATGGGCTGACCTTTAAGCAGCACCTCATGACGGCCGGGGTGAATGACCATCTCATCGGTCTTTAAGGGTGCGGTTTGCGGCGGCAGCGGTTGGCGGCGGCGCCTCAAGGCGGCGCGCAACCGCGCCAGGAGCACCCGGGGACTGAAGGGCTTGACGATATAGTCGTCGGCGCCTAATTCCAAACCCGTGACGATATCCGCCTCTTCCCCCTTGGCGGTGAGCATGATGATCGGCAGGGGTTGGGTTTGGGCCTCCCCCCTGATCCGGCGGCAGACTTCCAAGCCATCCAGGCCGGGAAGCATGAGGTCCAACAAGATCAGATCGGGCCGGCGGTCGCGGACGGCCCGCAAGCCTTCTTCTCCCGTGGCCGCCCCCAAAACCTGGTAACCCTCTTTTTCCAGGTTATATTTGAGCAGTTCCCGGATATCCTCCTCATCCTCCACCACCAGAATGGTTTCTTTGGCCATTTTCACCGCCCGGTCAACATTTATAAAGAGTTTTCATACGCGTTTGTAGGTGCGCCTGAATTTTATTCAAAATCAAATACTCCCAGAGAATTTCATAATCCTCCCATCTCAGCTCCTGCCAACCGCGAAAATAGCCAATAAAGCCGGTATTGAAGGCATTCTCAGCTGGAGGCTCGAGCCTTAGCGAACCTTTTTGCCTCGGAAAATAATCCACAGTTACTACTATAGATTATCCGTGGACTTGCCGATAAGTTACCCACATTGAAGCCGTAGGGGCCCCCTACCACCATAACATTATAAGCCAACTTGGCTGTCAAGGAGGAAGTTAAATTATGAAAAAGCTGTCCACTATCTTTTTCTTGCTTGCCATCAGCGTTGCTTTGGCCGGCCTGGCCTGGGGTATTGACTGTGCTACCATCCAAGGCCGCACCATCACTGATTCTGCCGGGGAGATAATCACCCCAGGCTACGATCAATGGGGCTACAACTACGAAGCCCACATTTTTAACGGGAAATACGACGACTTTATGCGGGGTAAACCTGTGCCGGACCCCGTTGAATATGACCTCATCATGAAGTGGAACGACGCTTGGTTGAGCAAGAAGGACTGTGATGGTGACGGCTTGCTGGACCACCATTTCGGCTATTCCACTTACAAGGGCTCGGGGGCCTGGCTGACCAACCACATGACCGGTAAGGTGGAGTGGCCGCTGGGCAGCGGTAAATACAAGACCTGGACTTACTTCTTAAAGATCGTGGCAGTACCAGAGGATGCGGTTCTGGAAGGAGATTTATGGAAGACCTCCGATAGTATCACTATCGGTCCGGCCATTTGGGGACAATTCGCCGTAATCGAAGAAGTTGCTAACGATCCCTCCCAAGGCGCCCACGGCAAGCTCTATAAGAGCCCGGCGGGGCCAGGTTTCGGCATCTATGGCAAAGAAGGGGACTAAGGGAGATTAATCTTTTTGGTAGCCGGGTTCTGATTTGACAGGGGGTGCTCCTTTGGTCGCCCCCTTTTTCTTTAAAATCTTCTTGTTTCTGTTATACTGCTCCCCTTGGGACTGATACCAAGTTGCCGTCATAAAGGTAATTAAAGCGTTATGATGGCAACCCCCGTAGGGGCGGTTCGCGAACCGCCCCTACAATACGAATTATTACTTGTTTGACGACAACTTGAGACATGAAGCTAATCGAGTATAATGTCTCGGGGGTGGGTAGGAAACGGCACAGGATAGGGGCATTCATGGTCCACCGGCGACAGGAGAGCCCCGACCGTTATGCCGCAGTGGCGGCAGAATTTCTTCAGGTGGTCCTGGACTATCCCCGGGGAAGCTCAAGATGCACCTGCCCTGCCAGGCTGCTGGGGTCCGGCCCGGCCGCCCGGGAGGTGCCGGCGGGCAATTACAGGCTCTGACTGAGCCAGAGAGCCAGTTTCATGGAGTCAACTTCCGGGAAAAAGGCGGAAAACGTGGCCTTCAGGGCTAGTAGCGACATGAAGGAAGTGAGTTGGCTTTTGTCATAGGCCACCACCAGGAGGCCCAGGTCGGGGTCGGTGGAAACCTGCTCGATGCCCCGGATGGCGGCCAATTCCGCCTGGATTTCCCCGGTCAGGTCCGGGTTGCCCTTGAGCTTGTCCACGGCCAGGCTGAGCTGCCCCGGCCGGGAATCCATCACTGTAAATCCGTCCATAATCACCTGTGCTCTCTTTGGCGCTGGCCCGGGGGCTCTTGGGCCAAATCCCGAAATTCCACCGTCTGCCTTCTGGGGTGGTTACCATGAAGCTCTATCGGCAGCCGGGCGACCTAGCTTAAAAGTCAGGATGAGCGCGCACGAAGCCTGCCGGGCCGGCCCCGTGTGCCGCCGGGAGAAGCCGTTACAGCAATCTGGCGCCCAGCTCGGCGATCCCGGACCTCTCGCCCTTGATCAGGGTGATGTGCCCGGAGATTTCTTCCGCCTTGATCTTCTCCACCAGGTAACTGAGGCCGTTAGAAGAGGCGTCCAGATACGGATGGTCGATCTGCTCCGGATCGCCGGTAAAGATGATCTTGCTGCCCCGCCCCACCCGGGTGAGAATGGTCTTGATCACGTGCGGGCTCAGGTTTTGACTCTCATCACAGATGATGAACTGTTTCGGGATGCTGCGGCCCCGGATATAGGTCAGGGCCTCCAGTTCGATCTTGCCGTTGGCGATCAGATAATCGATGCAGCCGTTGGGTTGAATATGTTCGTTGCACAGGTATTCCAGGTTGTCGTAAATGGGCTGCATCCAGGGCCTGATCTTGTCTTCCTTGTCGCCGGGCAGGTAGCCGAGATCGTTGCCCAGGGGCACGATGGGCCGGGTGATGAGGATGCGGTTATAGCGGCCGCCGCCTTCCAGGACCTTTTCCAGACCGGCCGCCAGGGCCATGATGGTCTTGCCGGTGCCGGCCTTGCCCACCAGGGTCACCACCTGGATAGTCTCATCCAGCAGCAGATCCAGGGCAAACTTCTGCTCCTTGTTCAACGCCTTGATGCCATAAATCGCCTTGCCGTCATGCGTCAGCTTATGGAGCCGGTGGTGGAAGTATCGGCCCAGGGCCGATTTTGACGACGATTCGGCTAATTTGAGGATACAGAACTGGTGGGGTTGAAGATCGTCGCCGGGGTAATCCAGATACCCCTCCCGGTAAAACCGGTCGATTTCTTCAACGGAAAGGTAGAGTTCGGTGACGCCGCTGTATAATTTATGGTAATCTACCTTGTCGCTGTAAAAATCTTCAGCGGCCAACCCCAAGACATCAGCCTTGATGCGCAGATTTAAATCTTTGGTAACCAGAATGACGGGGGTCTGCCCATGGTTCATGAGCGCATAGGCCAACGCCAGAATCCGGTTGTCGGTGGTATTTAAATCAATGCCATAGGGCTGATTGTCCGGTTGACTACCGTTGATTTCAATGCGCACCGACCCGCCATTGGCAAGTCCCACACCTTCGGACAACCGCCCGCTTATTCTTAATTCGTCCAATCTTCTGGATACTTCCCGGGCATTTCTGCCAACTTCGTCGCTTCTTCTTTTAATGCGATCTAACTCTTCAATTACCGACAGGGGCAAAACTATGGCATTATCTTCAAAAGAGAACAACGATTCAGGGTCATGCAGTAAAACATTGGTATCTAAGATATAAGTTTTTCTCATGGGCCTTTATCCTCTAATTACCTGTAACGGATAACCCCAAAACCAGCCGAAAACTTGCTATGGGCCTAACAACATCACTCGATTAAATTACACGGCTTTCTGTCCCTGAGTATGCCACAAACAGCCGGCTTTGGGAAGTCATTTTCCTCAGGGATTGTACAGGGCCTGATAGCGTTTTGTCAGCATTGACCGATATTAACTAAATATTAACCAAACAGACATTAACCGCTCACATTGTGCTTGTCTCAACCCCAGGAGGGGAATATCCTCTGCGCGGCGCGCCGACGGCGGGCCATGAAATCTCCTTGAGGAACCGGGCGGCATCAGGTAAAATTCGACCCAAAACCTTTTCCGCCATAGCTCGATAAAGTTGACTAAATCCAGGCGTGAACCGATTATCATCCCAGGATGTATTTTTTCCAATTCGCTCCGCAGGCAAGGGGAATGACCATGTATCGACAGGCATACCGGCGCAAGCTCACCACCCCGGAGCAGGCGGTGGAACCCATCAAAGACTCGGCCACCATCGTGCACGGCATGGCCAACGGCGAACCTCCGGCGCTCCTGGCCGCCATCGCCCACCGGGTGCGGCAGGGGGACCTCAAGGACCTCAACATCTTCTCTTTCCTGCCCATGGCCAACGCCGCCGGGACCATCCTGTCCCCCGACCTGGCGGGTCTGATTCACAACCACTGCTGGTTCGTCACCGGGGCAGACCGGGACCAGGTGAGGACCGGCAAGCATTTGTTCGTCCCCAACCAGTTCCACCAGATCCCCCGGCTGATCCGGGATTTCATGGACGTGGACGTCACGGTCACCACCGTCTCCCCCATGGACCGGGCCGGCTTTTTCAGCTTCGGGACCATCAATGATTACATCACCACTGCGGCCCGGCACTGCCGGCGGCTGATCGTCGAAGTCAACCGCCACATGCCCCGGGTCTTCGGGGATTCCCTGCTCCACGTCTCCGAGGTGGACGCCATCGTGGAGCATGACGCCCCCCTGGTGGAGCTCATCCCCGCGGCGCCCAAGCCCGAAGCCGAGACCATCGGCAGGCACATTGCCGCCATGGTTCCGGACGCGGCCACGATTCAGCTAGGTCTGGGCAGCATCCCCAACGCCGTTTGCCTCTATCTCGAGGGGCACAAGGACCTGGGGATTCACACCGAACTGCTGGTCCCGGGGATGGTGCATCTGATCAAAAAGGGGGTGATCACCGGCCGCCGGAAAAACCGCCACCCCCGGAAGCACATCTTCACCAACGCCCTGGGCGACCAGGAGTTGTACGAATTCATCCATGACAACCCCAGCATGGAGAGCTACCCCGTCTCCTATACCAACAACCCCACAGTCATCGCCGCCAACGACAACATGATCTCCATTAACTCCACCATTGAGGTAGACCTGCTGGGGCAGTGCAATTCGGAGTATTTAGGGGGCTTCGAATTCAGCGGCACCGGCGGGCAGCTGGATTATGTGCGGGGGGCCTTTAACTCCAAGGGGGGCAAATCCATCATCGCCTTCTACTCCACCGCCCACCACGGCGAGGTCTCCCGGGTGGTGCCCCGTTTCGCCGCCGGTACGGTAACCACCACGCCCCGGATGGATACCCATTACCTGGTCACCGAGTACGGGGCGGTCAATTTGATGGGCAAATCCACCTGCGAGCGGGCCGTGGAGATTGTCAAACTGGCCCATCCGAAGTTCCGGGACAGCCTGATGGCGGAAGCCCGCAAGATGTGCCTGGCATGAGCCGGGGCGCCGCGGCTTAGCAAAAGTAACTTGCAGGATTTTTTATAGACTACCCTTCCACAAGGCGGGCCAGTTGAATAGGTCCCTGAGATTAAAGGGGAATAGACCATGATTAAGTTTTTAATTGTGATTATCTTAATGGTCCCTGGATTGCTTTATTTAGGCTGTGCTTCCCAGCCTGCTTCCACGCCTACTTCCTTGCGTGAGACGAGAATAATTGATCAGAGCGGTTATTATGACCAAGTTAGGGAAGGAACTTCCACGAAGCAGGATATTAAAGCTTTATTTGGCGAGCCATTTCACGTGTTTGTTAAACCTAGTGGTGAAACTTGGGCGTATCATTTCAAGAACAATAACAAGAACAATAATATGATGTTTGTGTTCACCAATAACGGAATCGTTAAATTTAAATCTTCTACTATCGGGCTTGGAAGCTCCCGGTCAGTCACCAGACACACCGATAGGTCTCGATGTATCATTTGCGGGCAGCCAGCCGTATATTTTAACGATGAGAGAGGCTCATTATGTAGAAACCATGTCCCAAAGTCGGAAACAAGGGGAGTAACTAATGAGAAGGGCAAAAGATCACCTTCTGAGCCTGATGAAGAAGATTAACCACCAGACTGCCTAATCTCACGTTCATTCCCAATAATTTGGGTTTTGAAGTATAAGTTTTGAAACCGGGAAATCTTAAGAGGTCAGCGTTTCTGGGAAAATCGCCGGGGCGCACCCCGCCCCGACTTCTCGGGGCCTCGCCTCAAATCAAATCCCGTTTGACGGCCACCGCCAGGATGCCCAGCATCTTTTGTTCCAGGCGGCCCTGAAGCTTGAAGCCCGCCTCGGCCAGGGCCGCTTGCAGGTCATGGCTGTAAAAACGGTCCTGTTCCGGGTGCAGAAAGAGCCGCCGGGCCAGGAAGTTCTGATAGAACTGGGGATAAAACTCCTCCAGGAAGTAAATGCCGCCGGGCTTGAGCACCCGGGCGATTTCCCGCACACCTGCCCGCCAATCCGGCAAATGGTGCAGCACCCCGAAACCGAAGACCGCGTCCAGGACCCCGTCCCGGTAGGGGAGAGTCGCGGCATCACCCACATAGAGGCAAATCTTGTCCTTGGACTCGGCCTTGAGGTATCTCCCGGCCATACGGATCATCTGCTGGTCCAGGTCGAAGGCGTGCAGGCTGGCGGGGTGGAATTCTTCCTGGATGAGGCAGGCCCCGGCCCCCCGGCCGCAGCCGATCTCCAGAATCCGGGCCTGGGGCGCAATCCGGGTGACCCCCTTGATCCACCTGATGATGCCGCGCTGGATCATAACCCGCACCGGGTTGTTGACCACCAGCCGTTCAGCCCAGTTGAGTTTCACGGCTTCACCCCCAGATAAATCACCGCGATGCCGTCAGTGAGGCGGCGGTACCTGACCCGGGTAAAGCCGATCCCGGTGAGGACCGCCGACAATTCCTCGGGTTGGGAGAACATCCGGATGGATTCGGGGAGATAGGTGTAAGCGTCCCCGGACCCCACCATGATCCGGCCTATGACCGGCATGACGTAAAAAGAGTAAAAATCATACAGCCGGCGAAACCAGGCGGTCTTGGGCTTGGAGAACTCCAGGCACATCATGGTTCCGCCGGGCTTCAGCACCCGGAACATCTCCTTAAAACCCACCTCGGGACGGGTCAGGTTGCGGATGCCGAAACCCACCATGGCGGCATCGAAGCTGGCGTCCGGGCAGGAGAGGCGCTCGGCGTCGCCCTGGATATAGCCGATGCGAGGCGCCAGGACGGAGCCGGCCACCTTGGGCCAACCCGCCGCCATCATGGCCCAGTTGATATCATAGACGACCACGCTGCCGGTGTCCCCCATGATCCGGGCGGCCCGGAGGGCCAGGTCGGCGGTGCCGCCGCACACGTCCAGGACCCGCATCCCCGGCTTTAGCTCCATCATCCGCACCGCGGCCCGCTTCCACAGGTGGTGGAGTCCGCAGCTCAGGAGGGTGTTCATCAGGTCGTATTTCCGGGCCACCGTGTCGAAGTGCTGGTGCACCAGCTTACCTTTGACCGCGGCGCTCACCTGCCGATAGCCGAAATGAGCCGTTTGCTGGTCGGGACCCGATAGGTCTTTGGACTCGCGATCAAGCTTCATGTCGCTCTCTTCCCTGGGTTGGCCTTTCCTGTCGGACTTCCATTCTATCAAGCCCAGCCGTGAGGGGGCAGGAAAATTTTCGGCTCATACCAATTGGCAATCAATAGGTGGCACAGGCTTCCTAGCCTGTGCTGGCGCAGGCTAAACTATCATGGCCGTTTTGGGCCACTCACAATCACGAAATTCCTTGTCGGGGCGGTTCGCGAACCGCCCCTACAGGTGGACTTTCACGGTAAAGCCTGCGGTTGGAAAAGTAGCTCTTTGAACGCAACTCGGTATCAAAAGGCGTAATGTATCAGGAATCCTTCCTTGGGGGTGGCGGTGGGAAGTTTGAGGAGAGGGCGGGCGACCCGGAAGCCGCCCGCTGCGGTCGGTGGGAAAAAGAGGCTTATACCAGATTCACTTTCAAATGTAACCAATCAAATATTTAACGTATTGATATTTATAGCGATTGCTAAAAGTTATTTCCATTATGGGAAGCCTTATAATCCCCCCTGCCCCCCTTTAAAAAAGGGGGGAACTACAAGGAATTGCTGTTAAAGTCCCCCTTTGGCAAAGGGGGATTAGGGGGATTTAAGAATCTCCAAACGGAAGGAATTTGTGGCAAACACTATATATTTCTTTTAACCGAAAACCGAAAACGGTTTTACGCGGCTTTGAGGCCCCCCAAAACCTCGGCGAGGCTCGCCACCGCGGCCAGGAAATCCTGGGGGGTGTTAGCGGCCAGGGTCTTGAAGACCAGGCGCCGGGGGTCGACGCCGGCATCGGCCAGCATCTCCCGGGCCCGCTCTACCCGCCACTGGGCATGCAGGTTGCCCTCCTGGGACTTGCAATTGTCCTGGTGACAGGCCAGCACCAGCACCCCGTCGGCCCCATAGGTGAAGGCCTTGAGGATATAATCGATGTCGATCTTGCCGGCGCAGGGCATTTTTAGGGGCGTGAAACCCAGGGGGAGGTTGACCGGGGCCAGCTTTATGGCGGCGTGATAAGCCTCCCAGGCCGAATTCTTGCACATGAAGGCGATGATCCTCGGGGTGAGGCGCGGGTCCAGCGTTTCCAGGGCCGCCACCACCTGGTCGTCAGTGAAGTTGCGGATCTGGATGGCGTCATTGGGGCACTGTGAGGCGCAGACGCCGCACCCCTGGCAGGCCAGTTCGTTGATGATGGCCCGGTTGTCCCAGGTGACGGCCCCATGGGGACAGACGCGGTGGCAGGTGAGGCACAGGACGCAGCGGCCCCGGTCCACCACCGACCGCCCTTTGGGGGCGATGGTTGTGCCCCGGCCCAGGAGTTGCTGCACCTCGTTGACGGCGGCGTCGGTTTCGGCCCGGGCCTGGTCCAGGTCCATGAGACCCCGCCCGGCTCCCACCACGTATACGCCCCGGCGGTTGGTGATCACCGGGAGAAAACGCACGTTGTCCCCCTGGAGAAATCCCCCGGGGCCGGGAAAGAGGTGCAGCACTTCGGCCAGGGCGGCGTTGTCGGCCGCGGGCCGGTAGACCTCGTCCCGCACCACCAGGTCGCAGGCGAGGGACTCGGCCTCGTGCATCACCGGATCAAAAAAGGCGAGGCGGGGGCGGTCGTCGGCCAGCGTCAGGGTGGGAAGCTGGGGCAGCTTGAAAACGATGAGCCCGGAACTCTGGGCCTGCCCCAGGGCGGCCTCCATACCCGGGGCCCCGACCTTGGCGTCCCTTATAAAGAGCATGACCTGGACGTTGTCCCGGGCGAGCAACGGGCGGGCGCTGCTCAGGGTGCGGGCGAGGGCCAGGGGGTGGCTGTCGCCTCCCAGGAAGGCCACCCTGAGGCGGGAGTCGGCCTCCGGGATAAGAAGGGCTGCCTCTTCCGGGGCAGCCAGCAGGTCCTCCAGTTGGGACTGGGTGAGGATTCGAGGGTGGGATGCCGCCCCCGCTGCGGCCTCGCGGGGCTCCAGACTCAACTCCGGCGCCAGGATCATGGCCCCCACTTTTTCTTCTCGTACCCCTTCAGGGGTCTGGAGCCGCACCCTAAAATTTCCGGCA
Source organism: Deltaproteobacteria bacterium (assembly GCA_030655955.1). Taxonomy (GTDB): domain Bacteria; phylum Desulfobacterota; class Desulfobaccia; order Desulfobaccales; family 0-14-0-80-60-11; genus 0-14-0-80-60-11. The sequence goes on from JAUSOZ010000221.1 coordinate 13,203, forward strand.
CTCTCCAGCGCCTCCGCCATGTGGGTCTGGGGCAGGAGTTGGATGGCGGAGTGGGACTGGACCCGGGCGATCAGATCTTGCAGCTCGGCCCCGAAAGGCTGGGCCGGCGCGGCGCCGGGGAGCAAGGGCGACAGCGCCGGGCCGGGATAAGCCTGAATAACCGGATAACCCAGATCGGCCAAATCCACGGCGGCCTTGAGGGCTGCAAAGGAGTCGCCCCACACCAGGACCCGGGAGGTCACCGGCAACTCCTGGGTGGTAATAGGCTGCGCCCGGGTGATCATAGAGGCGTTCACCCCGATGAGATGATGCGCAGTGATGCTGCAAGCTTGGGGGTCCGGGGAGCCCAAGGCCTCCTGGAGATCCACCACCGAGATGAGCTCAGGGTTGACCTGCATAACCTCGGTCAACAACCGGAGGATGTGCCGGGCCCGGTGATGCGGGTCCAGGGCGGCTACCAGCACCGTGTGGGGCTGGTCCCCGTGCAGGAAGGCCCGCAACCGGCGTTCCAGTTCTTCCGGGGGCAGGGCGGGGTTCAGAGACAGGATTCGGCTGTTGGGCTGGCCCGCGGCCCAGAGCCCCAGCTTATAGTAGTCCAGCCCGCCGGCGGAGAGCTCGGGACCGTGGGCCAGGATGATGTCCAGTTGGCGTGCGATAGTCATGATTCTTTCACGTATTGGCTTACCTGGCGGGCCGCGGCCGTGGCCTGACTGATGCACCCGGCGATGTCCCGGGGGCCTTCGGCGGTGCCGGCCAGGAAGAGGCCCGGTTGAGAGGTTTGGGTGCGATGGTCCGGGTCGGCGGCCTGAAAAAACCCGTCCGGGGTTAACGAAGCTTGGAGCAAGGCCGCCAGGGCGGGGTTATCATCGCCGGGGCCGATGCCCACGGATAACACCAGCAGGTCAAAGTCGGCTGCCGCCGGCTGGCCGCTGTCTTCCTCCATGAAGCGGATTTTGACGCGGCCGTCGGGAGTCGCATGCAGGTCGCCGGGCAGAGCCCGCACCATCTTGACCTCCCGGCGGGCCTCGGCCTGGAACTGCGGCGACTGGCGTCCGGTCTCCTGGAGGTCCATGTAGAAGCTGGTGACTTCGGCCTCAGGCCACCGGTGTTTCAAAAGCCGGGCCAGCCTCAGGGTGTAGGCGCAGCACACCTGCGAGCAATACGGATGCTCCTGGTCCCGGCTGCCGACGCACTGGATGAAGCCAATCCTCCGGGGCACCTCTGCGCCCGGTCCACCCGGCCCCGTGCCGTTCCGCAGCATCTCTTCCAGCTCATAGCCGGCAACGACGTGGGGCAGGCGGCCGTAGCCGTAATGGGGCCGGCAGGCGGGGTCGGAGGGGCGATAACCCGTGGCCACGACCAGGGCCTTGGCGGTCAGCTCCAGGGTCTTGGCCGGCCGGGCCAGATCAATGGCCCTGGCCGTGGGCGGGCAGATCTGCTGACAGACCTGGCAGGAGCCGTCCAGAAAATAGAGACAGGCCCCGGGATTCACCGCATACCGGGGGTGATTCTGGGTCACCGCAGTGGTGAGGATGGCCCCTTTGTCGGCCGCCGGGCATTCCTCGTAACAGAGCCCGCAGTCCACGCAGCCCTCGGGGTTGATCACTTCGGGCTGCTGCTTGACCACCAGGTGGAAGAGGCCGTTTTCCCGGGAGCACCCGGTCAGTTCGGCGTGGGACAACAGGGTGATCCGGGACTCCTGGAACAGCGCCTTCAGACGGTCGTCCACCAGGCAGGCACCGCACTTCTGGCAGGCATCGGTGGCCTTGCAGCAGAAGTTAGCCGCCCGGCCCCCGAAGAACGGGGTCTTTTCCACCAGGGCCACTTCCTGCCCCAGGCGGGCCAGTTCCAGGGCGGCACTGATCCCGGCAATGCCGCCGCCTAAAATTACCGCTGAAAATTTTTTTGGGTTATCCATATTCATTTTATGTCGATAAGGTTCATCGCATTTTCCATCAGGGGGAAAAGGGAAAAAGGCGAAAAGGCGAAAAGGGAAAGCAAGAGAAACCCCCAATAAAACGAAAACCCTACCCGGTTGTCGGGCATGGCAGGCCGTAACCTTATGGGCGCAGCTAAGTTATAATGGGCTGAGCATAACCTCATATCTTTTTCCCTTTCCCCTCTTCGCCTCTTCCCCTTTTCCCCCATATTTTAGAATCCTGCGGCATCTAAAACCTGGGTGAACAAGTCCGTCCGCCCCTTGGCCTTGAGGTAGACGCCGTCCGCCAACTTTTCTTGCCTGATCTGCTGCACCAGGCGGCCGGCGGCTTTAACCCCCAGGGCCAAGATGTCCTCCGGCTCTTTTCCGGCCAGATCATTCACCAGGTCCGGAGGCAGGGAATAGACCTTGCGCCACTGGCCCGCGGCGGCCTGGGCCACTTCATCGGCGCCAAGAACCTTGACACTCACCAGCAGCTTGACCGGAGCTTCCGGGAGGTGTTCCCGAAACCGGCGCAGTTTGTCCAGGTCGAAGACCGGGGGGGTGATGAAAAACTGGGCCCCCGCGGCCAGCTTCTTTTCGAACTTCATGAGCTGGGGAGGTAAAGGCTCAGCCTCGGGGATAACCACCGCGCCCAGGAAGAAGGCGGGGCTGCCCGTTAAGGCCAGGCCGGCGCTGTCATGGCCGTCCATAAGCCCGGCGGCGATTTGCAGCAGCTGCACCGAGTCGGCGTCGTACACCGGCTTGGCCTGGGGGTGATCCCCCAGGGTGACGTAATCGCCGCTCACCAGCAGGAGGTTCTCCAGCCCCAGGCTGGCGGCCCCCAGTAGGTCGCTCTCCAGGGCCAGGCGGTTGCGGTCCCGGCAGGTGAAGTGAACCAGCGCTTCGCCGCCCGCCTCCTGGACCAAACGGGCCGCGGCTATGGCCGATAGGCGCATTTTAGCGTGTTCGTTGTCCGGGACGCTGAAGGCCGTCACCCGACCGGCCAGCGCCTTCACCACGGCCAGCATCTCGTCCACGCCGGTGCCTTTGGGGGGTTTCAGTTCCACCACCACCGGAAAGGCGCCCGCTTCCAGGGTCTCCCGGAGCTTACTCATTAGGTCCGTATCTCCTCTTGTAGGCCGGGTGGATCACCGTTCCCGGGGTGGTAGTGCGGTTATGGGGATGGAGCGGCAGAATCTCCCTGAGGTTGTCCAGGCGTCCCTCCAGTTCCAGGCGGTGGTAGATCCGGCTCCAGGCGCACTCCTTTTCGGGGTCCACCTCGCAATGGCCGTTCACCGTGCCGCCGCAGGGGCCGTTGAGCAGGCCCTTGGGACACATGGTCACCGGGCAGATCCCGCCGGTGATCCCCAGGTAGCAGTTGTGGCAGGCCCGGCAGGCCTCGGTATAATGGCCCACGGCGTTGTTGACCCCGATAAAGGTGGTGTTCACCGCCGGGAAGACGGGGTGCAGGGAGCACAACTGATTCAGAAACTGCACCCCGGCCCCGCAGGCCATGGAGACGATGGCATCGTAGTCGGCGGTGAAATCACACAGGGGCCGCAGGAATTCCAGGTCGCACTGGCGCTCCACAGTGATTTCACCGATTTCCAGGCGCTTGTCTTCCAGACCCAGGGCCAGTCTCAGCTGGGAGGCCAGGAGCCCCACTTCTTTTTCACCCCCGGCCAGGCACACGGCCACGCAGGTGCCGCAGCCCACAATGAGGATCTTCTTGTAGGGGGCCAGCATGGCCTTGATTTCGGCAAAAGGTTTGCGTTCGGCAATAATCATGGTTGCACCATATTCTCCAGTTGCTCCACCGCGTCGGGGTGGAGGTGTTGGCCCCGGCGCAGGGGATTGGGCCCCAGGGCCTCCACCCGTTGGGTCATCTCTTTGACCGCGGCCACCCACTTGGGGGCATCGGACGCCGCAATCTCAAACATCTCCAGGCGGCCGCCCAGACCAATTTCGTCCAGCAGCTGCTTGGTGTACTCTATCCGTTCGCGGGCTCTGAGATTTCCTTCCAGGAAATGGCAGCTGCCGGCCTCTCACCCGCCCACGAAGATGGCGTCGGCCCCGGCCTCGAACCCCTTCAAAATGTGGATGATGTCGATGCGGCCGGTGCACAGGTACTTGATGATGCGCACCGTGGCCGGGTACTGCATCCGGGCCGAACCCGCCATATCCGCCGCAGTGTAGGTGCAATACGTGCACACATAAGCCAATATCTTCGGAGTAAAATTCATTTCAAGTTCCTTATCTCCGTAGGGGCGGACCCATGTATCCACCCTATTGTGAGGGCGCCCACGCAGGTGCGCCCCTACACACCAGTTCCTCACGATGCCGCTACATCATCCGGCACTTCCTCCATCTCAATGGCGCCAATCTTGGCCAGGAACTGCTTATCCCGGTGGTGCATCAACTCGATGGCCTTGCGGGGACAAGCGCTGGCGCAGCTGCCGCAGCCGTGGCAGGCCGCCGGGTCGATGGTGACGACCCCTTCCGCCTGGTCCACCCGGGGCACCCCGTAGGGGCAGGTGCGCATGCAGGTGAGACAGATGATGCATTTCTGCGGGTCAACCGCGGCCACGGCGCCGCCGACGTACATATCCTCCTGGGCCAGGATGCCCAGGGCTCGGGCCGCGGCCCCCTGGGCCTGGGCGATGCTCTCCTCGGTGAACTTGGGGCTGTGGGCCAAGCCGCAGAGAAAGATGCCGCTGCTGGCGAAGTCCAGCGGTCGCAGCTTCTGGTGCGCCTCCATGAAGAAGCCGTCGGCATCCAGGGGCAGCTTGAAGAGTTGGGCGATCTCCTGGGAGACCGGATGGGGCCGGATGGCCGCCGACAGGGTCAGGTAGTCCGCCTTGAGCTTGATGGGAACCCTGAGGTTTTGGTCAAAGACCGTGATCAGGAGCCCCTCGCCATCGGCGGCCACTTCCGGCGGGCGCTCCGGCTCAAAGCGAATGAACTGCACCCCCAGGTCCCGGGCCTTTTTGTAGTAAATCTCTTTCAGGCCGTAGGTGCGGATGTCCCGGTAGAGGACGAAGACCTTAGCCTGGGGCCGGATTTCCTTGATTTTCAGGGCATTCTTGACGGCTTCGCCACAGCACACCCGGCTGCAGTAGGGATGCTCCGGAGACCGGGATCCCACGCACTGAATCATCACCATAGTGGGCTCGGCGCCGCAGTCTCCGGGACAATCCGCCAGCAGGCCTTCCAGCTCTAACTGGGTCATAACCCGGGGATGTTGGCCGTAAAGGTATTCCGTGGGTTTGTATTCCTGGGCACCAGTGGCAATCACCACGGCGCCGTAGTGGATTTCCCACTGGTCGTCGGGGAACTCCAACTTGCTGCGGAAACTGCCCACGTGGCCGGAAAAACTGGTCATCTTGGCATTGGGCCACCAACGTATGTTGGGGTGCTGTTCCACCTGGCGCACCAGGTCATCCATGAAGGGCTGGACCTCGTGCCCTTCCAGGGTGTAGCGCATCTTGTTGGCCAGGCTGCCGCCGAGACGCTCCTGGAGATCCGGCAGATAGACCCGATAACCGGCGTTGGCGATGGTCAGAGCCGCCACCAGGCCGGCCAGACCGCCGCCCAGCACCAGGGCCCGCCGCGCCACCGGGAAGGGGAATTCGTGCAAGGGTTCCAGCACCCCGGCTCGGCCCACCGCCATCTTGACCAGTTCCTTGGCCTTGGCGGTAGCCTGCTCGGGGTTCCCCTGGTGCACCCAGGAATCCTGGTCCCGGATGTTGGCCATCTCAAACAGATACTTGTTGAGGCCGGCCTGGCGCAAATTATCCTGGAAGAGGGATTCGTGGGTCCGGGGGCTGCACGAAGCCACCACCACCCGGTTGAGCCGATTCTCCTCGATCACCTGGCGCATGGCCGCAAGGCTGTCGGTGGCGCAGGTGAAGGTGTAGTGGTCGGCATAGACCACGCCCGGCAGGGTCAAGGCAAACTCGCTCACCTGGGCCACGTCGATCACTCCGGCGATGTTGACGCCGCAGTGGCACACGAAGACGCCGACACGCGGCTCCTCCGCGGCGATCTCCCGTTCCTCCGGATAGGTCGCCTTGGTCAGGAGGGTGCCCCGAACCTCGCTCAAGAGGGCGGCCGCCGCCCCCGCCGCCGCCGAGGCCTGGCCCACGGTTTCGGGGATGTCCTTGGGCGACTGGAAGACGCCGCAGGTATAGATCCCCTCCCGGCTGGTCTCCACCATTTTGAAGGGCGGATTTTTCACGAAGCCCCACCGGTCGGTATCGATGCCGCAGACGGCCGCCAGCTTCGCCGCCGCCGGATGGGGCGTCAGGCCCACGGACAGGACCACCATATCGAACTCTTCCAGCCGGATTTGGCCGTCCTCGTCCACAAAAGTAAGCTCCAGGTTATGGGTGCGGGGATCTTCCGTCACCCGGGAGATCATGGAACGGATGAGGCGCACCCCGTGTTCGTCCCGGGCCCGCTCGTAGTAGCGATCAAAACCCTTGCCCTGGGCCCTGAAGTCGATGAAAAAGATGGTGGGTGTAACCCCATGGTCGTGTTCTTTGGCGATGATAGACTGCTTGGCGGCGTACATGCAGCACACGTAGGAGCAGTATTCCCGGCCGATGGAGGCGTCCCGGGAGCCCACGCACTGGATCCAGGCGATTCTTTTGGGCTCGGCCTGGTCGCTGGGGCGTCTGACGTGGCCGGCGCACGGCCCGGTGGCGGACAGCAGGCGCTCGAATTCCAAAGAGGTGATGACATTGGGGTAGCGGCCGTAGCCGTACTCGGGCTTCAATTTGGCGTCGAAGGTCTTAAAACCCGGGGCCAGGATGACCGCCCCCACCTCCAGGGTCTGGGTCCGGGGCTGCTGCTCGTGGGCAATGGCCCCGGCCTTACAGGCCTCGACGCACTGCATGCATTCGGAACAGGCGCCGCAGTTGATGCACCGGGCCGCCTCGGCCTGCGCTTGCGCCTCGGTGAAGCCCAGGTTGAGCTCCTTGAAGCCTTGAGTCCACTCCGCCTGATCCAACTCCGGCATGGGTTCCCGCGCCGTCTTGGGCTGGTCTGCGGGGATGGGATTCCAGTTGCCGTCCTGAATGGGCCTAAGCGCCGCCTCCCGGTCGGCCTTGAGGTCCAGCCCGTCAAGATGCCGGTCGATGGAAATGGCGGCTTCCCGCCCCGCGGCCACCGCCCCGATAGCGATCCAGGGGCCGGTCACCACGTCGCCGCCGGCAAAGACGCCGGCTCTCGAAGTGGCCAACGTGTCCGGGTCCGCCTCGATCAGGCCCCGGCCGGTGAGATTGATGCCGTCGGCCGCAGTGAGGAACTTCAAATCGGCCTTCTGGCCGATGGCCATGATGACCACGTCGGCCTCCCGGGTAGTGAGGCGGTCGTCGAAATACGTGGGTGCAAAGCGGCCGGCCTCGTCGAAGACCCGCTCTACCGCCCGCAGTTCCAGGCCGGTGACCTGACCATTCTGAGAGAGGATCTGCTTGACCCCTAAGCGATGGACGATCTCGACGCCTTCGGCCCTGGCCTCTGCCACTTCCCAGGGGGAGGCGGGCAGCTCTTCGGCAGATTCCAGGGCGATGAGGCTCACCGAGGCGGCGCCTTGCCGCCGGGCCACCCGGGCCACGTCCATGGCCACGTTGCCGCCGCCGATGACCGCTACCCGTTTGCCCCGGGTGGGGGACTCGCCCGTTGAGTTCACTTCCTTGAGGTACTCCACCCCCCACAAGACGCCGGCGGCCTCGGCTCCGGGGACCGGCAGGCGGATGGAATCCTGGGTCCCGACCCCGAGGAAGACCGCCGCAAACCCATCCCGCGTGAGGAGATCGTCGATGGTGGTGCCTTGTCCGATGGGCGAGTTGTAGCGGATTTCCACCCCCAGGCGGGTCAAATAGTCCACTTCCCGCTGCAAAACTTCCCGGGGCAGGCGATACTCCGGGATGCCGTAGCGTAGCCAGCCGCCGGCCTCGGGGGCGGCCTCGAAAATCACCGTGCGGTAGCCCTTGAGGGCCAGATTATAAGCGCAGCTCAACCCCGCCGGTCCCGCCCCGACGATGGCCACGGCCTGGTTTTTCTGCGGCACTTCCGGCACCGCCAAGGCATCCCAGTCGGCCTGGTCCGCCGCGAACCGCTTCAGGGAGCAGATGGCCACCGGCTCGTCCATTTCCTGGCGGCGGCAGTCGCTCTCACACGGGTGCGGACAGATGCGGCCGATAGTCCCGGGCAGGGGCAGGCGGTCCATGATCAGCTTTAAGGATTCGTCATACTTCCCGGCCTTAATGAGCTGAACATAGCCCTGGGCGCTCAGATTGGCGGGGCAGGCCCGGACGCAGGGGGCCCGGTCGAACTTCTTGATGGCGAAGGTGGAGGGCACCGCCTGGGGAAAATGGCGGAACGCGGCGTGGCGCTGCCCCATGCCCTCGTCAAAAGTGGACGGGAGCATTACCGGGCAGACCTCGGCGCAGGCGCCGCAGGCGTTGCACTTGGCCGCGTCGATGTAACGGGGTTCCCGGTGCAGGGTAGCGGTGAAACGGCCCGCCTCGCCCTCCAGCCGCTCGATTTCGGCCTGGGTGAGAATCTCGATATCCGGATGCTGGGCCACCTCGATGAGCTTGGGGGAAATCAGACAGGTGGAACAGTCGTTGGTGGGGAAGGTCTTGTCCAACTGAGCCATGACCCCGCCGATGGAGATGTCCCGTTCCACCAGAAACACCTTGTAGCCCGCGGCTGCCGCATCCAGGCTGGCCTGCATCCCGGCGATGCCGCCGCCCACCACCATAACAGCGCCCACTTTGTGGGCAGAGGGTTCTGGGTTTTCGGTTTTCGGTTTTCGGTTTTCGGTTCTATTTTTCATGTCTGTGTCTTCTTCGATTAACTCTCTTTAGGTTCCGAGTTTTTTAAATGACGTTGGGGTTTGGGTTCTATTTCTTTTCCCAGAACCCGCCTCCTAAAACCCAAAACCTATCTTTTCCAGCAGCGGCAGCGGATCCACCAGGTGGCCCGCCAGCCACTTTTTGACGTCCGGGTGTCCCAGGGCCAGGCCCATGAGTTCGGTGAAATAGAAGACCGGCAGGTAGTAGTCCTGGCCGAACTTCTGGCTGATGCGTTTCTGGGGCATATCCAGGTTGGCCTGGCACATCTGGCAGGAGACCACCAGGCAGTCGGCCCCGGCCCTTAAGGCCCGCTCATAGAGGCGCTGTACCAGGGTGTCGATGATGTCCGGCCGGGCCACGGCCAGACCGGCGCCGCAGCAGTCGGTCTTGAAGGACCAGTCCAGGGGCTCGGCGCCCAATACCTTGAGCAGCCGCTCCAAGTTCTGGGGGTTTTCAGAATCCTTTTTGTCGGTGACGGCCGGGGGCCGGGCCACCATGCAGCCGTAATAGCCCACGGCCTTGAGGCCCGCCAGGGGCCGCACCACCTTGGGGCCTAAGTCTTTCAGATACGCGTCCTGGGTGAGGTAGTCCAACAGGTCCCAGACCTTGATGCCGCCTGGATAGGAAATGCCGAGGTTGGCGCCTTCGGGGCCCTGCAGGGCCTTTTCCGCCACCTTGAGGCGGTTAAAGCACAGGGCGCAGGGCACCACCACATCCCGGCCGGCCGCCGCGGCCAACGCCAGGTTGCGGGCCGGCAGAGCCAGTGACAGGTGGTGGTTGATGCTGTGGGCCGCGGTGGCGCCGCAGCAGTTCCAGTCCTCCAGTTCCGTCAGCGTCAGGTCCAGGAGGCTGGAGATGCCCCCGATGGAGGCGGCATAGTCGATGGCGGTCCCCTCCAGGGAACAGCCCGGGTAGTAGCTCACGTTCACGGCTTTTCCTGTGTTTCTGATTTTTCGTACAAGTGCGATTTTTTGAACATAGCCTTGATTTCCTCAACGCCTTTCAGCCGATGGGGCAGGCGCGGGACCAGCCGGCGGCGCCGGGCCAGTTCCCAGGCCATCTTCAGGTCGGCCACCAGGGCGCCGGACTTGAGTTTTCCCAGGGTGCCGCCGCAGCGCCATTGATAGAGGCCCAAGAGCAGCGGCTCCGACAGGCGCCCGCCGGCCAGCCTCACCGTGTCCAGGAAACTCTGGTGGAAGCGAGTCACTTGGGGCTGGGGTGAAGCCTGGCCGCTGGCGATCGCGGCCTCCTTCAGCCAGTCCATCACCCCGGCGATGTCGATGTTGTTGGGGCAGCGGGTGGTGCAGGTCTCGCACGAGGAGCACACCCAGATGGTGCGGCAACCCAGCACCTGCGCCTCCTGGCCCAAGAGCGCCAGCCGGATGACCTGGTCGGGGTAGAAATCCATGGCGAAGGTCAGGGGGCAGCCGGCCGAACATTTCTTACACTGGTAGCAGGCCGAAACACTGGTCAGCCCCGCCAGGCGTTCGGCCAGGGAAAATGATGGTTCCAATGGCTCTGTTAAGGTAGTTGGCATCATGATGCCTCTCTCATGGTTATCATTGCCGCCCTTTACGTTCAAAGATAAGACATTTTCTGTGACATACAAGTTCTTCCGGCCAGCCGTGGGGCTCAGACTCCCCACCATCAACCAGGCTATCTTGACCCACGACAGCGGGCAAGCCAACAATTCCTGATTTCTCTGTCAGGCATTTTCTTACATGCAGCCGGGTCCCCCTCAAACCGTCCGCAGGCAGCGCAACGCAGCGCCGGCCGCTGGCATGGGTTGCACGGCAATTGGCCCTGCCGCCAGAGGCATTATCCTCACACGAAATATAGTGCATTAATGATTGGAACGCAATCGCCGGGAAACCCATTTTCCCCTCAGCACCTTGTTTAATATTAGATTATATAGATATTATAATACTTAAATTGTTTTCCGCAATGCATTTTTCCGTCTCACCTGTTAAAATAAATAAATAAGCCCAAGCCATCGTCGACGCCGGTTCTGACCATAGTTAATCTCCGGAGATTCTCTTCCGATACCAAGAGAAGGGTCGCTTCGGGGCCGCGCCGCGTTTTATCAACTTGGCCGGGGAAACTTTTTGACCAAGCTCATGTTCTCGCCCTGGCTGCCCCTGCCTGACCGAACCGGGCCCGCCGCCAGCCTGAGCCAAGGATAGCTCACCACCGTGAAAAAACATCACAGCTGCATCAATACCAAGGCCATCATCGAATATTTCCAGGCGCAGTCGCCCGAGGCGGTGCCCACCTTATTGGCCGGGCTCGGCCCGGAAATTGCCGCCCTTCCCGACCCCCGGGAATTCCTCCTGGAAGCCAACAACTGGGTCTCCAGTGAGGTCGTGATCCAAATGTTCCATAACGCCAGGCAGATTAGCGGCCGGGATGACATCGCCTTCGATATCGGCTTTCAGTCCGTGGCCCGGAAAAAGTTGGGCTATGTCCAGCGGATCATCATGTTTGCCTATAAAAACCCCCGGAGCACCCTGAAACGGGCCCAGGCCATCAATGACAAGTTCAATAAAAATAAACAGATCGAGCTCGTGTCCACCAGCCGGGATCGGGCGGTCATCCGGCTGCACTGGATGGCGCACATCCCCGGCCACCTGGATTTTTGCCGGTTCAACCAGGGTATTTACTCGGGCATTCCTACGATCTGGAACCTGCCGCCGGCCCAGGTGGTGGAAACCCGCTGTTTTTTTCAGGGGGACGATTGTTGCGAATACCATCTGAAATGGGACAAAAAATCATTCCTGCGGGAATTCTGGCTGCGCCTGCTGGTGCCCTGGTCGTTGCTCCGGTCCACCATCAAAGAACTGGAGCAGGACAAAGAACTGCTGAAACATAAGTTTAACGAAACTCACCTATTGAACCTGCAATTGCGGGAGAAGATCGACAAGCTCGAATGCCTCCAGCAGACCAGCGGCGCGGCCATGTCGCTGCTTTTCATGCAAGATATGGTGCAGTTCTGTTTGGGACTCCTGATCAAATTCACCAAACTGGACCGGGGAGCTATCTTCCTCCTGGACGACCAGGAACAGACGCTCTCCCTGCAGGAGGCCGTCGGCTCCGACCCCGAACGGGTGGCCCAGGTCAGGGACTGGCGGATATCGCGGTCTGACCCGGGGCAACTCATGGCCCGGGTGGCGCTGGACGGAAACCCGGCGGTTTTTGCCGAGGCAACCCCTGGAAAACCTGGCCAGGCCGACCCGGTACTCGACACCCTGCAGTTTGCCGCCGGCCTGGCCGTGCCGCTCATGGTGCGCCAGCAGATTATCGGAGTACTCCTGGCCGGAGTGCAGCCCGGGGCCGCCATGAGCGAGGCCGACCAGGAGTTCGTGACCAGTTTTGCCAACCAGATGGCCGTCGCTTTACAGAATTCCCGGCTCTACGGCCAGTTGGAAACCTCGGAGCGCCATTACCGGGGGCTGGTGGAAAACGCCCATGAGGGCATCTGGATCGTGGAAATCGACGGCGCCATCAAGTTCGCCAATCGGCGCATGGAGGAAATCACCGGCGCCACCGATTTGGCCGGCAAAAACCTGGCGGATTTCTGGGACCCGGAAAACTACCGGCAAGTGGAAACGATTCTGCAGCAAAATGAGGCCGGCCAGGTGGTGCAGCAAGAATTGGAGATTATCTCCCAAGACCGCGGCCCGGTGGCGGTGATCATGAGTTCCGTACCCCTGATGGACAATGGCCGGCTCCTGGGCACGTTCGCCATGTTCAGCGACATCAGTGAAAAAAAGGCGATGGAAAAGCAGATCTGGCAGCACCAGAAAATGGAGGCCATCGGCACCCTGGCCGGCGGCATTGCCCACAATTTCAACAACTTGCTCATGAATATCATGGGGTTGACCGGATTGATCCTGGCCGGCATCGACGACGAGAACCCGGCTCAGGCCGACCTGAAGCTCATCGAGCAGGAGGTGGTGAAAGGCTCGGCGCTCACCAAGCAGTTGCTGTCCCTGGGCCGGGGCGGCATCTTTGCACCCAAATCCATCGACCTCAATGCCCTCATAGATGAGGCCGCCGGGCTTTTTTGCCGTACCCGGAGCGGGGTCGCCATCACCCGGAAGCTAGCCCCGGATCTGCCCCCGGTGGAAGCGGACCCGGGTCAGCTGGAGCAGGTGATGCTCAACCTGCTGGTCAATGCCTGGCAGGCCATGTCCCGGCAGGGGGACATGACCCTGGCCAGCGAGGCCGTGACGCTGTCCGAGGCTTTCTGCGAGGCCTACAAGCGGCGGCCGGGCCGCTATGTCCACCTCAGCCTGACTGACACCGGCAAGGGTATGGATGAAGCCACCCTGGCCCGGATTTTCGAACCCTTTTTCACCACCAAGGACGTGGGCCAGGGCACGGGGTTGGGGCTGGCCAGCGTGTATGCCATTATCAAGCACCATCGGGGCATCATCCGGGTGGACAGCCAGCCGGGCCAGGGCACCACGTTCCATATCTTTCTGCCGGTGTCCGCCAAGGCGGCGGTTGCCGAGCTAACCCGGGACGATGCGATCCTGCGAGGCTCCGGCACCGTTCTCCTGGTGGATGATGAGGACGGCATCAGAATGGTGGCCGGGAGGATTTTGCAGCAGCTGGGGTACCAGGTCCTGCCGGCCGAAGGCGGTCTTCAGGCCCTGGAGATTTACCGCCGGGAGCGGGACCGTATCGATTTGGTAGTCCTGGATATGCTCATGCCCGGTATGGGAGGCGCCGAAACGTTTCAGAAGCTGCAAGGGCTCGACCCAGGGGTCCGGGTCTTGCTCTCCAGCGGCTATTCTCTGGATGGGGAAGCCCAACAGGCCATGGCGGCCGGGGCCCGGGGGTTCATTCAAAAGCCCTACCGCCTGGCGGTGCTGTCCCATAAAGTGGCGGAAATACTCAGTATGTCCTGAAGCTCGCCGTCACCGGGCGCCCTGGGGCCATCCCCAGCCGCAACTGCACAATCCGGTATGGCTCCATCGGGCCAACGGTTGCGGACTTGCAACTTCCGGGATGATGATTAAGTTTAAAACCGATAAATAATCGAAGTGAGGTGCACAGTTAATGTTGCCTTTTAAGAAGATACTTTGTCCTACTGACTTCAGTGAACCTGCCTTCGTTGCACTGAAACGCGCCGAGGAGATGGCCCGGCATTTTGACGCGGAATTAATCGTGGCGCATGTCATTCCGACCTTGCCAGGCCCCCATTTGTTCCCCGACCCGCAAGCGTCTTTCAATTTTGACGTGCCCTTGTATCAGCAGGAACTGGCGATCAAGGCGGAGCAAATGCTCAAAGACCTGGTGTCCCATCATAAAGTGGAGAGCCGGAACCTGGTGGCCACCGGAGAGGCAGCCCCGGAGATCCTCCGGATCGCCCAGGCCGAGCACGTCGACCTCATCGTCATTGCTTCCCACGGGCTGACGGGCTGGCGGCGGCTGGTCTATGGCTCCGTGGCTGAAAAAGTGGTGCGCCAGGCCACCTGTCCGGTCCTGACCATCATGGCGCCACCCGAGACGCAGCCGTGAGCCAGCAAATGCCCGGTTGCGTATCGGCAGGACATGGGCCATAATGGATTATTATGAATTTTGTGGAGGAGAATGGTTATGACCAAGGTAGCGATTAACGGCATGGGACGGATTGGCCGGGCGGCTTTGAAAATCGTCATGGACCGGCCCGAGTTGGAACTGGTGGCGGTCAACGATCTTATGGACCTGGATAACCTGGTCTACCTGCTGAATTATGACACCGTCTACGGCGTATATAAGCACCGCGTGGCCATCAGCGGCGACAACCTGGTGGTGAATGGCAAATCCATTAAATTTCTCAGCATCAAGGATCCGGCCCAACTGCCGTGGAAAGATCTGGGGGTGGAAATCGCCCTGGAGTGCACCGGGTTGTTCACCCAGGCGGAAGGACTGAGCAAGCATCTCACCGCCGGGGCCAAGTATGCGGTGCTGTCGGCCCCCCCCAAGGGAGGCCAGATCTGCACCATCGTCCATGGCGTCACCAAGCCGGGGGCCGATGACCGGATGGTCTCCTGTGCCTCCTGCACCACCAACTGCATCACCCCGGTGGTGGAGATCATGGGCCGGCGGATCGGCGTCAAAAAGGCGGTCATGACCACCATCCACGCCTACACTTCTTCCCAGGCCATCGTCGACGGACCCAACAAGAAATTCCGGCGCGGCCGGGCCGGGGCGGCCAATCTGGTGCCCACCTCCACCGGGGCGGCGGTGGCCACCACCAACACCCTGCCCCAATTCAAGGGAAAATTCGACGGCGTGGCAGTGCGCTGTCCCGTGCCCTCCGGCTCCCTGGCCGACCTGGTGTTCGTGACCGAGCGGCCCACCACGGTGGAAGAAATCAATGCGATATTTAAAGAAGAGGCCGACGGCCGCTACAAAAACATCCTGGAATACGCCACCGATCCCATCGTCTCCTCCGATATCATTATGAATCCCCATGCGTCTATTTTCGACCCCAGCATGACCCAGGTGGTGGACGGCGACCTGGTCAAGGTGTTCAGCTGGTACGATAACGAATGGGGCTACACCAACCAGATGGTCCGGGAGGTCTTGCAGCTCTCCAAACAGGGGTAAGCCGCGGCCGGGGTTGTGCCCGGGCTTTGCCATCGCCACTCCCTCCCCGGACGCGCAGGGGGTGGCGAGAGTCGAGGCCTGGGAAACCCGGGTGGCCGAAATCGCGGCATTGCCCGCCTGGTCCAGCCGGCGAGTTAGATTCCAAAGCCAGGGAAGGCGAAATCTCCGCATCCCGACTCGGGTGCCGGGGCTCCAGAGAACCCCTCTTTACCCGCCAGGAGCTTTCCCATCACCTGGGCTCCCTTGACCCCACACTTATTATATAAGGAGGGTAACTATGAAAATATTCACCCGGGATGAGCTGAGAACTCTCACCGCATCGCCCCAGGCGCCTTGTGTGTCTATCTATATGCCCACCCACCGCCTGCCCACGGAAAACCAGCAAGATCGCACCCGGCTGAAGAATTTGATCCGCCAGGCCCAGGAATCTCTCCTGACCCAAGGCTTGCGCCCGGCGGCGGCGGAGTCTCTGCTGGAGCCGGCCACCAAGCTTCTGGGGACCATCTCATTCTGGAAAGACAAACGGGACGGCCTGGCGCTGTTCATCTCTGCCGGGATGTTTCGCCTCTACCAGCTACCCGCCGCGTTCGAGTCCCTGGTGGTGGTGGCCCACCGTTTTCATCTCAAGCCGCTCCTGGCCTTTTTGGGCGGCAATGAGTTCTTTGTGTTGGCCCTGAGCCAAAATGAGGTCAGACTCTTCGAGGGCTCCCGCTTCGGCCTCAGCGCCATAGACGACCTGGAGGGGGTGCCCAAAAGCCTGGCCGACGCCCTGAAATACGACGAACTGATCAAGCAGGTGCAATTCCGCACCGGCATCGGGGTGGGCGGCGCCCGGGGCGAGCGGGCCGCCATGTTTCACGGCCAGAGCGCCGATGACGCCAAAGACAAAATCCTGCGGTATTTCCGCCAGATTGACCAGGGATTGCAAGACTTTCTCCGGGAGGAACCGGCCCCTTTGGTCCTGGCCGGGGTGGAGTATCTCCTGCCCATCTACAAGGAAGCCAACACCTATCCGCACCTGTTGGGCGAGGGAATCACCGGCAACCCTGAAGGCGTGAGCCCCGATGACCTGCACCGGCAGGCCTGGGCCCTGGTGGAGCCGCACTTCAAGCAGGCGCAGGAGCAGGCCGCGGCCCGCTACCGGCAGCTGGCGGGCACCGGCAAGACCGCCAATGACCCCCGGGAGATCGTGCCCGCCGCCTACCACGGCCGGGTGGAGTGCCTGTTCGTGGCCGTGGGCCGCCAGCAATGGGGGGACTACGACCCGGCCGCCAGCGAAGTCATCGTCCACCCGGAACCCCAGCCCGGCAGCTTCGATCTCCTGGACCTGGCCGCCACCCAAACCCTGCTGCACGGCGGCGCGGTCTTTGCCGTCGACCCCGCCGAGGTGCCGGGAGAGTCACTCCTGGCGGCAGTCATGCGCTATTAAGACCAATTGGCAGTCAATGGGTGGCGCCGGCTAAACCATCATGGCCGTTTTGGGCCACCCCCAATCACAAAATTCCTTACAGGGGCGGTGTAGGGGCGGTTCGCGAACCGCCCCTACGGTTTTACTTTCCCGGTAAAGCCCTCGGCTACAACACTATCTCTTTGAACTCAACTCGAGACCTCTGCGAAAAGTCTCTATCGCTAATCCTTACTTATCAAAATGTAGCGTAGGCGCCCTCGCCTGCGCCTAAATACAGTATGGACAGCCGAGGGCGGCTATCCTACATGAGACTTTCGCAGAGGTCTCAACTTACAATAACTGCCCTATATCAGCAGTTCGTTTAAGATTAAGAACTACTTGACATGATTATCAAGTCATTTCCCGGCGCAATTCGTTTATATCCCACGGCTCTGTAGGTCAACCCCGGTTATCACAGAATCGACAGCCGCTCGTCGTAGATGAATTCCCGGGTATGGCGGGCCACCCGTCCCGGTTCTATCTGGATTCTGGCGGTGCCGGTTGCCATGGCGGCCTGGGCCACGGCCTCGGCCACCGCCGGGGGCACCCGGAAATCCATGGCTTCCGGCAGGATATAGCCCGGGCTCAATTTATCGCCCACCAGAGCCGCGATAGCATGGGCCGCGGCGATGTTCATGGCATCGTTGATGCGCCGGGCCCGGATGTCCAGGGCGCCCCGGAAGATGCCGGGGAAAGCCAGGCAGTTGTTCACCTGGTTGGGGAAATCCGACCGCCCCGTGGCCACCACCAGGGCCCCGGCCGCTTTGGCGGCCTCGGGGTGGATTTCCGGGTCCGGGTTGGCCATGGCAAAGACGATGGGGTCGGTGGCCATGGATCTCACCATGTCCTGGGTGAGCACGTTGGGCCCGGAAAGCCCGATGAAGACCTCGGCGCCCCGCAAGGCATCAGCCAGGGTACCCTGCTGCCGGTCCGGGTTGGTGATGGCCGCCAGCTCTTCCTTGATGGGGTTCATACCCTTGCCGCGGCCCTGATAAACCACCCCGGTGGTGTCGCACACCGTGATGTTTTGGGCCCCGGCCTGGATCAACAGCTTGGTCACCGAAATGGCCGAGGCCCCGGCCCCGTTGAAGACAATCTTGACCTCGTCCATCTTCCGGTCGGTGATCTTCAAGGCATTGAGCAGGGCGGCCAGGCCCACCACGGCGGTGCCGTGCTGGTCGTCGTGGAAGACCGGGATATCCAGCCGTTCGCACAATCGGCGCTCGATGTCGAAACACCGGGGCGAGGAAATGTCCTCCAGGTTAATGCCGGCAAAAATCGGCGAGATGTTCTCCACCACCTCCACGATCCGGTCGGGCTCCTGGGTGCTGATGCAGATGGGAAAGGCCTCCACCCCGCCGAAGGTTTTAAACAAGATCGCCTTGCCTTCCATCACCGGCAGCGCCGCCCGGGGGCCGATATTCCCCAGGCCCAAGACCGCGCTGCCATCCGTGACGATGGCCACCAGGTTGTTCTTGCAGGTATAGTCGTAGGCGGCCATGGGGTCCTGGAGGATCTTGGTGCAGACCTCGGCCACGGCTGCCGGGGCATACAGCCGTCGATAAATGACCTCGTCCTTGATCGGCACCTTGGCGTAAATCTGGATGCACCCCTGGTAGCGGCTGTGCAGCTCCAGGGCCTCTTCATCGATACTCAACTTCCCGTAGTCCTGGCCTTCCGAGGGCAGCCAGGCCAGCTCCCCTTCATAAATATAGCTTTCGGTGCGCTCGTGAATCCGTTCCGGGGTGACGACCTCGCGGGTCATCTGGGCCACCCCGGTTTCCTGGGCCGCCCGGGCCACCGCCTCGGCAATAACCGGGGAAATGTGCCAGTCCATTTGCCGCGGGATAATATTATGGGGGGACAGTTGGTCTTCCGGAATCATGTCCGCCAGGGCCCGGGCTGCGGCCAGGTACATCTCGATGTTGACCCGGTGGGCCCCCACGTCCAGACAGCCCCGGAAAAATCCGGGCGTCACCAGGGATGATCGTATCTGGTTCTCGCTGTCCGCCTGGCCCGTGGCCACCACCGCCGCGCCGGAGGCCTTGGCTTCCGCTTCGCTGATCTCCGGCTCCGGCAGGGCCAGGGCAAAGACGATGGGGTCTTTCGCCATGCTGGCGACCATTTCCCGGCTGACCAGCCCGCCGGCGGACAGCCCGATGAACACATCCGCCCCCTTGATGACCTCAGCCAGGCTGCCTTTGACATCCTGGGGACCCACCAGGCGGGCGATCTCCGATTTGGCCCAATCCATCCCCACCGTGCGGTAAACCCGGAGAGCCCCGTGCCGGTCGCAGATGACAATGTTATTATTCCCGGCGACCACCAGTCCTTTGGCCACGCCGGTACCGGCAACGCCGGCCCCGTTAATCACCACGCGCACGTCCTTCAAGCTCTTGCCCACCACCTTGAGGGCGTTATAGAGGGCAGCCAGCACGATTATTCCCGAAGCATGGTTTTCGTGGTGCAGCACCGACACCCTGACGGCATGCCTGATCCGATTTTCAATGGTGAAGCATTTGGGGGCGGCGATACTTTCCAGGCAGAAGCCCCCGAAGGACGGGGCCAGGACCCGGACGATCTCGATGATCTCGTAGGGGTCCTGGGTCTTCAGGGCGATGGGGACCGCATCCACGTTGGCAAAAGTCTTATAGATAACCGACTTGGCCTCCAGCTTAGGCAACACCGCTGCGGCCCCGATATTGCCGAACTCGTACACCTGGCTGCCGTCCGAGATCAGGGCAATGGAATTGCCCCGGCAGGTATAGCGGTAGGACGAGGCCGGATTCCTGGCAATTTCCTTGCAGACCGCTCCCACCCCCGGGGTATAGATGCGGCTCAGGACCGAGACATCCCGGATAGGCATCTTGCTCCTGACCCCGATTAAACCGCGATATCGCCGCCGATAATCCAACGCATCCGATTCTTTATCCATATCGTTCTGCCTCGCGTGGTGGTGAGCCGTAAATCTTCACGTCGGGGCGGATCCATGAGTCCGCCCTGCTTGAGGGCGCACCCGCGGGTGCGCCCCTACAAAACTAGGTCAAAGTACATCCCGGACATCACCCTAAATAATGGGGGTTACACCGGCGGCTGGCAAGGTTCACGATAGCCTTAGGCGCAAATTTATTCCCTTGCCAACCCCGTATCCCCGGGTGGGGGAGGCCGGCGGGCAGCATCAAAACGCTCCCTGGTGGGCCGGGTGGCGGGGCAGGGAGAAAGAGAAACAGGCCCCGCCGTTGACCTGGCCTTCGGCCCAGACGCGGCCGCCGTGACGCTGGACGATACGCTGCACCAGGGCCAGCCCCACGCCGGTGCCTTCAAATTCCTCATAGCGGTGCAGCCGTTGAAACACCCCGAATAACTTATGGGCAAACTGCATATCGAAGCCCACGCCGTTATCCTTGACGTAATAGATATCCTCGTCCCCGGCGGGCCGGCAGCCCACCTCGATGATGGCGGCTTCCTTAAGGCGGGTGAATTTGAGGGCGTTGTCCAGGAGGTTGACCCAAACCTGGTGCATTAAGGCCCGGTCGGCCCGGGTGGCGGGGAGGGGCTTGAGGTCCCACTCCACCGTCCGGTTCCCCAGGGTGTTTTGTAATTCCCCCACCACGTTCCGGACCACCGTTTCCATGTCCAGGTCGGCAGCTTTCACTTCCCGCCGGCCCAGGCGCGAGAATGCCAGGAGGTCGTCAATGAGCTGGCCCATGTTTTGGGTGTTGGCCCGGATGATGCCCAACAACCGTTGCCCTTCGCCATCCAGGCGGTCGGCATGATCTTTCAAAAGAATCCGGGAGAAGCCGTCAATGGCCCTGAGGGGTGCCCGCAGGTCATGGGACACGGAGTAGGAAAAACTCTCCAGCTCCTGATTGGCCGCCTCCAACTGGGCTGTGCGCCTTTTCACCCGCTGTTCCAGCTCTTCATTGAGTTGAAGAACTTTTTCCTCGGCTTTTTTCTTTTCGGTAACGTCGATGCCCAGCTCCAGGACCAGGGGGGAGCCGTCGCTGTCGGCAAAGGGATAGTCATAGGCGCGGTAGGTCCGGCCCCCCCGGTGGACCCACTCCCGCTCCTGGGGTTCTTGAGTCGTCAGGACCTGCATGGCCTGACAATCCTTACAGGGGGCCGCACATCCGTGCAACACCTCATAGCAGGGCCGGTCGCCGGGGTCCCCGATTCTTTCCCGGAAAAACCGGTTGGCAAACTTGATGGAATAATCCGGGGCCTTCAGATAAACATAGGCGGGCAACTCTTCCAGGAGGGAGAAGAGGCGCCGCCGTTCCGTCTCCAGGGCCATTTCGGCCCGGCGCAGGGCCGTGATGTCCCGGATCGCCCAGATGACCCCCAGGGGCCGGCCTTGGGGATCGGTTATGAGAGAGGCGTTGACCAGTACCGGGACCTCTCGCCGATCTTTGGTCAAGAGGTCACCCTCCAGGTCCCGGGCGTAGCCCTGTTCCAGGCAGGCGGTGAGGGCGGGAAGGAGCTTGGCGGCATCCCGGTCCACTACCAGCTTCGTGGCCAGTTCTCCCACCACTTCCCGGCCCCAGCCGAAATATTCCGTCAGCGCTTTATTGGTGTGGGTAATGCGCCCCCTGAGATCGGTGATGATCACCCCGTCCAGCATACCGTCAACGGTCTGGACCGCCATGGTGGCGGCGGCGGCGGCTTCCTGGGCCACCATGGCCTCCGCGGCGCTGGCGCTGATTTGCCGCCCCGCCAGGACGATTCCCACTACCCCCAGCATCCAGAGCACCACATGTCCCAGGATGAGAGACCAGGTATGCAAGCTCGTGGTCATTATGGGACTCATGGGGACCGACACGCTGATGCCCCCCCGGATGTCGCCCACCTTGTATCCCTGCTCCTCATGGCAGGTAAGGCAGCTGGGATCGATACGGAAGGGGCGCATCAGGCGCATGGAGGGCTGGCCGTCGACGGAGACCACTTCGCTGACTTCTGCTTTGCCGTGTTCAAATGCCTCCAGCGCCTTCTTTTCCCATGGATCCGGGGCGTTTCCGGGCCGGAGGGGCTTCAAACTGGTGAGATGCCCCCGGGGAAGACCTGACTTTTCGGCCAGTTCATAGATCTGGCGGGTCATGTAGGCCGGGTTCAGCAGGGTGAGCCGGCGGCCCGAAGGCGTGACTATATCCCGCTCCGGCAGCCGGGCCAGGTAAGGAGTGGGGGGGGTATCGGGGGTCACCGGGACATAAACGCCCCCATGGGTTGCGGCCCAGCGCCGGTAGAGCACGTCCCGCTCATAATTGGTCAGGGCAATCTGATGGGCCACCCTTAATGCCTCATCCCGGTCTTGAAACAGATTCCACCCCAGCGACGCCGCCGCCACCAGGGTCCATACCCCTATCAGGATCCACCCGTAATGCTTCAAGGGGATCGAGTGCGCCTTTTTGCTCGTGTCAATGTGCATTCCAGCTCCAAGTACCAGCGCCTTCGGCGGACCCTGCCGAAATCCAGCCGTCAGGCGGTCGCCCTCGGTCTCCTTGGTTAATCTCACCCCGGGTCCCCCGGCTTGGCGCCATGGTCCGGGTACCTTAACCAAGTATACCAATAAATTATAAAATTTCTCGCTAAGATGCAGCAGTGTCCAGTGAGAAAATTGCCTGCGGTCGTCCTGCCCCCCTCACCCCCACCCTCTCCCCCCGAAACGGGGGGAGAGGGAGTAGATGATGTCGCCGGGTTTAGTAACCGTAAGGCATTAAATCGG
>JAUSOZ010000225.1 GCA_030655955.1 Deltaproteobacteria bacterium
CCCTAACTCCTTGCGATGGTTTGGTTTTTTCGTCGAAATCATTATACCACCGCCAGGTCGTTGTGGGGCTTTTTACTTGCTGTCTTAAGTATTTTCTACCGGACAGGCCTGGGATTTAGGGGGGATTTAAGAACCTCCAAACGGAAGGAATTTATGGCAAATGCTATAACGTTCATGGCCGAAGAATTGGCCACCCCTAAGCATGAATGCCCCGGTAGGGACGGGTTTAAAACCCGCCCCTACCGGGGCATTCACGGTAAAGGGCCCAGGCAAGATGCCTGTGCCACTAATAAAACCTCTGATTAAAATCGAAAACTTATTTGGGGCTATCAGATAATTGAGCGCGGGGTCCTAACTGCTGACCGCTGAAAGCTTCCCTTACCCTTCGCCCATGGTGAGGTTGTAGGCCAGGTTGTCCAGCTTGACGGTGAAGTCGACGTTTTCCACCGCCATGCCTTCCGGGACCTGAAGTTGGATGGGGGCAAAATTGAGGATGGCTTTGACGCCCGAGCCGATGAAGCGCAGGGCCGCCATTTGCGCCTTGGTGGCCGGGGTGGCGATGACCCCGATCTCGACGCCCTTGTCCTTGACCACCGTCTCCAGGTCGTCCACGGAGTGGATGATCTGGCCGCTGGGCAGCCGTCGACCCACCTTGGCCGGGTCGATGTCGAAAACCGCCACGAACTCGTAGCCCTGGCGGATAAAATTTTGATGGGCTAAGAGCGCCGAACCCAGGTTCCCGATCCCCACCAAAGCCATCTTCCAGATCTTGTTGAGGCCCAGGATGCGCCGGATCTCGAAGAGCAGCTCCTTGACGAAATAGCCCACTCCCCGGATGCCGAACTCACCGAAGTAAGCCAGGTCCTTGCGGATCTGGGCCGGGTTGATGCCGCACTTCTGGGCCAGCTTGTCCGAGGCGATGATTTTTACCCCTTCCTGGGCCAAAGCCTCAAGATACCGGGAGTAAATGGACAAACGGGTGATGGTGGCCGTGGGAATCTTGGAGAATTTCATGGCTGAGCGCATTAATTAACCACTATGAGGCTAAGTTTCATATTACATTGTACAAGTTTGCACAAACATCCTGAATAAAAAGGGGGGCCTAACGCCCCCCTTCCGACTTTCAGGTTGTTACATCTTGAAGCCCAGGGCCGTAGCAATGGGCTTGGCCATGGGGTACGCGTACAGGATGATCAGGGCGACGACCAGAGCGTAAATACACAGAGACTCGATCATAGCCAGACCGATCAGCATGGTGACGGTGATTTTTCCGGAAGCCTCGGGGTTACGGGCAATGCCTTCCACCGAGCTCTTCACGGCCAGGCCCTGGCCGATGCCGGTACCGAAAGCGGCGATGCCGATACCGAAGCCGGCGGCCATCACCGAATAGCTGAAAAAGGTCCCCAAGCCGGCGGAAGCGCCAGCCGCGCCGGGCTCGGCCGCCAGAGCCAAAGAAGCCCAAAGCAGGGTTACCAGCATGCTCAGTCCAAGAACCATGGATTTTCTCATTTCCTAAAACCTCCTTAAATGATGGTGAGATATATGGATTGGCCTTCTTCCAAGTTTTTGGTGGCACAGGCTTCCAGCCTGTGCGGGCGCAGACTAAAGCCTGCGACTACACTGTTATTAGTGCGCGTGCTCCATGGACCCGGCAAAGTACATCATGGCCAGCAGGGTGAAAACAAAGGCCTGCACCACGCTGGTGAAGACTGCCAGGAACATCATGGGCAGGGGAGCCAGGAACATCCCGGCCAGGAACAAGAGGATGGCCAGGACCAGATCTTCCCCCATGATATTGCCGAAAAGACGCAAAGTCAGGGAGAGCACCCGGGCGAAGTGGCCGATGAGTTCAATGGGGAAGAACAGGGGCGCCAGGGCCGGAATGGGTCCCAGGAAGTGCTTGATATATTTCACCCCGTGGTACTTGACCCCCAGGTAGTGGGTGAACACGAAGGTGCACAGCGCCAGGGCCAGGGGCGTATTGATATTGGCCGTAGGGGAGAAGAACCCCGGCAGCAGGCCGACCAGGTTACAGAAGGCGATGAACAGGAACACGGTGCAGATATAGGGGAAAAAGGAGCGGCCTTCTTCACCGGTAATCTCCACCATGAAATCTTCCAGGCCGCCGATGATCAGCTCAAAGACGTTCTGGGCGCCTTTGGGCACCAGGGTAATCTGCCGGCTGGCCAGTAGGCCCAAACCCACCAGCAGCAGCATGATGAGCCAGGTGTAGGTGACGTGCGGCGGGATGTGGGTCTTAAAAATTCCCTGGAGTAGATCAAGAAATAGAATGGGGTGTTCCATGGGACGGGTTTGCCTCCTTATTCTTGAGCTTGATCGTTTCGTAAAGTGCGGCCAGCATCAGGGTCAGGACTACTGTGGACAGTCCCAGCAGCAATCCGAAGATATTGACCCAGCCTTGACCGACTAAGAGAAAAATAATGGCCAGCAGCACAAAAAAGCGCAGCAGTTGCCGGAATGCGAACCAGGCCTTGGCCTGCCCGGCGCCCTCCCGGGGGTTATTTGCCAGTTGCCCGAAGGTGCCGCGCAGGGCCTGATGCAGCAGGTGGAAATTGATCACCACCACCAGGCCTCCCACCAGGACTCCCAGGGCGAATCCCCGGCCCAGCCAAAGGTATCCGGCTACGACCAGCACCGCCATGACCGACCAGTTGGCGATTTTCAAGTGGCGGGGTGAGGTAATTTCCATCAGCCCCCTCACTTCTTATCCTGAAACTTTTTGCCCATTTCGTAGACATTCCGGAAACCGGCAATAATGCCAACAATCAACCCGATGATCTTAAAAAGATAGCCGGTCTCAAAATAGTTGTCCAGCAAATAGCCTGCAAAGCCGCCCAGAAGAATGGCGAACACCAGGGCAAAGCCGATGGAACTGGCCTGATAGCCTCCGGAAAAAAGCTCTTTTAAAAAAGTTTTGGTGTCTTGTCTCAACGCCTGTCCGCCTAAGTTCGGCCCCCAGAGAAAATGATTCTTTTCACATGTGCCTACCTATCATACCCCCACCTTATAGTCAATATTTTTTGGCAAAAAGGTGGAGAGAAAATCTTGAACCGGATTGGCTATATATATGTGCCTGTTATATCTGGCCCCCGGCTGGGCCGCAGTCTCCGGGGCCGGGATCGGCCTCAGAATTTGTGCTTTTTTTCTCTAAGTCTGGTTTGCCAATGCGGCCCCAACCGATTCCCGGTGCACCGGAAGTTCAATGACAAAGACCGTCCCCTCGGCCCCGGTCCGTTCCACGTAAATTCGCCCCATGTGTTTCTGAATGATGCCGTAGCTGATGGACAATCCCAGACCCACGCCCTTGCCTACTTCCTTGGTGGTAAAGAACGGGTCGAAGAGGCGGCTGAGCAGGTGTTCCGGGATGCCGGGGCCGGTGTCCGTAAAGCGGATGAGCGCCAGGTCGCCGCCTTGGGCCACCTCGGTTTTGACGCTCAGCCGGCCCTCGCCCTGGATGGACTCCCCGCCGTTCATCAACAGATTGATGAACACCTGCTCCAGTTTGCTCTTGTCCGCGAAGACCGCCGGGAGATGGGGATCGAGTTCCCGGATCAACTGGATGCTCTGGAAACTGAGATGATCCTCCACCAGGGAGATGGCTTCTTCCAGAATGGCGTTGATCGACAGGGGCATCATCTTGGAGGGCATATGCCGGGAGAACTCCAGCAGTCCCTGGACGATCTCCTTGCAGCGGGTGGCCTCCCGGACAATCTTCTCCACCTGGGTCCTCTCCGGCGCACCCGCCGCTATGTCCTCCAGGAGCAGGTAGCTGTAGACCAGAATGCCCCCCAGGGGATTGTTGATTTCATGGGCCACCCCCGCGGCCAGTTGCCCCAGGGCCGCCAGCTTTTCCGTCCGGGTCAGGTGCTCCTCCAGATGCTTCTTGTGGGTGATGTCCCGGATGTGGGTCTGGATGGCGGGCCGGCCTTCGTAGGTGGTGGGGAACGAGACGCCCTCCAGATCGAATTTGCTGCCGTCCTTTTTGACCCCCTTCATTTCAAAGATCCGGGGAGTGGAAGCCCCGCGCTGTAATTGCGTCTGCCACCGCTCCACCACCGGGCGGTACTGGGGGTCCACAAACTTGAGCAGCGATCGGTTCAGCATCTCTTTGGGTTCCCGGTAATCGAACATCTCCAGGCAGGCCCCATTCACGTACAGGAGCTTCAGGTTGCGGTGCAGGACGATGCCATCCAGGGAGGTTTCCACCAGGCGGCGGAACTTATCCTCTGAATCCGTCAGTTCCCGGGCCAGCTGTTCCCGCTTGGTCATGTCCAGAATGACCTGCACTGCCCCTTGGATGCGCCCCTCATCATCATAGATCGGGGAGGCGGTATGATAGAGATAGCGCTCCCGGCCCCGGAAGTTGGGGAAATGCTCGTAGGCCTCATAGGCCCCCGGCAGGTTGGGGGAGGGCTTGAGATTCTTGTCCCCGAAAAATTTTTCCAGGGCCTTGATGTTTTGTTCCACCACCAAAGAGGCCATAGACGGCCGCTCGTGGGTGTAGAAAGGCAGCCAGTAACGGTAGGTTCCCACCATTTCATGCCGGGAAAACCCGGTTAATTCCTCGCAGGCCCGGTTCCAGTAGATGATGCGGTGGGCCCGGTCGATGACGAAGGTCGGCACCGGCAGGCCTTCCAGAATGCCTTCGGTGGTTTTCTTCTCCCGCAGAAGCTCCCACTCCTTGAGCTTGCGTTCGCTAATATTCTTCAAGATGCCTTCGTAACCGGTTATGCGGCCTTCCTTATTCCGCCGCACGATCCCGGTGAGCAGGGCGTAAACCTGGCCGCCGGACTGAGGTTTTAACGTCAATTCCAGGTCCCGGATGTAGTCCTCCACTTCCACCTTGAGCTGAAACCGCTCCCAGTCCCGCGGGTCTTGGAAGATTTCCCGCAGATGCGGCAGGTTGAGGGCCTCGGCCTTGGAGGGAAATTTCAAGAGTTCCACCCCCGCCGGGTTCAGGTCCAGAATGCGGCCCTCCACGTCGGTGACGAAAATCATGTCCTTGGAGCCTTCAAAGATGCGGCGGTAGCGCCGTTCCGAGCGCCGCATCTGGTGATAGAGGCGGGCGTTTTCAATGGCCAGGCCGATCTGATTCCCCAGGATGCCCAGGAAATACTTCTGGCGCCGGGAAGACCGGAAGGTGCGCGTATTTTTCGCCGCCAGATTGAGAAACCCGATAATATCGTCCCGGTATCTCAAGGGGATGCTGGCCACCGCCCGGAACGCCGGGTCTTCCCGGATCAGATCGGTAAAGGTGGAAGACAACAGGCGCGGATCCTTGCGGATATCCTTAATGATTAAGGGTTTGACGGCTCGGGACCGGCTGGGCTCCATCAGGCCTTCCAGGCTCCCGCCCGAAAGTTGGGCCAGGTACTCCTGGGGCAAGCCCCGGGCCGCGGCGTAGGTCAGGCTTTGGCGCACCGGGTCCCACAACAGCAGGAAGCCGGCGTCTATCCGGAAAAACGCCAGCACGGTTTCGAGGATCTCGTTGATGATCTCCTGCAGGTCCAGGGTATGCGCGGTTATAGTGGCGATCTGATTGAACAGGTGCAGTTCCCGGCGGTGCTCCTTCTCCCCCGGTTCCGGCGGCTCCGGTGCCTCCGGTTCAGGCTGCTCCAGTGCCTCCCTGGCCTCTACAACTGCCTCTTCCGCCATTTCCGGCTCTCCTTGGGTGTCCTGCGGCTGCGGTGATTGAGAACTCTGCGACCGCCCCCTCACCTGTCATTCTGAGGGAGTGCAGCGACCGAAGAATCTCATTACGACAACTACATACAAGATCAGTCGCGGCGCTCAGGATGACATCATGGCTTTTCGCAGAGGTCTCTCATGGGTATCGGTTTCCCGGAAGTTCGCCCCTCCGGTAGGGTGACCGATGTCCTCATCATATCAGAAATAGGCCGCATGAAGGAAGAGGCCTAATGGTTCATGGCGTGAAGGCCAGACCAGATAAGAGGCGGGTACTTCGGCAAAGAGGATTTTTATCCTTGAGAGATAAAATTTTATGCTCTGAGGCAATTGTTGCGATGAGTAGTTAGAGGGTCATTAAAGTTTCCCCAATTGGGGCATACCCCCCTAAACTGCTCGGTCTTTTTGGTTCTGTGCGGCCATTAGGCCGGAACCCGGAGGTGGATTCGTGGCGTCGCTTATGAAGACAAGGTTTTTCCCCTGGATGGCATTAACTTTCCTGCTGTTGATCTTCCCGATCCTCCGGGCGGCTCCCGTGCCCGGGGCAGACCCCCCGGGGGCCGGGACCGATCTGGCCCAGAAGCATTGGAAGATTCTGCATATCATGAGCTATCATTCCCCGTGGAAATGGACTGATGGACAGTTGGAAGGGTTTAAGGCCGCACTGCGGGGCCTGAACATCGAATACAAAGTCTTTCAACTCGACATGAAAAGAAAGACT
>JAUSOZ010000238.1 GCA_030655955.1 Deltaproteobacteria bacterium
GGACGAGCCGGAATCAGGCGTGGACCTGGAGAACCTCCAGGTGGTGGGGAAGATCATCGCCCAACTGCTCCAAAAGGACCGCCGCCCCCAGGCCCGGGAAAAATCTGGTCTGATCATCACCCACACCGGCTTCATCATGGATTACATCAACGTTGACCGGGCTTACATCCTGAGCGGCGGCCGCCTGTGCTGCCAGGGCAACCCCCGGGATTTGCTCCAGGACATCAAGAACTTCGGTTACGAGGAATGTGCCAAATGTCGGAGATAAAGCAGCGGGCCGAGCAGAGTCGGGGGAAAAAGGCAACCTTTGGCCGTGATCTCAACCTGGAGGATTTTTCCCGTCAGGGGGGCGCCTGGGAGTACGACCCGGACTACCGGCAGTTTTCCCCGGAGGAACGCAGCCGCCTCCTCACCGCCGGGATCGAACTCACGGACGAAGACCATGCCGGAACCTTTTTGCAGGCCGACAAGGCCATCGTCCACTGCCAGACCCGGCAACCGGGCCTGGAAGTGCTGCCCATCACCGAAGCGGCCAGCCGCCACGACTGGGTCAATGACCTCCTCTGGGGACTGGTGGCGGTGGATGCCGACAAATACACCGCCGCCGCCGAGCTGGAGCTGGACAACGGTTATTTCATCCGGGCGCTCAAGGGGGCTCAAATCGCCCAGCCGGTGGAGTCGTGCCTCTACCTGCGCACCGACCGGTTTGCCCAGCACGTGCACAACCTGGTGGTGGTGGAGGAGGGGGCCTCGCTCCACATCATCACCGGCTGCGCCACCCACCCCGGGGTCATTTCCGGCCTGCACATCGGGGTGTCGGAATTCTATGTGCGCGCCGGCGGCAAGCTCACTTTTACCATGGTTCATAACTGGGGCGAGGAAGTCCACGTGCGCCCCCGCACCGCGGTCATGGTCGAGGCAGGCGGCACCTACATCTCCAACTACCTCCTGCTGCGGCCGGTAAGATCGGTGCAGATGTATCCCACCGTCACCTTAAACGGCGAAGGCGCCGTGGCCCGTATGCAGTCCATCATCATTGCCCACCCGGGGTGCGAGCTGGACGTGGGCGGCCGGGTGATCCTCAAGGCCCCCCACACCCGGGCCGAAATCATCGCCCGCACCCTGGCCATCGGCGGGGTCAGCATGGCCCGGGGGCACCTCGTCGGCCTGGTGCCGGACATCAAGGCCCACCTGGAATGCCGGGGCCTCATCATGGGCAACGGGGTGGTTCACGCCATTCCGGAATTGGAAGGCCGGGTAGCAGGGGTGGACATGTCGCACGAAGCCGCGGTGGGCAAGATCGCCGCCGAGGAAGTGGAATACCTCATGGCCCGGGGCCTGGACGAAGAAGAGGCCGTGTCCACCATCGTTCGGGGCTTCCTCAACGTCAAGATCGAGGGCCTGCCCCCGGCCTTGGAGGAAGAAATGGAACAGGCCATCCAGGCATCGGGCCAGGGACTGTGAGTTATACGAAGTGGCCGTCAAAAAACTACGAATATTCTTGTCATTCTGAACGGAGCGCAGCTTCGTTAAGAATCTCGGCGGCTTTAAAAGCGAGATTCTTGGCGGCGCTCAGAATGACAAAAAAATAGTCTTTTGATGGCTCATTGGGAGAAAAAAAGAATAGGGGCACGGCGCGGCCGTGCCCCTATTCTTTTTTGATCTTAGCGCTATGCCCGGATTACTTGGCCGGCGCTGCCGGCGGTGGGGTTTTCACCGGGATGATCAGGTTGTCCCAGCCCAGCCGGCGGCTCAGCCCGGAGTTGTGGGTCACCAGGCTGGTGAGAAACCAACGCCGCTGGCCCTCCGGGGGGGTGAGGAGCTGGAACCGGGCCGCATAAACCATGGGTTTCTGCGCCTTATCGCCGGGGTTGGCGATGAGCACGTAGGCCTCCTGGGCGGCGGGGTTCTCCCCGGACACATAAAATCCATAGAAGTCCACCACCTTGCAAAAGCTGGGGTTCCAGCTATCCAGGGTGTGCGTGGCCGCCGCCGCGGTCAACGGGGGAGCCTGGGACGAAGAGGGCATCACGCAGCCCAGGAAACCACACAGCAAGAGCACTATCGCCGCCAAGCGGCGCCAGCCTGACCACATCATGCCCGTCTCCTCCTTAAGCCGCAGGGTTTGGGGTTCGGGGGTATCCGGCTCCTGGCTGCCGCGCCTTAAACCCCGGGGAATGTCACCGCCCCCATTGAACAATTATTTTACAATATCCGCGCCGGGATGGAAGAGAAAATCCCTCTTTCCGGACAGATACCGGCCCGGTCTTACTTCATCAATCCGGCTTCCTGGAGCCAGCCGCCCACCGTCTCGGTGGCCTCGCGGCCCTGGGACACGAGTTGCCCCTGGGGATTGAAAATCATGAAAAACGGCACCTGCCGGATCTGATACTGCTGGGCCAGGGGCGAGCGCCAGTCAATCCCGTTGACTCCCGGCCGGTTGATGTTGACTTTTTTAATGGCCAAATCCGGGCGCTTTTTCGCCAGTTTCGCCATGAGCGGGGCCAGGCGGACACACGGGGGGCAAAAGGGACTGTAGAAATCGATCAGGGTAGTTTTGCCTTTGACTAAAAGGGACTTGACGTCCAGGGTTTGGCCGGGGTTGTTGGGGTTGGCGTCGAGAAGCGTCCCGGCCCCGGCCCCGGATGAAAAGAACGCCAATACCAGGAGCGCCACCAGAACCTGCGAAAGCGCTAAGGATTTGCGGGCGCGGCTCATAGCCTTTACATAGTGCCTCAACTGATGGATGTCAATCATTTTCCCGAGGCCCCTATGGCCGGTCCAGTATTGAGGATCAAGGGCATACCATCCCGCCCCCCGATGATGACGGTCTTGCTATTGGGGGATTCGGCCAGGGCCCGGGTGGTTTCGATGCCCTTCCAACGCAACAGTTGCTCGGTCAGCCCCTGGGAAATGATCCTCTGGAAGTCCTGGATGCCCTGGGCTTCGATACGCTTGCGCTCCGCCTCCTGGCGTTCTTTATCCAGGACGAAGCGCATCTGCTGGGCCTGCTGGTCCGCGGCCAGCTTGGAGTTGATGGCCTCCACCACCAGCTTGGGCAGATCGACTTTACGCAGCAGGATAGTCTCTACGACCATTCCCCGCTTTCCCAGGTTTTCTTCCAGGTCCTTGAAGATTTCGTTGGAGATCAACTCCCGGCTGGAGGTGTACAGGTCCTTGGCTTCGTGACTGACGGTAATGCCCCGGATGGCCGACCGAAACTGCGGCTTCACCACCACCTCCTCATAGTTGGGCCCCACCTGCCGGTATACGGTGGCGGCCTCGGACGCTTTCAGGTGATAGAGGCAAGAGACCTCCAGGGCCACGTTGAGCCCTTCCTTGGAAGGCGCCTCGGCGTGTTCGAAAACTTCCTTGGTGCGGATGTTCATGAGCACCATGTTAGCCAGGGGGTTGACCAGGTGCACCCCTTCAGGGATGGTGCCGTACACCTTCCCTAAAAGGACCAGGACCCCGACGTTTCCCGGGGGCACCACCTTGGCGGTGGACACCGCTACGGTCACCACCAGGACCAGGGCGGCCAGGACAAAGCGGATTTGCGGGAACTTCTGGAATTGCGGCACGTTCTTCCCCAGGATCACGAGACCCAGGGCAATCAGTACTCCTAACAGGACCAGACTCATACCTACCTCCATCACGCCTGACCCGGGGTTGCCGGGTCAGCCAAAGATTATCGGGGTGTGTTGCCGAGAGGCTAGCGGGGGCCAGACGACCGGGCCGGCAACTGCCTGAAGGCGCGGATCAACGCAGCCCGGCCGCGCCTTTACGGATAATGATGCCGGCGGCGGGGACAATCCCTATTTCTTCAAGAGGCGGCTCCGGGAACGCCCGACGTTGTGAAACACCGCCTGAAAGTCGCGATACAGTTGCTTATTATCCCGGGTCCGGTGGCACTTCTTCAGATAGCGCTGGGGGTCGGGATTATCGGCCAAAAGATCCAAACCTTCCCAGCCACCCAGCCGGGGAAAGGCGTAATACGGATATTCCTTGGGGATGCCGCGCACATAAGTCACCTGAGGCACCACCCACTCCATCCGAGCCAGATAGAGCCGGTGCATGCCGTCATTGATGATCAGGGCCAGCGTGCCGTCGGCCTCGAAGGACTCCTCCACGATGGGAGGATAGAGATCGTAGACCACTTCCTCCCCGCCGGGCAGCCGCACCGTATAGGTGACATAGCCGTCGAGCCGGAACAGATCCACCCCCCAGGCCGCCAGACTCCAGCGCAATTCCTGGGTTTTGCGTAATTCCTGCAGCCAGATATAGTTTTGCGGCGGGTGCAGGCAATTAGTGTGAATCTGCTCCAGGCTGATTAAAGCCTGCGCATAAACCAGGACATCTGTCCTATTCATCAGGGGCACCCGTCTCAGACAGCCGATCAAGGCTTCCGCAGGGTGTTTTTCCAGGGCGATTATGTCCATATCTTTGAACGTATCCCGGTAAAAGGTTCAAGTTTATGAATGTCAAGAACTGGCGACGCGGCGTGCATAGATATTACCATCATCGGACCGATTGCGGGGAAAAATTGTGCGGCAGGGGCGAAAAATGCGCTAGACAAAAGGGGTTCCCGACCCCTGAGACCCGGAGCCGGGAACCCCTCTGCAGATTTATCTTTAAAACCCTTCGGGCTAACAACGGCCCCGGAGGAAATGGCTTGGCGGGCTCAACAGATAAGGTCCGAACCAGTCCCGCACGATAAAGCCGAAGTTGGACTCTTCCGGCTCCGAGGCTGTTTCGTCATCCACCCCGGTGTTTAAAACCTCGATAAAACTCTCGGCCAGGATCTCTTCCGGGAGAGATTCCGGCAGCCAGACAGGAGCATGTTCATCTTTGCCGATATATGCCATGGTTTCCTTACCTCGGGGATTACCTATGCAACACCCGTACCAAATAACCGACAGATATTACTCCACCGGCCAGCCGTCCACCGGGCAAGTGGCGCAACGGGGCTGCGGCCGGCACCATTCCTTGCCCAACCGCACCAGTAAAGCGTGATATTCCTGGTACAGAGGCACTTGGGCCGGCAGATGCTCCATGAACAGTTGACGCAACTCTTCATAGGCGCAGCCCTCATTAATGAGGCCGTGGCGGCTCAGAATGCGGAAAGTATAGGCATCAACGACGAATGTGGGTTTTGCCAGGGCGTAGAGCAGAATACTGTCGGCGGTCTCCGGCCCGACTCCCTTGATGCTCAGGAGCGCCGGCCGCAAGCTCGAAAGGTCAGCGGCGGACATGCGCGCCATGGAATTCTCAAAATGATGCGCCAGGAAATCCAGAAAATTCTTGAGCCGCCTGGCTTTGAGATTGTAGTAACCTGTCGGCCGGATGAGCCGGGCCAGCTCCGTCTCCGGCAGCCCGTGCAAGGCCTGGGGCGTAAGCAGCTCCTGGTCTTTAAGTGCCGTGATGGCCCGGGCCACGTTGCCCCAG
Organism: Deltaproteobacteria bacterium; assembly: GCA_030655955.1. GTDB lineage: Bacteria > Desulfobacterota > Desulfobaccia > Desulfobaccales > 0-14-0-80-60-11 > 0-14-0-80-60-11. The sequence continues at coordinate 5,446 of JAUSOZ010000238.1, forward strand.
TTGGTGTTCTGGGTCAGGATGGCCCCGACGGCCACTTCAAAGGGCGTGTCCCCGGGCCACCAGCCCTGGGGGCCATAATTATCCCACAAGCGTTGATAAAGCTCTTGAAGCAACGGGCCCACGCGCCCTGCGGCCATAGATGCCTCCCGGTATCAAAGGCGGTTATCACCTGTCACCCTGAACGGCGTGCAGGGTCTCGTATCTGTCAATGGCTCGATTCGGTAATTTTCTCAATAATGACCATGGCGTCGGCGATGTCTTTTAATTCCCCCTGCCCTGCCGCCTGAACGGTTGTCCCGGCCCTGAGGATCTTACCATAAACGCGGTCCGGATGGCATCCTTGGCCGTTTTGACTGCCCTGGCCCTGACCGGGATGGAGTTGCCCGCACCATCTGCCGGTAATTTATCATTTTTTTTGCCGCGTCCCTGTGGTAGAATGCCGGAAAGTTGTCGGAGCCCCCAAACCCTGAGGCAGGCCTGGCGCTGCCGGGGTCAAGTTTTCTCATCTCCAAACAGGATGGCATCTTGGGTAAACAGGTCACCTTCAAGCCATACGAGATCACGGTGGAAGTGCCGGACGGGGAGAATCTGTTGCGGGCCGCCCTCCTGGCCGGGGTCCACATCAATGCCTCCTGCGGCGGCGAGGGCGTCTGCGGCAAATGCAAGGTCCTGCTGGAATCAGGCGAACTCACGAGCACCCGTTCCGGCCTCTTAAGCGACGAGGAGTGGGACCTGGGCTACCGCCAGGCCTGCCAGTGCTTCGTCCACGGCGACGTGGTGATCCGCATCCCGCCGGAGTCCCTGCTGGACCGGCGCACCCTGACCCGCCGCCGGACTGGCGTGGGCTTGCGCCCCAGCCCCATCGACCTGGAGGCCTTGAAGTCCTCCGGGTTCTATAACCCGGCTTTTCAGAAGAAATTCGTGGCGCTGCCGCCGCCTTCCCTGTCGGACAATGTCTGCGATCTGGCCCGCCTGGAGCACGGTCTGGCCCGCCAGCACGGCCTGGACAGCCTGGCGGCCGATTTCTTCATGCTGCGCCATCTGGCCCCGGTGATGCGGCAGGACAACTTTCGGGTCACCGCCACTTTGGACTTTGCCCAGCGGCGGTCCCGGAAGCCTCGGATAGTGCAGGTCGAGCCCGGCGATACCACTGCCCGCCACTATGCCATCGCCATTGACATCGGCACCACCACCGTCTGGGTCCAGATCCTGGACCTGGCCGCCGGCACAATCGTCGGCACCGGGGCGGATTACAACTCCCAGATGAGTTACGGGGACGACGTCATCACCCGCATGGTCTTCAGCCAGAAAGACCAGGGGCTGCAAAAGCTGCAGCGCTCGGTGGCCGCCACCATCAATCAGGTGATGCACCGGGTCCTCAAGAAACACAAGCTGCCGGTGACCGAGATCTCCCACATCACGGTGGCCGCCAACACCACCATGACCCATCTGTTCTACGGCATCGACCCCAAGTATATCCGCCTGGCCCCCTACACCCCTGCGGCCTGCCACCTCCCGCCGGTCCGGGCCCGGGACCTGGGCCTGGAAGTGCCGGACCACGTATTCATCTATACGGTGAGTTCCGTGTCCAGTTATGTCGGGGGCGATATCGTGTCCGGGGTCCTGGCCTCGGGGATCTATAAAGACCCCAAGCTGACGCTGTTCATCGATATCGGCACCAACGGCGAGATCGTCATCGGCAACCAGCAGTGGCTGGCCTGCGCCGCCTGCTCCGCCGGACCGGCCTTCGAGGGCGGCGGCATCAAGTTCGGCATGCGGGCCGCGTCCGGCGCCATCGAGGAAGTGAGCCTCAATCCCGAGACTTATGAGCCCATGATTCTCACCATCGACATGGTGAAGCCCAAGGGCATCTGCGGCTCCGGCTTGATCAACATCCTGGCGGCCATGATGGAAGCGGACATCATCTCCCCCAACGGCAAGTTCCGGGACGATTTGAACACGCCGCGCATCCGCCAGGGCGACGAGGGCCGGGAATTTGTCCTGGCCATGGCCCCGGACACCGCCAGCGGCCAGGACATCACCCTGAGCGAGGGCGATATCGACAACCTGATGCGGGCCAAAGGGGCCATGTTTGCGGGCTACGTCACCCTGCTGGAAAACGTCGGCCTCAAGCTCGAGGACCTGGAACAGGTGATCCTGGCCGGGGCCTTCGGCAATTTCATCAACATCGACAACGCCATCGCTATCGGGCTGTTGCCCGATCTGCCCCGGGAAAACTACCACTACGTAGGCAACGCTTCCCTCCAGGGGGCGTCGCTCCTGGCCTTCTCCCGGGACCTCTTAGAGGAGGAGCGCCGGGTGGCCGACATGATGACCAACTTCGAACTCTCCGAGACCCCGGGCTTCATGGACCAGTACATCGCCGCCCTGTTTCTGCCCCACACCAAGATGGAATACTTCCCCAGCGTCACCGAACGTCTGAAGGCCGCCAAAGATTGACCTCCCCTGGGGAGTCCCTCGGGCTGCCTGTGACCCCCCCCCTTTTCCGCTCTGGGCTTAACTCTGCGGTTTTTTCTGCAAAAATATTTAATAACTTTAAATTTTTCTTGACTTTTATAATGGAGCGCCTATAATTCATCCTGCGCAGGAATCCTGTATGTGAAGTCAGATCGCCGGCCTATTCCCTCAGCGCCCTTCCCTTCCAGCCCATGCCGGTTCCAGCTCAAGATACCTGATCGCGGTCTCCGAGTCGTGCTGTGCAGCTTAGCCAAGGAGGGCTATTATGCAGATACGGACTCTGATGTGGAGAGGTCTCTCCATGTGGCCCCCTGAATGGACGATTTCCGACCAGGGGCTCGGTGAAGCAGGGATTCTGGAAGACGTTTACCTGCGGCGGGATCTGAAACCAGAATTAATCAGTGTGGTCGTTAATCATTGGGGCGACATCCGGAAAGGTATTATGGTTCTGGAAGACCCCGCTCTCCTCGAAGCCGTCTACGGCAAGCTCAAACAGCATGTGGGCCGGCCGCTCAGCGAAATCGGCGATTTGGAGATACGTCACTTGCCCCCGATGCCGAGGCGCCGCCCCAGGCAAGTGCGCCCCCACTCCCCGCCACAAGTCGGTGGTCAGATAAAAAGGTGTTAGGGCACGGCAGGCCGTGCCCCGATAAACAACGACCTACTGCAGCTTTTTCAGCAGCCAGGCCATATTGTCCGCCAGGTCGGTGATGGTCTTGAGACCCTCGGCGTCGTTGGCGGCGTCGCCGGGATTTAAGCCATAGGCGATGGGCCAATAGCTGGAACCCGGCACGAACATCCCACAGATGCAGAACCATAACTGGAGCTGGGCATAGGTGAAATTGACCCCGGCCCGGCGGGCCACCACGATGGGGCTGCCCACCTTGCGGGCGAAGTGGTTGTCCCCCATGCGGGCCACGAAACCGGCCCGGTCCAAGAGAGCCATGAGGTTGGGGGTGGCGGAGCCGAAATAGACCGGGGAGCCCACGATGAGCCCGTCCGCCGCCGTCATGGTCTCAAAGACTGGCATGAAGTCGTCTTCCTGGGCGCAGCGGTTCTTGTCCTTGGCGCACTTCATACAGGCCAGGCACGGCCGGATGTCTTTGTCGTGCAGCGACAGATATTCGGTAGTGATCCCGTGGCCCTCCAGCACCTTGAGGGCGGTTTCTAAAAGCAGCCGGGTGTTTCCCTGGGGCCGCGGCGAACCGGATATGGCCAGCACCTTCATAATCTCATGCCTCCCTGGGGGGTAAGGTATTTCTGACTCTCCCTGCATCACGAACTCCATTATAAAGAAAAATGAGCTTTCTCCCCACCCCTGAAGGACGGAAAAAAATGCTTGACTCAGAGATTGGTACAACATATATTATGAGTGAATGGTCACTCACTTAAGGAGGAGCATCAAAGAGAGTGCCGTGAATGAAGGGCGACCCAGCGGGTCGCCCCTACGGCGACAATACATAAGTACATGTAGGGGCGCACCTGTGTGTGCGCCCTTTTGGGGGGACACGCAGGTCCCCCCCTACAAAAATTGTCCATTGACCGCCCAAAGGTATCAGCAGGTAACTATTTAATCTTCTTAGAGCAGATATGCGACCCAAAGATCAGACCAAAGAGTTGATTGCCCGCACGGCGCTACGCCTCTTTGTGGACCAGGGCATCGACGGCACCACCATCCGGGACATCGCCGCCGCGGCCGGGATCGCCGAAGGCACCCTTTACCGGCATTATCCCGGCAAAGACGCCCTGGCCTGGGAACTGTTCATAGGCAACTATACCGCCTTTGCCCTGGAGCTCCACCGCATCCAGGCCGGTCAGGTGACGTTACGGGCCAAACTGGATGCCATGGTGCGGCAATGCTGCGCCTTCTTCGACCACGACCCGGTGCTGTTCAGTTACCTGCTCCTGGCCCAGCATGGGCAACTACAAAAAGTGACCCCTGAGATGGCCAATCCGGTGGAAGTGGTACGGGAAGTTCTGGCCGCGGGGATGGACCGGGGCGAGATTCCGGCCGGCGACCCTGACGTGGCCGCGGCCATGGTCCTGGGAATCGTTTTGCAGGTGGCGATCTTTAAGATTTACCAGCGCCTCACCCAGAGCCTGACCAGCCTGGAGGAGGTCCTGGTGGCAGCCTGCTGGCGGGTTGTGGCCGGCTAAACCCTGGAGCGTAGCAGGTTTTTCGCCCCGGGCGCTTCCAGGCGCCCCGACCTGCCCGGGAGGCATCATTCCCTTGATTTTTCCCCGCTCATGGGCTATTTTCTTAGAATAGATTTGTTATAGAGGTACTCATGTCACCAGAAGACATCAAGGCCAGGATCAAGGCGGCGGCCCCGGAGGGCAAGATCGCCTGCGCCGCGGCCTTCGGCCTGGCAGAGGAACTGGGCCTCTCCCGGAAAGACCTGGGGGAGCTGCTCAATGAACTCAAGATAAAAATCGCTCATTGCCAGCTGGGTTGTTTCTGATATGGCCCACCTGTTCGGCCCGGTTCCGTCTCGCCGCCTGGGGCGGTCTTTAGGGGTGGATCTCATCCCCCCCAAGACCTGCCCCTATAACTGCATCTATTGCGAGGTGGGGCCCACCACGTGCCAGACCCGGGAGCGCTTTTCCTTCCAGACCGAAGATATAATCGCAGAGCTGGCCAACTATCTCAAGGCCCCGGGTGTCAGGCCGGATGTCATCACCCTGGCCGGCTCCGGTGAACCCACCTTGAATCTGGGGTTGGGCCGCATCATCCGGGAGATCAAGGCCATGAGCCAGATCCCGGTGGCCGTGCTCACCAACGGCGCCCTGCTGTATGACCCCGAGGTGCGCCGGGAGCTGGCCCCGGCTGATCTAGTTCTGCCCTCCCTGGACGCGGCCCGGGCCGAAACCTATGCCGCCATCAACCGGCCCCTGCCGGAGCTCTCCTTCGACTCCTTGCTCGAGGGCCTGACGGCCTTCCGCCGGGAGTATCAGGGCCGCATCTGGCTCGAGGTCATGCTGCTCAAAGGTCTTAATGACACCAAAGAGGAATTGACCCTTTTGCGCCGGGCCCTGGAAAAAATCGCCCCGGACAAAATTCAGCTTAACACCGCGGTGCGGCCGGTGGTGGACGATGCCGCCCGGCCCCTGGACCAGGTGGAAATGGAGGCCGCGGCGGTTTTACTGGGCGGACCGGTGGAGGTCATCGCCTCCTTCAGCCGGGCGGACATTGCCGGGAGCCCGCGTCAGGACGACGATTTTGTGGAAATGCTCTCCCGGCGTCCCATGACCGCTCCGGACCTGGCCCAGGCGTTGGGCCTGCCGCTGGTGCAGGTGGTAGCCCGGCTAAAACGCCTCCAGGATTCCGGCCGCATTTCTCATGACCGGTACCACAACGAGGAATTTTATCGGCATCAAACCTGAACAACGTACAACCATGCCGCCAAGGCATTGATAAATTTTCAGACCTGAGCTATCCGCAATTCGGGGGATACGGAATATGCAAGGCAAATTCGACGTGGGGCTGGATGTCGGCTCCGTAAGCGTCAACCTGGTGATCATCAATCCCGCCGGCGAGGTGGTCAAAGAAGTTTACCGCCGTCACATAGGGGCGCCATCCCGCACGGCTTTAACCCTCCTGGAGTCCCTGGAATTTCCCCTGGAGCAATGCCGGCTGGTGGCCTGCACCGGCATGGGGGGCCAGCGCCTGGCGGAGATCTTAGGCGGCCGGTTCATCAATGAAGTCATCGCCCAGGGGCGGGGGACGCACCATTTTGCGCCCCAGGCCCGCACCATCATCGACATGGGGGGCGAAGACGCCAAGATGATCATGGTGGCGGAGGAAGACGGCCATCTGATTATCGAGGATTTCGCCATGAACACCATGTGCGCCGCGGGTACCGGCTCTTTTCTGGACCAGCAGGCGCACCGGTTGGGCTACAGCATCGAGGATTTCAGCGAACTGGCCTTGAAATCAACCACCCCGCCCCGGGTGGCCGGGCGCTGCAGCGTCTTTGCCAAGACCGACATGATCCACCTGCAGCAGGGCGCCACTCCGGATTACGAGATCATCGCCGGCCTCTGCCAGGCCATGGGTCGGAACTTAAAGAGCAACATCGCCAAGGGCAAATTTTTCGCCCCGCCCATCGCCTTTCAAGGCGGCGTGGCCCACAACCTGGGGGTGCGCCAGGCCTTCCGGCAAGTCTTCGGCCTGGACGAGGACGGGCTCATCATCCCGCCGCACTTCTGCGCCCTGGGGGCCGTGGGTGCGGTGCTGGTGGCCCGGGAAAACCCGCCGGTCGATTTCCACCTGGACCTGAACCCCCTCCGAGAACACCTGCTGAAGGACGAGGACCAGTCCCGGCGCCTGCCGCGGCTTAACCCGCCCAAGGCGTTGGGTCCGGAGGACTACCGGGTGATCGACCTGCCGGCGGACGGCTCGGTGGTGGAGGGCTACCTGGGCGTCGACGTGGGCTCCATCAGCACCAACGTGGTGGTCATCGACGCCGAGATGCGGGTGCTGGCCCGGGAATACCTCATGACCGCGGGCCGGCCGCTGGAGGCCATCACCGAAGGCCTGCGCCGGGTGGGCGCCAGGTTAGGGGACCGCATCCGGATCATGGGCGCGGCCACCACCGGTTCGGGGCGCTATCTCACCGGGGATTTTATCGGCGCCGACGTGGTGAGGAACGAAATCACCGCCCAGGCCACTGCGGCCGCGGCCATCGACCCCGAAGTGGATACCATTTTCGAGATCGGCGGCCAGGACTCCAAGTTCATCAGCCTGTCCCACGGCGCCATCGTGGACTTCATGATGAACAAGGTGTGCGCCGCGGGTACCGGTTCCTACCTGGAGGAGCAGGCCGAAAAACTGGGCATCTCCATCAGGGGCGAGTTCGGCGACCTGGCCCTGGCCGGCAAGAGCCCGGTGCGCCTGGGCGAGCGCTGCACCGTGTTCATGGAGTCCGACCTGGTGCATCACCAGCAGCGGGGCGCGGCCAAAGAAGACCTGGTGGCCGGCCTGTCCTACTCCATCGTCCAAAACTACCTCAACAAGGTGGCGGAAGACCGGCCCATCGGCAACCACATTTTCTACCAGGGGGCCACCGCCGCCAACCGGGGCATCGTCGCCGCGTTTCAGCAGGTGTGCGGCAAGAAGATCACGGTGCCGCCCCACCACGACGTCACCGGGGCCATCGGCGCCGCGCTTCTGGCCATGCGGGAACGGGACTGGGAGACCTCCCAATTCAAGGGGTTCGACCTGGCCGACCGGCACTACGAGGTTACTTCCTTTGAATGCAACGGCTGCCCCAACAGCTGCGAGATTCGCCAGGTGAAGATCGAAGGGGAAAAACCCCTGTTCTACGGCAGCCGGTGCGAAAAATACGAAGTGGGGAAAGTCCAGAAACAGCACGATTTGCCGGACCTGCTCCTGGAGCGGGAAAACTGGCTCTACGGCGAAGAGCCTCCCCCGGAGGGCAAACGCGGCCCCATCGGCATCCCCCGGACCATGTTCTTCCAGGAACTCATGCCCTTCTTCCGGGCCTTCTTTGAAGACCTTGGGTTCACGGTGGTCTACTCCCCCAAAACCAACAAGAAGGTGATCAACCAGGGGACCGAGGCCATGGCAGCGGAGCCCTGTTACCCGGTTAAGGTGGCCCACGGCCACATCCTGGCCCTCTTAAAGGCCGGGGTCAAGCGCATCTTCCTGCCCAGCCTCATCGACCTGCCCCACCCGCACCCGGAGATCGGCAGCGGGGTGGTCTGTCCCATGGCCCAATCCCTGACCTACACCGTGCCCACCGCCATTGATTTTGCCGACTACGGCGCCAAAATGCTGGCTCCGGTGCTCTATTTCGGCCGAGGCGACCGCCGCCTGCGTCAGGGCCTGCGCGCTCTGGGGAAAGAACTGGGGGTGGGCTCCTTCCGGGTGAACCGGGCCATGCGCCGGGCCCAGGCGGCGCAGCAGGCCTACTATGACCGCCTCAGCGCCCGGGGCCGGGAAATTTTGGCTACCCTGCCGCCCAACGGCCGCCTCATGGTCCTCATCGGCCGGCCCTACAACGCCCTGGACCCCGGCATGAACCTCAACCTGCACCGGAAACTGCGGCAGTTGGGGGTGCTGGCCCTGCCCATGGACTTTTTGCCCGTGGACCAGGTAGACCATTTGGACGAAATCAAGCCCATGTACTGGCGCTTCGGGCAGAAAATCCTGGGGGTGGCGGAATTGATCCGTAAAGACCCCCGGCTCTACGGCATCTACATCACCAATTTCGGCTGCGGCCCCGACTCCTTCATCCAGCACTTCTTCAAGGACCGGATGCGGGGTAAGCCGTACCTGGAAATCGAGATTGACGAGCACTCCTCCGACGTCGGGGCCATCACCCGGCTGGAGGCCTTCCTGGACAGCCTGAAGAACGTCACGGTGGAACTGGCCCCGAAGCGGCTGTCGCCTTACCGCTACCGGGTCACCGGCAATCTCAAGCGCAAGATCTATCTGCCCCCCATGACCGACCAGGCCCTGGCCATCGTGGCGGCGTTCCAGGCCTGCGGCGGCGACGCCGAGGCCCTGCCGCCCTCGGACGAAGAGACTCTGGAACTGGGCCGCCGCCTGACCTCGGGCAAGGAGTGCTACCCCCTCATCCTCACCACCGGCGATCTGGCCAAACTCTTGCAGCGCCCGGACTTCGACCCGGACAAGAGCGCCTTCTTCATGCCCGCGGCCGACGGCCCTTGCCGCTTCGGCCAGTATCACCGCTTCCACCGCATGGTCCTGGATGACCTGGGGTATCCCCAGGTGCCGGTCTACTCCCCGGATCAGAACGAAAACATGTACAAGGAAGTGGGCATGGTGGGCGGCGACTTCTCCCGGGTGGCCTGGAACGGCATGGTGGCCATCGATCTCCTGGAAAAAAAGCTCCGGGAGACCCGGCCTTATGAGTCCATCCCCGGCGAGTCCGACAAGGTCTACGGCCACTATCTTAACAAGGTTTTTGATGCCTTGCGGACCCGGGGCGACCTGACCGGGGCCCTCAAGGAGGCCCGGCGCACCTTCGACGACGTCTCCTTAAGCCTCAACGGCGGCAAGCCCATTGTAGGAGTGGTGGGGGAAATCTACACTCGGGCCAACCAGTTCTCCAACGAGAACGCCGTGCGAGAGATCGAGGCCTTAGGCGGCGAAGTCTGGATGCCGCCCATCGGCGAGTGGCTCCTCTACGTCACCCACAGTTCCAAGGCTACCGCCCTGGTCAACCGGCGGTTCCGGGAACTCCTGACCGTCTGCCTGGAAGAGCGGGTCCAGATAAAGGACGAGCACCGGCTGATGGAAATCTTCCGCGGCAGCATCAAGAACCTGGAAGAACCCTCCATCCCCGAGACCCTGGAGATGGCCAAGGACTACCTGCACCCGTCGTTTGAAGGGGAGGCCATCTTGAGCATGGGCAAGTCCCATGACTTCGTGCGCAAGGGGGCCTGCGGCCTGGTGAATATCATGCCGTTCACCTGCATGCCGGGCACCGTGGTCAACTCCCTGTTCAAGCTCTTTAGGGAAGACCACGACAACATACCCTTCCTCAACCTGGCCTACGACGGCCAGGAACAGACCCACACCCGGACACGCCTGGAGGCGTTTATGTACCAGGTGCGCCAGTTCAAGAGCCGGAAGGGGTAACACGATAATAGGTTTGGGGGATGGGGCCAGGGGCTTTTTCGTCAATGGCCTTTGCCGCCCTCCCCTACCCCCCCCCCCTCCAAATCTCTTTAAGGTAGATATCGGTCGGCCCTGGTCCGTCATTACTCTGTTTTTTAATCAGATATAATCATTAGTCGGCTGGTTTGACTTGCATATTTTCAGTCAGGCCCTATAATGACCTTAAATATATTCCATTTGTAGCTATTATGAGGTCATCATGTTAGAGTCTATTCTGGGATCGGTGAGCCGCGAGAGGGTTCTGATTTTTATTTTTGCCAGAGAAGAAGGCTATCCCCGGGAGATAGCCCGATTCTTTAGCACCGATCTGGCCCCCATCCAGAGGCAACTCATCCGGTTGGAAATTAATGGCGTGCTCTCCAGTCGGTTGGCGGGCCGGACCCGCCTGTACTGCCTCAACCCCCGTTATCCTTTTAAACCGGAGATCGAAAGCCTGCTCGCCAAGGCCCTGGATTTCTATCCCCCGGAAACCAGGGAAAGACTCTTGTTGAACCGGCGGCGACCCCGGAGAAGCGGTAAACCTCTATGAAGCCCGTCAGCGAGATGTCAGTTGGAGAGTTGGCGGCATTTATTCACAGCTACCTCAAAGAACACGGCATCGACGCCGTTCTCTCGGGAGGCGCCTGCGTTACCATCTATAGTAAAAACAAATATTTCTCCCCGGACCTGGATTTTATTGAATCCGGGGGAACCTCGAGGAGAAGATTAAAAAACCTGCTTGGCAAACTTGGCTTCACAGAAGAAAGGCGTTATTTCAGGCATCCGGAAACAGACTTTTTCTTGGAATTTCCCACCGGCCCTCTGGCGGTGGGCCGTGAGCCGGTAAAAGAAACTGTCACGCTGCACTTTGCTACCGGCATCCTGAAAATGATTTCGCCAACGGATTGTGTCAAAGATAGGTTAGCTGCCTATTACCATTGGGGCGACCGCCAGAGTTTAGAACAAGCCATTTTGGTTATTAGAGATAATGCAGTCGATCTTAGAGAAGTCGAAAGATGGTCCGAGGCCGAAGGGAACCTATCTCAGTTTCAGGAAATCAAGCCTCGTTTAGCCAAAGATATCTGATCGAAAACCCTCCGCCTCTCAGGCTACGTGCGTTGTTATCTTTGGGTCTGTCCGTGAGGCGGGGATGAAACGCAAACCCGACATGCTTGGTTCTTGGTGGCACCGGCATCTTGCCGGTGCCGCGCCCAGGCGCGGAGGCCTGCCCCAGCAACCTTAAAACCCCAAAACTCGAAAATAATCACTCCCCCTTGAACACCGGCGGCCGCTTCTCCAGAAAGGCCTGTTGCCCTTCCAGGTAATCCTGGCTGTCGTATACCAGGCGGCGCAGGGCCTGGATGCGCT
>JAUSOZ010000243.1 GCA_030655955.1 Deltaproteobacteria bacterium
TAACCATTTGATATCAATTGATTTTAGCCGCAGCGGTTGACACCGCGGGCATCCAGGCCTCATTTTCGCCCGCAGTCGTGCCGGCAAAAAAAAAATCAGCCGGTTATTGAGGCCGGCACGACAGAAGATTAATCGGGGGGAACCTCAGTCGGGTCGGGGCGGGTCACCTGACCACCTGATGCAGCAACCTTGCCGCCACCGCACCGAAGGCCAGATGGGGAGCGATGACGGCCAGCAGCACGGGGATACTGCCGGCCTGGCCGAAAGAGGCGCAAAAGCCAAAAAACAGCCAGTAGACGAACATGAGCCCCAGGCCCACCGCCACCATGGAGGTGAGGTGAATCTGTTCATGGCGCAAGGCCAGCCCCAACCCGAGCATTACCAGGATCAGCGGCGTCAGCGCCAGGGAAAAACGGCTGTACAGGTCCACCCGGTAGGGGGTGGATTGATAGCCATCCCGCTCCAGGCGGGCCGTATAACGATAGAGTTCATTCACATCCATTTCCGTGACTTTCTTTTCCAGGGCGGCGAAGTCCTTGGGGTGTTCCGTGAGCACCAGGTCCCGCTGCTGGAACTTTTCCCCGGTAACCGCTCCGGTGGCGGCGTCAAAGAACTGGACATAACCCTCCGAGAACTGCCAGTGGTCCCCCTGCCATTGGGCCCGAGCCGCGGCAATGATCTGCACCAGGTGAAACTGGCGATCGAAGAGGTAAATTTTAACCCCTTCCAGGGTCTGGATATCTTTGCGGAACATGACAATATTATAGATAGCCTGGTCGCCCTTGTACCAGAAGTGCTCCAGGTTGTGCAGATTGCGGGGCGCCTTCTTGTCCACCTGGGTCTGCCAGAACACATCGAGCCGGCCCTGGCTCCAGGGTATCAGGTAGAGATTCAGGGCCAGGAGGAGGAGGGCCACCACCCCGGAATAGATGATGATCGGCCGGATGAGGGACAGGATGTTCAGGCCCGAGGTTCTGATGGCCATGGTTTCATGGGATCGGGACATGAGGCCGAAGGTGAGCATGACTCCCAGCAAGACCGCGGCGGGAAGCACCTGGCCGATGGCAAAGGGGAGCTTGAGGATGAGGTATTCCAGGAGCGCTACCGGTCCCAGTTGGGCCCGAACCAGGCGGTCAATCTTTTCGAAGAAATCCACAATGACGAACAGGGAGACAAAGGTCACCAGGCTCAGGCCCACGAGCTTGAGGAACTCCCGGGCCACGTAGTTTTCCAGGATATGGGAGCGGAACACCACCGGAAAGGTCATGGGCATTTATATATCAGAAATTCTGGTAGTTTTCATGCGCTTCTCTCGGCCTAAAGGCCGGGGGGGAAAAGGGAAAAAGGGGAAGAGGGGAAAAGGAAGGGAAGCCAGTGGATAGAAGGCTCGGTGCGCGGCTTAGATTCCCCATGGCTCATCTTGGTTGGGCATCGGTCTGAATAGAGGCGAAATCTCCGGGAATTTTTTGGCTTTTTTCCCTTTTCGCCTTTTCCCCCTTCCCCTTTTTCCCCCAGGGTTTGTATGCGCTTAGGATTTCATCTCTCCATCGCCGGTTCATTGCGCCGGGCGGTCGATCAGGCCCAGGTCCTGGGCTGTGAGGCCCTGCAGATCTTTGTCCAGAATCCCCGGGGCTGGAAATGGCGTCCGGTGGCGCCGGCGGCGGTTCGAGATTTTTGTCGAGCCCGAGGCCTGGCGGGGCTGGGGCCCCTGGTGGTGCATCTCGGGTATCTCCCCAACCTGGCCACGGCCGATCCGGCGCTTTATGCCTTGTCCACCGAGAGATTGTCCCGGGAACTGGAGCTGGCCCGGGCCCTTCAAGCCGACTACCTGGTGGTGCATCCCGGCCACGGGCCGCTGGGGGAGGCCAGCTTCGCACAGGTGGCCCGGGCTTTGGCCCTGGCGGTCAGCCAGGTGCCGCCGCCGCCCCTGGTGCTCCTGGAAAATACCGCCGGTCAGGGCCAGGAACTGGGCTGGCGCATCACACACCTGGAGCGCATCATTACCCTGAGCCGTGTGCCCTTGGGGTTGTGCCTGGATACAGCCCACGCCCATGGGGCCGGGTATGACCTGAGCTGCCCCCCGGGGATCGCCCGGCTGCTGGCGGACCTGGCCCGGGGGCCGGGACTGGACGCGGTCAAGATCGTCCACCTCAACGACTCCCGGGTCAATTGCAATTCCCGGCGGGACCGCCACTGGCACCTGGGCCAGGGCGCCATCGGGCTGCCGGGCCTGCGGCACTTATTTTCCCACCCCTGGTTCAAGCCCGAGGCCGCCATCATGGAGACCCCGAAACCGCACCAGGCCTATGAGTGGTACAATCTCCTGGTGGCCCGGAGCCTGGTGCCCGGAACCGTGCTCCTGGCGGCGGGCGAAACCAAATAATTTTTTCTCCCGCCGGTGGACACCCCTTGCAATAACGCGGCAAACTCCTTATTAATATTATAAAATTAATATTCTGACGCTTCAGGAGGACTGCCATGCCCACCTATGAATATGTCTGCGTCAAATGCGGCGAACAATTTGTGCGTATCATGAGTCTCAAGGATTACGAAGCCGGCCAGGTCGCCTGCCCCAAGTGCAACGCCGCCGAAGTGAAGCAGCAGATGAGCCACTTCATCCCCAAGACTTCTCGTAAGTCGTAAGCCCTGCACCGCCTTTGAGGGCGGTGTATTCTTCCCCGGTCAGGGGAATTCCCTCGCCCCATTGAGACCAACGAGCAATCAAAATACTAATTTTTGTCATTCTGCGCGCCGCGAAGAATCTCTCTTTTAAAGCCACCGAGATTCGTAACGAAGCGGCGCTCCGTTCAGAATGACTTGAATTTTATCAGTTTTTTGACTGCAACTTCGTATCAAAAATCACTCTTGCGGCCGCCATTGCCGGGCGCTGACCCCGGAGGCGTCTATATAAAGGCTCACCGCCCCATCCCGGGTGAACTGGCAGGGCACGGGCCAGGGAGACCGGACCGCGGCGGCGCGGCCGGGGTCGCCATAGACCACCACCCGCCGGGGTTTCAGGCGGGCCATGATGTGGTTGCGGGCCTCGGAGGTGGCCAGTTCCGCCGGGAGGACCAGGGCCTCCAAGGACCCGGCGACGGTCGGCAGGGCCTCAGCCGCCAGCCCCCTCAGCGGCGGCAGCAGCAGGACCCGCCGGCCTTGATAGGCGACTTCCAGGGCCGGAGCCACGTCCGGGGCCAGTTTGACGTAGTGCAAAGCCACGGGGCCCACTGCGGCCGGGAGCCGGCCCCGCTCCTGGAACTTGGGCGTGGCGCCCCGGTCGCCCAGATAATTGGCCAGGTCCCAATAGGCCGGCCCGGGCCGGTCCCGCCGGCCATACCAGAATGACCCGACGTTGAACTGCTGGGCCAGGGTGAGCAGTTCCCCGGCGTTGGCCTCGCTCAGGTTCAAGGCGATGGCCAGATCCAGGCTCCGGAACTGCCGCCAATGCAGGTATCCCGGCAGCGGCCCCCAACCCGGGGCAGGGCGGCCCCAACGGGGGGGCGGCACCGCGGACACCACCAGGCGCCGGTTCTCCGGGGTCACGATCACCCCCTCGAGCCCGCCGTAGGCGTCCAGGCAGGTCACTTCCAGGGCCTTGGGGGCCGTGGCCAGGGGCAGGGCCGCGGCAGTCAACAACACCAGCCCCGCCAGGCCCGCCCCGGCCCAGGTCAGGAAGGTGCGCCGGGGATAAAAGACCAGGATCAGGACGGCATAGTAGGCCGCGATCATCAGCCAGGTGGGGGTGGGCG
The DNA here is from genome assembly GCA_030655955.1 of Deltaproteobacteria bacterium. Lineage (GTDB taxonomy): Bacteria > Desulfobacterota > Desulfobaccia > Desulfobaccales > 0-14-0-80-60-11 > 0-14-0-80-60-11. The sequence continues at coordinate 3,750 of JAUSOZ010000243.1, forward strand.
TGGTGATGGCCGCCCCGGGGACCCCGGCGGCCCACTGGATCACCTGATAGCCCAGCCACAGGGGGAGTTTGCCCACAAAGAGCAGGGTCTGGGCCACCGGGGTCAGGGAGAAGGCCTGGGAGATGACCGCGGCCTCCCCCAGGGGCAGGGCCAGGAGCAGGACCAGAGGAATGGCCACCAGGTTGACCAGGATGCCCAGGAGGGAGACCACCTGGAAATAGAGGGCCACCAGGGGGGCGGTGGCCAGGGTGGCCACCACCGAGACGATAAACCACTCCTTGATTCGGAAAAGTATGCGTGAGGCGGCCCCCGGGATGGGATGGTCAAGTTTCGGCCAATTAGTCCATTCGACCAACCGGGGCACCAGGTAGATCAAAAAGGCCACCGCCGCAAAGGAGAGCTGGAAAGAAATGGAGAAGAGGCGCAGCGGCGCCAGGCTCAGGATGATGAGGGCCGCCAGGGCCAGGGCGCTCCAGACCTCCCCGGGGCGCCCCAGGAAGACCAGGAACAGGTAGGCCAGCACCATGACTTCGGCCCGCTGGGTGGAGGGCGACCCCCCGGCCACGTAGGCGTAGAACACTACCGGGATGGCTGCCAGCAGGGTGGCGATCTTGACCGCGTTGACCCGCAACAGGAGCCGGGGAAAGCACCGCAGGAGCCAGAAACTGAGAAAATAGGTGACCAAGGCCACCATCCCCAGGTGGAGGCCGTTGATGACCAGCAGGTGGCTGGTGCCGGTGCGGGATAAATTCCGGCGCATCGCCTGGCTGACCTCGCCCTGATCCCCCAGGAGCATGGACAGATAGATGGCCCGGCCCGCGGGGTCCATGGACTTGAGAAGCTCCCGGATGCCCCCCCGGAGCCTCTCGGCCCAGGGATAGTCCTTGGTTTCGGCCAGAAAGATGAGGCGTTGCGGGTCTGACAGCCGCACCTCCCGGAACAGGCCGTCCGCGGCCAGGAAGCGGGGGCGGTTGAAGGTGCCGGGGTTGAGCAGCATGCGGGGCGAGTTGATACGCCCTCTGACCACCAGGCCGGTGCCCACCAACGGGGGCTCCGGCACCGGCGCCAGCACCAGGAGGTTGCCGGACGCGGGCCGCCAGCCCCAGGGGCTCCGCCAGGCCAAGGCCTCCATGAAGAGCTGGACCCGTCCCCCCCCAGCTTGCCGGGCCGGTTAAGATGCCCCAAGAGGGTCAGACTTTGGTTTTGGTCCAGTTTGGCGAGGTGTGCGGGAGGAAAATCCGGCTGCCAGGCCTGTTGGTGGAAGGCCACTCCCAGGAGCCCGAACAGGATCAAGGGCAGAAACCGGGCCGGACGCCGCCGCCACCAGAGGAGGGCCAGGGCGGCCCAGAGGGCGAGGGCGCCCGCCAGGAGCCAGGGCTCCGGCAGGTGCAGACCCCAGGCCGGGGCGGCAAGCCCCGCCATCAGGGCCAGGGTTACCGGCACCAGGGGCCGGGCCAGCGGCCGCAGGCCCAGGATAACACCCGGCCGGTGCGGCTCCCGCGGGTCGGGGTTTAACTTTTCCTGGCTAGCTGCCGATGCATAAAGAGACATGCAGGACCATCCATGGTCGATGCCTGGCAAAAATTAACTACGTAATATTACATCCTATTATCTTATTTGACAAATATTCTTTATAAAGGCGGTGAAATTTATTTAAGGAAATTATTAATAACATGACTTCTTGTTCCAATAAGCTCACGGATAATTTGTTCCAACCCGGACTCCGAGGCAAAGGGGCCTGATACCGATTTGGGCTCAATGGACAATTTTTATAGGGGGAGACCTCTGTGTCCCCCCTGAGGGCGCACACCTAGGTGCGCCCCTACGTTGCGTCGGTAAAGTTTTTAGCGCAACCCGGTATGATGGCGATGCGGCGGCAACTACCGGGGGGCCGACCGGGACCACGCGCCATAGTGCAGCAATGTTCTTGGATGCAACCATAAGGTTCAGGTTTCGAGAACAAGAATTACGTGCCGACCCAGTTTGTTCTTGACAAAATCGCTTAAATATTGAATAAAAATAAAGATATGAGGAGATATTTACTTATCTTGGCCGTGATTTTGCTAACGGCCGCCCTGGCGGGGTCAGCGGTGGCCGCCCCCAAGATACTGTCCCGGGACGGCAGCCTGGTCATAGAAAACTCCGGCTCCAAGCCAGTCACGAAAAACCCGGGCTCGGAAGATACCCTTTACGAACTCCTGGGACAGGAAGTGCAGGTCTACATTTTCAACAAGAAGACCCGGGTCTGGCCCCAGGTTTATGGGAACTCCGGCCGGACTCCCTTTAGGGGCACCTTAACCCTCAAGGATCCCCAGTTAGAGGCCCTGATCCGCAAGTATGCCCAGATTTACGGGGTTGACCCCAGCCTGGTGCGGGCCGTGATGCGCCACGAATCGGGCTTCAAGACCACAGCCGTATCTCCCAAGGGGGCCCAGGGGTTGATGCAGCTCATGCCGGGCACCGCCGCGCTCATGGGGGTGAAGAACCCCCTGGACCCGGAGCAGAACATCGCCGGCGGGGTGGGCTATCTGCGGCACTGCCTGGACCGGTTTCAGCACAATGTGCCCCTGGCCGTGGCCGCTTACAACGCCGGTCCGGAAAGCGTGGCCAGGTGCGGCGCCATTCCGCCTTACCAGGAAACCCAGGTCTTCGTCAACAACGTCATGGGGACCTATGCCGGGCCCACCCAGATGAAGAACCCGGCCACGGGCAATAACAAGGCGGCCGCCCCACCCCCGGGGAAAGGCGTTAAATCGCGCCACAAAAACTCCAAGCCCGAAGACCTGCAGGCGGAAAAATCCCCTGAACCCCGCCGCCGCCCCCATGCCAAGATCATCGAGGTCAGATCCTTTAAGGCCAAATCCAAAGACGTCGCAGCCGAATAAGTAGTTTCGCATCCAGCCCGCCGCCGGCCGCTCGCAAGAGATGCCCCCCTCCCCTGCTGGGAAAAGTTCAAGGTTCAAGGTTCAAAGTCAAAAGAAAAGGCAGGCATGAACTTTTCATAATTCACGAGTAGGCCATAGGCCCATAAGTGAATGCTGGGAAAAGTTCTTGGTGGCACC
>JAUSOZ010000246.1 GCA_030655955.1 Deltaproteobacteria bacterium
TTTTCTCTAAGCTTCATCGGCTCCCCCAGGCTATTGTTTTTTCTCAAAAATACCTTAGCACAGGAGCGCCGATGAGGCTTAATTTTTCAAAAATTCAACCCAAAAAAGACTTTTGCAAGAGGCTCTATAGACAACTGATAGCGTCTTCATCAGATAATTATTCGCCTATAAACTCCCATAGCTTCTTCCCTGGATCATCCGAAACAACCAGCGTCTCCCCGATGAGAAAGCCCTTGATGCCAGCGGCCGCGTATTTCTCCAGGTCGGCCCGGGACTTGAGCCCCGACGCGGCCACCAACGTCACCCCCGCCGGCGCCAGGGGAGCCAACTCCAACGCCCGGTCCGGAAACATCTCGAAGGTGTTCAGATTCCGGGAGTTGATGCCGATCACCCGGGCCCCGGCGGCCAGCGCCGTCTCCATTTCCGCCGCGGTGTGCACCTCCACCAGCGCCTCCAGCCCCAGGGAGCGGGTCAGAAGCAGCAGTGCCCGGAGCTTTCCTGCTTCCAGCAGGCTGACAATGAGCAGCAGGGCGTCGGCCCCCAGCGCTGCGGCTTCATAAATCTGGATGGGCTCCAGTATAAAATCCTTGCGCAGGATGGGGAGGTGGATCACCGGCCGCATCCGCCGGATGAACTCTGGGTCGCCTTTAAAATAATGGGGTTCCGTCAGAACCGAGATGGCCGCGGCGCCGTTGTCCTGGTAGATTTGCGCCAACGCCACCGGGTCCCAGTGCATGGCGAACTCCCCCTTGCTGGGTGAGGCCCGCTTGACCTCGGCGATGATCATTGGGCCGGCAGCATTATCCAGGGCGGCCTTGAGGCTGACCGGGGCCGGCCGCCGGGCAATCTCGGCCTTAAAGGCCTCGGCCACCCCCGGTTCGAACAGCCGGAGGGAATCTTCCAGTTTCCGGGCAACAATTTCGGCTAAAAAGTTCATGGGTCCCTATCTTCTCGTTCCCAAGCTCCTGCTTGGGAACGCAGTTGCCGACAAGCTCCTGCTTGGCAAGCAAAACCGAGCTCTGATCAAATTGCGGTTCCCAGGAGGAGGCTCCTGGTCATTACCATCTCTCGATATGGCGGGCAATGCCCGCCCTACATAACTCCCAAAATTTCCGGCAGGTGTAGGACAGCCGCCCCCGGCTGTCCCTCTTCGGTGCGCGGAGCACACCCTACATGGCGGGCAGTGCCCGCCCTACACAACCACTTACTGCTCACTACTAAAACTCTTGCTCTTGTCGATCAGGGCTTCCAGTTTGGCCAGGGCGGCCCCGGAGCGCATGGTCTCCCGGGCCAGTTCGATGCCCCGGGGAAAATCCGGAGCCAGGCCCGCGGCGATGAAGGCGGCGGCGGCGTTTAAGGCCACCATGTCTTCCCGGGGGCCCCCCTCCCCTGCCAGGACTTTTCTGACAATGCGGGCGTTGTCGAAGACGTCCCCACCCTTGATGTCCGCCAGCGCCGCCCGCTTCAGGCCGAAATCCTCCGGGGCGATATCATAGGTCGTGACCGCCCCGTCCTGGAGCTGGCTCACCCGGGTGGGGCCGACGATGCTGATTTCGTCAAACGACCCCTCCCCGTAAACCACAAAGGCGCTTTTGCCGCCCAGATTGCCCAACACCTGGGCCAGAGGCTCGGTGAGCCGGGCGTCATAGACCCCCAGCACCTGGACGTTGGCGTTGGCCGGGTTGGTCAGGGGCCCCAGAATGTTGAAGATGGTGCGGATGCCGATCTCCCGCCGGGGGCCGATGGCGTAGCGCATGGCCCCGTGGAGCTGGGGGGCGAAGAGAAAGCCGATGCCCACCTCCAGGATGCACCAGGCCACCTGCTCCGGGGTCAGGGCCAGGTTGATCCCCAAGGCCTCGATGACGTCGGCGGAGCCGCAGCGGGAGGACACCGCCCGGTTGCCGTGCTTGGCGACCTTGAGCCCCGCCCCGGCCACCACAAAGGCGGTGGTGGTGGAGACGTTAAACGTGCTGGTGGCGTCGCCGCCGGTGCCGCAGGTGTCCACCACGGTCTCCCAGTCGACGTTGATTTCGTCCCGGTCCAGGTCGATGAGCCCGTCAGAAATGGGGATGCGGGTGGCCTTGGCCCGCATCACCTTGGCCGCGGCGGTGATCTCGGCCACGGTCTCGCCCTTCATCCTCAGGGCCGTAATGAAGGCGCCGATCTGGGCCTCGGTGGCCTCCCCGTTCATAATGGCCTCCATGGCCCGGGTCATCTCCGCCTCGGTCAGGTCCTGCCGGCTGACTACCTTGAGTATGGCTTCTTTGAGCATCATAATACTCCAATTTATTTATCTCATTTAATCCGAGTGTAAATCGCTGCCAGAGCAATGGGGACTAGGACCCAGCCCAAGAGTTTTTGAATATACCAGTATATCCACGCAAGAAAGCAAAAGTTTACCGGAGGCGCCCAATATTTGGCCACCCCGAGGTCAACCCCTGGGAGAAACCTGTCCAGGCTCAAAATAATCTTCATGGTACTGGAATAACTCTTAGCCATTTGGGTTAGCCATAAATGGGATTCCAAGGTCTTTCCATCAAAGGTGAGGGGAAAGGCCAACGCACCAAGGGCAACGATGAGCACTATCCAGGGTATAGACAAATAAGGTTTGCGGCCATAGCCCGTGAGTCCACCCCATAAGATTTTGGTTGGCCATTTCTTCCACCACGATAAGAGAGCTACTTCTTTTTGGCGCATACGAATAAAAACTTTATCCGCACTTTCTTTGTGACCCCACTTCAGAAAATAAGACTCAAGTTGCGTATATGGTTGTCGGCTAAACCGGCATGATTTAAGCCAGTTAAGAAGACCATCACAATCATTCGGGTTTCCTTCGGCGCTGATAGTTTCATAAGTAAGACCTTCCAGCAGGACGTTATTCCGTGATCTTGGCCAAGTAACATTTGATAAGTCGAGGGATTGATAGGAAGCATTCTGAAAATCAGCTAAATCAGTAATAAATATATTTATCAATCTTGCTGGACCCATTACCTGCAGGTGATTTGCATAAAATGTGTTAACCTTTGTATTTGCTATCCTAAGTTCTCGCTGTACAATTGTGCTATCCATGTGCAAAAGGGATATAAGAGAACATAAATAATTTCCCTCAATGTATAAATCAGTAAATGTAGAATGATTGAGTAAAATATTTCCCAGAAAAATTGTATCCCTAAAAATAGCTGATGACCCTACTTTAATCCCTTCAAAAGCTGCAGGAGTTTCATTTAAGAATTGAGCCCCGCTGACATCTAACAGTCCCATTATATTCGCAGCTACAAAATTCACCTGCCCCCTGAAGACTGCATTAACGAAGAAAGCACTCTCTTCCACTTGTATGCCGTTGAAGTTAATTATTTTGATAGAATCGCCAAAATACGCACCATTCGCTTGAAATTGCCCACCTATCTTTGCTCCCCCGAACTTTACATTTCCTTTTAATATTGTCTTTATTTCAAGAGAATTTTTTATAACTGGAATAATTGAAAAATTAAGTCCAACTTTAATCAGAGAGAAATCAACATCCCCTTCAAACAAGGCACCATCAAAACAAGCGCTATCT
>JAUSOZ010000266.1 GCA_030655955.1 Deltaproteobacteria bacterium
GGATAGCGATAGAGACTTTCGCAGAGGTCTCAACTTAGAACTTACCTGCGTCCCCACGGACGACGAAGAATAACCCAGGGCTGGGTTCTGAACAGGGGGAAAGTACCGAGCAGAGCTATCCTATGGTCGGGGCATGAGGTACTCTAATTTCGGGACAAAATTAAATTCAAAATTCATACTTTTTTCACGATTCAGTCATAGTTTTTCCTATAATCTATGTGGAATCAACTAGCTGAAATAGTCAAATATTATTTTCATCAGATGCATTCCCGGTATATGAATTGAAATAAAAATCCGGGTCCTTCCGCACAAAGTGTATGCTTTTTCGCACATACTCTTGCCGTCTTCTTCCTGTCCACCCCACGGTAATTTGCCCGATAGTGCAAAGCCAGAGCAAGTTTAAGGGTTTCCCATGCCGGCCAATTTAGCAATCGGAATAATTCAAAAAAAATTCGGAGGGGCAGTTAATTCCGATTCCCTCCCTGTGCCCAATTTCTTGATTATGCCGGCTCAGCCAGTTAACGCCTTCACTTTCGGGAGGTTTAATACCAATTTGATGTCAAAGGTAGAGTATTAAAATGGGGAGACTGCGGTGTTTGCATTTTTGGTGGCACAGGCGTCTCGCCTGTGCAGGCGCAGGCTAAAGCCTGCGGCTACCAAATTCACCCCTCTAATATTTCCGTCAGTTCAATACTCTATGTTTGACGTTCAATTGGTTTAAGAGAGAAATTGTCGGGTTTGACCGGGTTTGACCGGTGCGTTTATCGACTCCCGGCCATCCCCAGACACTATCTTCAGTCTCCGGTGTCCCTATCGCCATCGCCGACAGTGAAATTAACCGCCCCACACTCCCCAAAAAAGAGTTATTCAAATCCCCTTACCCGTGGCATAATGCCTTCAGGTGAGGCCGCATGAATCCTCTGGAAACATACCTCAAAGAATTATCCGAAATCCGCTCCTCCGGCGCGGCCGTCAAGGAGACCTCCTATTATGGGCCCCTGGCGAGCCTTTTTAATGAGGTCGGTAAAACCCTGAAGCCCAAGGTCAGGTGCATCATCAACCTGCAAAACCAGGGTGCCGGAATGCCGGATGGCGGGTTTTTTACTCAGGAGCAATTTCAAAAAGCCGGTGACCATGAACCCATGCCGGGGCAGATGCCGGCCCGGGGGGCCATTGAGGTCAAGTCCACCCAAGATGATGCCTGGGTGACCGCCGACGGCGACCAGGTGAGCCGCTACCTGGGAAAATACCGGCAGGTCCTGGTGACCAATTACCGCGATTTTGTCCTGGTGGGCCAGGATGCTTCCGGACAGGCCGTCACGCTGGAAAACTACCGATTGGCCGACAATGAAGCCGCCTTTTGGGCCGGGGCCAGGCACCCCCGCCGGATGGCCCAGGAAGAGGGCGAACGGTTCATTGAATATCTCAAGCGGGTGATGCTCCATGCCGCCCCCTTGACCGGCCCCGCGGACGTGGCCTGGTTCTTGGCCTCTTATGCCCGGGACGCCAAGGCCCGCCTTGAGGGGAAAGACCTTCCCGCCTTAACCGGCCTGCGGACGGCCCTGGAAGAAGCCCTGGGGCTGAAATTCGAGGGGGACAAGGGCGATCACTTCTTCCGGTCAACCCTGGTGCAAACCCTCTTTTATGGCGTATTCGCCGCCTGGGTCTTATGGCACAAGAAGAACCCGATACCGGCCCCCAAGAAACTTTTCGATTGGCGCCTCACCCCCTTTTATCTCCGGGTTCCCATGATCCGGGTCCTGTATGAGCAGGTGGCCGCCCCCTCCAAGCTCGGGCCCCTGGGGCTGGAAGAAGTGTTGGATTGGACCACCACGGTCTTGAACCGGGTGGACCGTCCCTCTTTTTTCTCCCAATTTGATGAAGGCCACGCGGTCCAGTATTTCTACGAGCCCTTCCTGAAAGCCTTTGATCCCGAACTCCGCAAAGACCTGGGGGTTTGGTTCACCCCACCGGAGATCGTGCAGTACATGGTGGCCCGGGTGGATACCGTGCTCCGGGAGGAACTTTCGATCGCCGACGGCCTGGCGGACCCCCGGGTCTATGTCCTGGACCCCTGCTGCGGCACCGGGGCCTACCTGGTGGAGGTCTTAAAGCATATCCATGGGACCTTAACGGCCAACCGGGACGACGCCTTGGTAGCCCATGATCTCAAGAACGCCGCCCGGGATCGGGTCTTCGGCTTTGAGATTTTACCCGCGCCCTTTGTGGTGGCCCACCTGCAATTGGGGCTCTTGTTGGCCAACCTGGGAGCGCCTCTGGCCGAAGAAACCGCGGCCAAGGAAGGGGAGCGGGCCAGGGTCTATCTCACCAACGCCCTGACCGGCTGGGAACCACCGGCAGGTCCCAAGCAACAGCTGACGTTGCCGGAGTTCGAGGCGGAACGGGACGCGGCCGAAGGGGTCAAGCGGGACAAGCCCATCCTGGTGATCCTGGGGAATCCACCTTATAATGCCTTTGCCGGGGTGAGCGCCGCGGCGGAAAAGGCCCTGGTGGAGCCTTACAAGGAAGGGCTCATTTCCAAGTGGGGCATCAAGAAATTCAACCTGGACGATCTTTATGTGCGGTTCTTTGGCCTGGCGGAGCGCCGCATCGCCGAGAAGACCGGGAAAGGCGTGGTCTGCTATATCTCCAACTTTTCCTACCTGGGCGACCCCTCTTTTGTGGTCCTGCGGCAACGATTCCTCTCCGAGTTCGACGCCCTCTGGTTCGATTGCCTGAACGGCGACAGCCGGGAAACCGGCAAGCTCACCCCGGAAGGCAAGCCCGACCCCAGCGTCTTTTCCACGGAATACAACCGGGAGGGTATCCGGGTAGGCACGTCAGTTGCCTTGATGGTGCGGAAGGCGGCGCGTGAAGAAAGCCCCGGGGTGCGCTTCCGGCAGTTTTGGGGGGTGACCAAACGAGAAGACCTACTGGAAAGCCTCAAGGCCCCGGATTTTGAGGCTCAGTATCAAACTGTGACCCCGGATATAACGAATCGCTTCACCTTCCGCCCGTCAGAAGTGGCGGCCCACTACCGAGACTGGCCGAATCTCATTGATATTGCAAGCGAATTTCCCTTCAATGGTCTCTTTGAAAAGCGTGGGAATGCACTTATCAATATCGAGAAGGAAGTCTTAGTTGGACTTATAAAACTTTATTTCGATAATAATAAAGATTGGGATTACCTGAAAAATGAAGCACATCCTCTCACTAAAGACTCGGCTCGTTTTATCGCAAAAGAGGCACGAAAAAAGATTTTAGGGAAGGATAAATACAGGCCAGAGAATGTCTTGCACTATCTTGTTCGCCCATTTGACATTCGCTGGTGCTATTACTCAAAGGTTAGGCCATTATGGACAGAACCTCGTCCACGATATTGGCAACAATTGTGGCCCGGAAACGAATTTTTTATAAGCCGTCCAGGCTGTGTTGCAAGCCCAGAAGGAACTCCTGCTTATTATACAAAACTTGTTAGTGACCATGACAGCATTAGAGGCCACGCTTATTATTTTCCGTTCCGTGTTAAAGCCACGACCAAAGGAAAAGATATTGTTTCCCAAGAAAGCCTTTTCCCGAAAGAACCATATCAAGAAGATGCGCCCACAGCCAACCTCTCCCCGGCCGCTCGGTCTTATCTGGCCGCCCTGGGCCTCCCGGACCCGGACGGCGACCCCGACACCGCGGGCCTCATCTGGATGCACGCCCTGGCCATCGGCTACGCCCCCGCCTACCTGACGGAAAACCACGACGGCATCCGCCAGGACTGGCCGCGGGTTCCTTTGCCCGACACCCGGGAAGCCCTGGAGCATTCCGCCCGCCTGGGCCGGGAACTGGCCGCCCTACTGGACCCGGAAGCCCCGGTCCCGGGAGTGACCGCCGGTGCCCTCCGGCCGGAATTGAAATCCCTGGCGGTGATCTCCAAGGTGGGGGGCGGGGCCTTGAACCCGGACGCCGGCGACCTGGCCTTGACCGTGGGGTGGGGCCATGGCGGGAAAGGCGGCATCACCATGCCGGGCAGGGGCAAGGTGATCACCCGGGACTACACCCCCGAGGAACTGGCGGCCATCCGGGAGGGCGCCCCGGCCCTGGACCTTACCCCGGAACAGGCGATAGAGCACCTGGGGGAGTCCACCTATGACATTTATCTGAACGAGGTGGCCTACTGGCAAAACATCCCGGAGAAGGTCTGGAACTACTACATCGGCGGCTACCAGGTCATCAAGAAGTGGCTCAGCTATCGGGAACAGCCCCTCCTGGGCCGGTCCCTGACCATAGAGGAAGTCCGAGAAGTCACCCACATGGCCCGCCGCCTGGCCGCCATCGTCCTTCTGGAACCGGCCCTGAACGCCAATTACCTAAGGGCCAAGGAATATTCATTTGCCTGGCCAAGAACCAAGGAGCGATAGATGTTGAAATGGTTTTCGAAATAGGAACTTGAACAGGAAGACGATAAAATCTTTCGATGGGTGGCCGGGCCATCGGTGCAGGCGGCGGCGGTCACCACATGGCCGCGACTGACCGAGGGTGACGAACCTATCCCCCAGGACCATTAGCACATATGGTTTGGGTATCGAAGCATTTTGGCAGGACCCAAAGGTGCGGAGATAGGGCAGCAAAAATCACCCTGGATTTGGAACACGAACTATTATTTCTGGAGGGAATTAAGCGGATTTCGAGAGGTGAGGAGACGTCAAGGGGCCTGCCTGTGCCAGATACTATGCGGCGGGGCTCCCCAAGATTCCGCTGCAGGAACTTTTAGGTCACGTTCATTGATGATGGCCCCGACCTTTTCGCTCACCACCTGTCTCAGGTGATACAGGTCCTCTCCCATGGCGCAGGTCACGACATAGTCAATGAACCGACTGGGGTTTTGCCTCAACATCCCGATCAGCTGGGTCCAGAATTGACGCCGGTACGACGAACGAACCCCTATCGACCAGAGAATTTTGCCAAAAGCCTGGACCTCTTGTAATTGGCGGGGCCAGGAAATACCCGGGGGAGGGACGTGGCCGCCTGGCAGGGGAGACTCTGGGGCGCTCTTCAGGGACCGGGGAGCCAGCTGCATGCCCATGTAATAGCGGTAGGTCCTCGCCAGATAACGGGATGGTTCATACAGGTAATCCCAGGCATCGACGTATTCCTGCATGATATCAGCTTCCGGCCGATCCGGTTCATAGTTTAACGGCGAGAAGGTTCCCCCATCGTCTCCCACATCCCCTCTCAGCCTACCCTCCCTCTCCAGCCGGTTCCACAGGCTGCTGAATGGCGCGGCCTGCAGGACCCCAAGCATGGCTATGGGAATATCAGTCTGGTCTATAAAGGCGCAGATCCGCTCGCCGGCCCCTTTCGTTTCCCCGTCCAGGCCGATAATGAAGCTACCCATAACCGCCACCCCGTTTTTCTTGAGGTTGTTGAGCGATTCCACCAGGGGGTTCTTGATGTTGTGGTATTTGCGGCTGGTTTCGAGCACCTGGTCATCCGGCGACTCGATCCCGATAAAGACTTTCCTCAAGTTGGCCTTGGTCAAGAGGTGGACCATTTCCAGATCCTGCCCCAGATTCACCGATGCCTGGGTCAAAAATTCGAAGGGTTTACCCCGGCTCTTCAACCAGGGGGTGAGTTCTTGCAGGAGGGCCCGGGCATGTGGCTTACTACCGATGAAATTGTCGTCGCAAAAAAATACCGCTCCTCTGGCCCCGAGCCGGTAGAGGAATTCCAATTCCGCGATGACTTGCTGCGGCGTCTTGTAACGGG
>JAUSOZ010000048.1 GCA_030655955.1 Deltaproteobacteria bacterium
TTGAAGGTTCAGCCTTCTGAGGTCCTTGGTTGCTACCACCGGGTGGCAAGGCTCATGCCCTCTGACGGCTGCCCCAAATCTTCTCTTTAATCACTATCCAAGATATGTGCCACCCTTGAGGCCCTGATGCCGCAAATTTAATTTACAAACTAATCAATTGGTTGTGAAATAGGTGCGATTTACGGCCCCGGGTGAATTTGGGCCATGCTTTGAGTTGATCCAAACGATAGCGTATCGGTTAGACAATATCAAATTATTGTTCGGCTTGAAAGCCGGGTTAAACGCCCCCCAGCGCCAAGGGAGATAAACCTGGGTTCACCGGTGATTCCCCTGGCACCACGCGTCACGGTGGCCACGGGCTCCGCGCTGATCCCCCGGATTTGCCCCTGGACCCCGGTCAAAAAGGGGTTGACGGCCTCTCGCGGATAGGGTACTAATTCTTAAATTCCATCTGGCAGAGTGAGATACTGGGTTGATGATGAGACGTATAGTGGCTGCCTGGTTGGCGCTCGGCCTGCTGGGTGGAACGGTGGGTTGCAGCATGACCCCAATGGCGCCGCCGGTGGAATCCGCCGCGATGCCGCTGCCGGTGGAGCCGTCCCGTCCCCCTAGTTCAGATTCGGCCAGGCTGAAAGAATCCCTGACCGGACATGAGATGACGCCCTCCGAGGTCGCGGAGCTGAGCGACCGCCTGTTGGCGGACGGCAGCCAGGCCCTCAACGATCAGCAGACCATGGCCCGCCTGGAGCTCGTGATCCTCAAGACCTTGAAAGACCCGGACAAGACCTACCGCGCGGCCATGTGGCGCAATCTGGGCATCATCCATTACCACCAGCAGAAGTACAAGCAAGCCGAGCACGATCTGCAGTCCGCCAACGAACTCAACCCCAAGAACCCCCGCACCCATTTTTACCTGGCTTGTCTGTTCGCCCACAAGGGCAGGATTTACGAAAAAGCGGGCAAGACCCGCGCCTCCCAGCAGCAATATAAGCGGGCGGCCATCGAAATAGGACTGGCGCGCAAGTTTGAGCCCAGCAACGCCTTGTACAAGCAAGATCTTAAACAAATTATCCAACAAGAGAATGGGAAATGAGGATTGCCTGCCCCTTTTGCGGCAATGATACGGATTTTTATGAAGTTGCCGAGGGGGTGACCATCACCACCTTCTACGTGCAGAACGAAGACGGCAGTTTCTCTTCGGTGAGCGATGATTCCGAAATCCAGGGGGAAGTGCGCCTCTTTTGCGGGGAATGCCACAAAGAGTTACGGGAATACCACGAACACTTTCTGGACATGCTCTTTTAGGCCGGGCCCCCGGCGCCACCGGTCCCAGGCCGCGGCCAACTCATACTCCGGCCCGCCGACGTCCGGCTCAGCCGGCCAGGGCGCGCCCCTCTCAGCCACCCGAGGTTTTTCCCTGAAACCCAAGATCCAGCCAAGTCCCCCACCGCGGCCGGGTTGTGCCACGCCCCTCGCCGGCCGGGGTAAGGCCAATGCCTGAACTGCCGGAGGTGGAAGTCATCCGCCGGGGTCTGGCCCCTGTACTCATGGGGCGCCGGTTTCTGGGCGTCAAGGTGGGAGCTAAACGCCTGCGGCAACAGTCCTCCCCCGCCGAGCTCCGCCGCTGGGTCCTGGGGCGGCGCCTCGAGGGCCTGCGCCGCCGGGGCAAATACCTCCGGTTCGATCTGGAAGGCGGCGTCACCCTGCTCATCCATCTGGGCATGACCGGCCGTCTGCTGACCGCGCCTATCCCCTCCCCTCCCCTGCCCCATGTTCACCTGGTGTTTCAGCTGGAAGGCGGGCTGGAGCTGTCTTTCCAGGATACTCGCCGCTTCGGCCAGGTCCTGGTCTTTGCCCCCGGGGTGGACCCCCCGCCCCTGGCTCAGGTGGGGGCCGAGCCGTTCTCCCGGCAAGTAACTCCAGCCTGGCTGGCTGAGCAGGCCCGTGGCCGGCGCCGCCCCATCAAGAATTTTCTCATGGACGCCCGTATCCTGGCCGGCATCGGCAACATTTACGCCTGTGAAACCCTGTTTGCGGCGCGGCTCCACCCCGCCACCCCGGCGGCCAGCCTCACCCTCACAGACTGGGCCCGGGTGCTCACCGAGACCCGGAGAATCCTCAAGCACGCCATTCGGAAAGGCGGCACCACGGTGGCCAACTATCTCAACAGCAAAGGCGAGGCCGGCCTCTTCCAGCTGGAGCTCCTGGTCTATGGGCGGACCGACGAACCCTGCCGCTGCGGCGCCCGCATCCAGCGCCTGGTCCAGGCCGGGCGCAGCAGCTTTTTCTGTCCGGTTTGTCAGCCGCTGAGGGACTGCGAGCCTTGAACCATCGCCTGGTTTATGACGAACCCATGAGCTTCCGCTTATATCCCCTGTAGTAAACAACAATATTTTTTCGGGCGGCCGCCGTAACCTTGCCAAAACCGTGTTTCTCCTTAAAATAACTAGAATGACGTCGAACCGGGGACGCCGCCTGCGTCAAGGTTGCTGGAGCGGTCCGGCCGTTTTGTTTGAAAGATACCGGCACCCCATCAAATCCGAGGTGAATGTATGAAATATCCTTATGCCCTGCTTGCCGGCCTGCTCGGCGCCCTGGTGCTGGCCCTGCCCGCGGCGGCCGCGGAAAAAAAGGTCGTGGGCTGGATCGAGAAGGTTCGCATCTCCCCCGGCAACTTTATCGTCCACGCCAAGCTGGACTCCGGGGCGGAGTACAGTTCTCTCGATGCCGCCAACCTGACGGAGTTTGAACGCAATGGCAAGCCTTGGGTGCGCTTTGACCTGACCGAACGCGAGGGGCAAAAGATTACGATGGAGCGGCCGCTGTTGCGCTGGGCCCCTATCAAACGGCATAACCAGGAACCCCAGCGCCGCCCGGTCATCAAGCTAGGGGTTTGCCTGGGCAATATATACCAGGAAACCGAGGTCAATCTGATAAACCGCAAGAACTATCAATACCGGATGCTCATCGGGCGCAAGTTTATGGAAGGCGCGGTGATCATCGACCCCTCGGCCAAGTACACGCTGGAACCGGAGTGCAAAGAGGCCGCCAGCCTTGAATAGGACCCACCTTTACGTTTTGGCCTTCATCCTGGCGGCCGTCGGCCTGGGCCTGGTTCTTTACAAGGTCCTGGTTCTCAATTTTCCCCTGTCGCCGGGGGCCGAATCCTACACCTGGAACGTCGAAGCCAAGGTCACTTTCATGGCCGGCAACGAACCGGTCAAGCTCACTCTGTTCACTCCCCGGACGACCCGGCGTTACGCTATTACCAATGAAGCCTTTGTTTCCCAGGGTTACGGGCTGGTTACCGCCGTCGAGGACGCTAATCGACAGGCCACCTGGTCCATCCGCCAGGCCCGCGGCCTCCAAACCCTTTATTATCGGGCCGAGGTGGTGCGGGTCAATACCCGGGAGCCCATCAATCCCATCCAGCCGCCCACCATCGATAATCCCAGCTTCGCAGGCGCCGACCTGACCGTGGCCCAAGCCCTGGTGGACCACATCCGGTGGCGTTCCGCCGACAATGAGACCATGGCCGCGGAGTTGCTCAAGCGCTTCAGGCAGCCCCAACCGGATGATAATCTGGCCCTGCTCCTGGGGAAAAACCCCACAGAAGGGGCCAAGATGGAACTGGCGGCGAAAGTCCTGGCCCTGGCCGGGGTACCGGTCCGGGTAGTGCATGGCATCGCCCTCAAGGAACAAAAAGAGCGGCTGCCCGTGGTCCACTGGCTGGAAATCTACAACCAGAAGTTGTGGCAGGCCATTGATCCCGTCACCGGCGCCCCGGGCATCCCCGACAATTACCTGGCCTGGTGGCGCGGCCCGTTGAGCCTGGCCAGGTTAACCGGCGGCAGCAACCTGCACGTGACCCTGTCCGTTACCCGGGAACTGGAAGCCGCCATTAGCACCGCGGTGGTCCGGGGCCAGATCAAAAAGCCGCTGCTTCTGAACTTTTCCCTCCTGAGTCTGCCGCTTCATTCCCAGCAGGTCTACCGGATCCTGCTCATGGTGCCCGTGGGCGGCTTCCTGCTGGTAATCCTGCGCAACATCATCGGCATCAGCACCTTCGGCACCTTTATGCCGGTCCTCATAGCCCTGGCCTTTCGGGAGACCCAGTTGCTTTGGGGTATCGTCTTATTCAGTTCCCTGGTGGCCCTGGGGTTGACCATCCGCTTTTATCTGGACCGCCTCAAGCTGCTGTTGGTGCCCCGCCTGGCTGCGGTGCTCATCGTGGTCGTCATCCTGATGGCCTTGGTAAGCATTTTCACCAACCGGCTGGGGATCGAGCGCGGGCTCTCCGTAGCCCTGTTCCCCATGGTCATCCTGACCATGACCATCGAACG
>JAUSOZ010000300.1 GCA_030655955.1 Deltaproteobacteria bacterium
ATTTCGGACAGGGAATTTCGGCAACCTGGCCCCCATCATAGATCGGCAGGATCGCCTCCGGACAATCGGGGCAAGCCGGAATAGCTTCCCGGTAACCTTTCCAGCTTTTAAGTTTTATGTACACAAATTTCTTGGTGGACCGGCAGTAGCCCGTCAGCGAGGGTGATTTCATGCCGCCGCCGATCTTCAGGTTGTCATGATAACCGCAATCGGGGGTGGAGCAGGACACGGTTCCGGCTTCGCCGGCTGCAGCCGGGGCGGCCCCGAGAAATACCCCGAAAAATATGGCGAGAAAAACTAACTTGCCGAAGGTTTTCATAAGGGCCGTTTCTCCCGTGTAACTCGTTCCCAAGTTGTAGGGTGCGTCCCACGCACCACCAGCAGTTTAGTAATGGTGCGTGAGACGCACCCTACATCGCCACAGGCTGGGAAGCCTGTGCCACTAAGTTTTTTTTCACTAACCCCTAACCTCTGGTCCCTGGCCCCTATCCCAACAGCCACTCCAGCAGCGCCTTCTGGAAGTGCAGGCGGTTTTCCGCCTGGTCCCAGACCGCGCTTTGGGGGCCGTCCAAGATCTCGGCGGTAATCTCCTCGCCCCGGTGGGCCGGCAGGCAGTGGAGCACAATGGCCTCGGGGGCGTTTTTCATCAGCTGGCTATTCACCTGATACGGTTTAAAGACCTCCAGCCGGGCCGCGGCCTCCTCCTCCTGGCCCATGCTCGCCCAGACGTCGGTGTTGACCACCTGCGCCCCGGCCACCGCCGCGATGGGGTCCTGGCCCAGGTAGACCCGGGCACCCTGGGCCTGGGCCTGGGCGACGATGGCAGCGTCGGGCTCGTAGCCCGGCGGGCAGGCCAGGTGCAGGGCGAAGTCCAGGTGCATGGCCGCGGTGATCCAGGAGTTGGCCATGTTGTTGCCGTCTCCCACCCAGGCCACCTTAAGCCCGGTAAGATCGCCGAAGCGCTCCTCCATGGTCATGAGGTCGCTGAGCACCTGGCAGGGGTGGTGCGTGTCCGTCAGGCCGTTGATCACCGGGATGGTGCTGTGGCGGGCCAGTTCCGCCACCGTCTCCTGGGCAAAGGTGCGCACCACCACCCCGTCGACGTACCGGGACAACACCCGGGCGGTGTCGGCCACGGGCTCGTTCCGGGACATCTGGGTCTGGCCCGGGGCCAGGTAGATGCTGGACCCCCCCAGTTGGGCAATCCCCGCCTCAAAAGAGACCCGGGTGCGGGTCGAGGGCTTGTCGAAAATCATGGCCACGGTTTTCCCCGTCAGGGGCGTGGGGTTCTGGCCCCGGTGATGCAGGGCTTTGAGTTCCCGGGCCCGGGCCAGGAGGTGCTCGATCTCCTCCCGGCTCAGATCCAGGATGGTCAACAGGTGGCGGGTCATGGAAACACCATCTTGAGGGCGTCCCGCAGGGTTCCTATGGCGCCGTCGAGTTCTTGGTCGGTAATGACCAAAGGCGGCAGCAGCCGGATGACGTTGCCCTGGGTGCAGTTGAGCAGCAGCCCCCGCTCCCGGCAGGCCGCCACCACCGGCGTCCCCTCCTGGGTCAATTCCAGGCCCCACATGAGGCCCAGGCCGCGGACCTCTTTGATGACGGGGAGCTCTGCCTGCATGGCTGCCAGGCGTTTCGATACAAAGGCCCCCCGTTCCCGCACCCCGGCCAGAAACTCCGGGGCGCTCAACAGATTCAGGGCGGCGTTGGCCGCCGCGGCCACCACCGGCCCGGCCCCGAAGGTGCTGGCGTGGGTCCCGGGGACGAAAGCCCCGGCCACCTCGGAAGTGGCCAGGAGCGCCCCCATGGGCAGTCCGTTGGCCAACGCCTTGGCCAGGGTCATGACGTCCGGGGTAATGCCGAAGTTTTCCTGGGCGAAGAGTTTCCCGGTGCGGCCCAGGCCCGTCTGGATTTCATCCAGGATCAGCAACAGCCCCTTGTCGTTGCACAACTGCCGCAACCCCTTTAAATAATCGGGCGAGGGCAGGCAAACCCCCCCTTCTCCCAGGATGGGCTCCAGCATCACGGCGCAGACGGTGTCGTCCACGACCTTGGCCACCGCGTCCAGGTCGTTGAAGGGCACGAAGACGAAACCCGGCAGCAGCGGGTCGAAGCCCTGCCAGAACTTGGACTGGCCCGTGGCCGAAAGCGCCCCCAGGGTGCGGCCGTGGAAGGAGTTCTCCATGCAGATGATCCGGTGCCGCCCGGCCCCGAAGCGCTCCCGGGAGTAGCGCCGCACCAGCTTGATGGCCCCTTCGTTGACTTCGGCGCCGCTGTTGGCGAAAAAGACCCGGTCGGCAAAGGACAGGCGCACCAGCGCCTCGGCCAGCTCCACCATGGGGGTGGTGTAGTAGATGTTGGACACATGGACCAGCTGCGTCAGTTGGGCCGCAGCGGCGCGGGCGATCTCCGGGTGGGCATGTCCCAGGTTAACCACCGCCAGCCCGGCCAGGCAGTCCAGGTACTCTTTGCCGGTATCGTCCCAAACCCGGCAGCCCTCACCCTTGACCAGCACCAGCGGCTGCCGGCCGTAGGTGTTCATCACCACTTTATCGGCGCGTTTCATCCAGTTATTGTTCACTAGCTTTCTCCAGCTAAGTATAGTGGGTCATAAATACGGTAACGTAGTTCTTAAATTCAGCCAAGATCACTTCCCCCTCACCCTGACCCTCTCCCCCATTGGGGGAGAGGGGAAAAGATGGGACCGATTTGAGACTCTGCTTCGAAAAGTTCTTTAAATTGGTAGCACAGGCTTTCCAGCCTGTGTCCAGGAAGCAGGTTAGTCGTGCACAGCCTGGAAAGGCTGTTCCACCAGTTCATGCACGCTTTGCATACTTTACGGGTGGGCCCAAGGCCCATGCATGACTGCCATCATCAAAAATCCGGCGACCTGACCTACCCCCTCTCCCCCCGCTTCGGGGGGAGAGGCTCAGGGCGAGGGGGGCGATATATGACGTCAGCGCATTTATGCAATCCTGTACGACGTCAGAATAAGGTTGCCAGCTTATATGTCATTTACTGGTGTACTGGTGCGTAAGACGCACCCTACGGCTCACTATCCCACGATCTCGGTGCCGATGCCGCTGTCGGTAAAAATCTCCAGGAGCACCGCGTGGAGGGTGCGGCCGTCCAGGATATGGGCCTTGGCCACCCCTTCGTCCAGGGCCTCCAGACAGCACTTGATCTTGGGGATCATGCCGCCCACGGCAATGCCTTCCTCCATCAGGGCAATGGCCTGGCGGCGCGTGAGGCTGGAAATGAGGCGCTGGTCCTGGTCCAGGACTCCCGGCACGTCGGTGAGCAAAATGAGCTTGGCCGCGCCCAGGGCCCCGGCCACCGCCCCGGCTACCAGGTCGGCGTTGATATTGTAGGTTTCGCCGGCTTCGCCCACCCCCACCGGGGCGATCACCGGGATGAAGTGCTGGCCTTGCAGGGTGCGGATGAGGTTGGTGTTCACCGCGGTCACTTCCCCCACCAGGCCGATGTCGATGATCTCCGGGGGCTCGTCCTCCCGGGGCCGGTAGAACTCCATTTTCTGGGCCTTAAGCAGCAGGCCGTCTTTGCCGCTCAGCCCCACCGCGACGCCGCCGGCGGTGTTGATCAGATTGACGATCTCCTTGTTGATCTTGCCGGCCAGGACCATCTCCACCACGTCCATGGTGCTCTGGTCGGTGACGCGGAGGCCGTCCACGAACCGGGTGGGGATGTCCATCTTGGCCAGCACCTTGCCGATCTGGGGCCCGCCGCCGTGCACCACCACCGGGTGGATGCCCAGGTACTGCAGCAGCGTGATGTCCTGGGCGAAGGCGTGCTTCAGCTCCGGCTCCTGCTGTGCGGCGCCGCCATACTTGATCACCACGGTCTGCCCCTGAAAGGCGCGCATGTAGGGCAGGGCTTCTAGGAGGGTTTCGACTTTTTTGATGTATTCTTGGGCCATGGTGTTATGAAGATCTCCTTAAACCGAAATCCCCCGGGCGAAAAGGGGAAAAGGGAAAAAGGCGAAAAGGAAAAAATGAAACCGCAGTTTTCCCCCTTTTGCCCTCTTCGCCTTTTCGCCTTTCCCCCCTGCTTTACAAAATATACCGGCTCAAATCCTCGTCGTCGATGAGCGCCGCCAGGCGTTCCCGGACGTAGGCGTCGGTGATGGTGATCTCCTGGGCCGTGAGGTCCGGGGCCGTAAAGGAAATCTCCTCCAACAGCCTTTCCATGACCGTGTGGAGCCGCCGGGCCCCGATGTTCTCGGTGCGGTCGTTCACCTTCGTGGCCAGGCCGGCGATCTCTTTGACCGCCTCTGCGGTGAAGGTGAGCCGGATGCCTTCGGTGTTCAACAGGGCACGGTACTGCTTGATCAGGGCGTTTTCCGGTTCCGTCAGGATGCGTTCGAACTCCTCGGCCCCCAGGGAGTGGAGTTCCACCCGGATGGGGAAGCGGCCCTGCATCTCCGGGATCAGGTCCGACGGCTTGGACAGGTGAAAGGCCCCGGAGGCGATGAACAAAATGTGGTCGGTGCGCAGCATCCCATACTTGCTGTTCACCGTGGTGCCTTCGACGATGGGCAGCAGGTCTCGTTGGACCCCTTCCCGGGAGACGTCGGGTCCCCGGGTGCCGTCCCGGCCCACGATCTTGTCGATCTCATCCAAGAAAATGATGCCGTTTTGCTCCACCTTGCGCCGGGCCTCCTCCACCACCCGGTCCATGTCGATGAGGCGGCCGGCCTCCTCCTGGAGCAGGTATTCCCGGGCCTCGGCCAGCTTGACCTTGCGCTGCTTGGTCTTGCCGGGGAAGAGGTTGCCCAGCATATCCTTGAAGTTAAAATCCATCTCCTCCATGCCGGCGGCGGAAAAGATCTCCACCACCGGGGCGGAGCGCTGGCTGACTTCCAGGTCTACGAGGCGCTCTTCCAGGCGCCCGGCCCGGAGCATGGTCCGGAGCTTCTCCCGGGTGTTGCCGCTGTCGCCTGGGGTGTCTTGGTCGCCTCCTGCGTCAGCGGGCGTCTCCGGGGTCGAGCCCGGCAGCAGCAAATCCAGCAGCCGCTCTTCCACAGCGGCTTCGGCCTTGGCCTGGACCTTGTGCCGTTCTTCGGCCTTGACCATGTTGACGGCCAGCTCCATCAGGTCCCGGACCATGGATTCCACGTCCCGGCCCACATAGCCCACCTCGGTGAATTTGGAGGCCTCGATCTTGAGGAACGGCGAGGCGGTGAGCTTGGCCAATCTCCGGGCGATCTCGGTCTTGCCCACCCCGGTGGGGCCGATCATGATGATATTCTTCGGGGCGATCTCGTCCCTGAGGTTCTCGGGGACCTGCTGGCGCCGCCAGCGGTTCCGCAGGGCGATGGCCACCGAACGCTTGGCATCGTTTTGCCCCACAATATATTTGTCCAACTCCGCCACGGTCTCTTTGGGGGTCAGATGATCCCCGGACGCAGGGAGTAATTTGAGCAATTTCATGGTTACCTGCCTTTATCGTGTAGGGCGGGCACTGCCCGCCGTCTTCCTTGGGTTCAAAGCTTAAATGATATGGCGGGCCGTGCCCGCCCTCCCTTAACTGCTAATATTTCCCAGCAGCAGGTTATTCATTAATAATTTTATAAATATCTTTGGCTAATTTTGAATCATTATTTAATAAACGATGATATTGTCTTAACGCATTTTCTTTGTCACCCCAGATTTTTAATTTAACTATTCCATCAACAAACTGTGTATAAGCCATACTCTTCTTGGCATAATGTATTTTAATATAACTATCCAAATTTAACTTTGCATATATATTCTTAACTTTATCAGCATATTGCAAAGCAGAAAGATAATTTTCTTGCTTATTTTCTTGGTTGTTCAGTGCTAATTGAAGATAAGCATAAGCTAAAAAAGCTAATTGATAAATATTGGACTCGTAGATATTTTCCTTTATTAAATCAATAGCCTCGATGTATTTGCCATCTTGCATTAATTCAATAGCTTTGCTTACAATAAAAAGCGCAAGGCCATAAACTGGTTCCAATTTGTTTTGCATGTATCATTACCGGTATGTAGGCATCGCCCGCCGTCTTTTGGTCTTGGTTTAAATGATGGCGGGCACTGCCCGCCCTACAGTTATTACAATTCCTCAATCACAATCTCGCTATTGGTATAGACGCACAGCGACGCGGCGATGGTCATGGCCTCCTGGCAGATCTGCTTGGCGCTCAAATCCGTGTGGGCCAGCAGGGCCCGCGCCGCGGCCAGGGCGTAAGGGCCGCCGGAGCCGATGGCCATCACCCCTTCGTCGGGTTCGATGACGTCACCGGTGCCGGAGACCAGGAGCGCCCCGGTGGCGTCCACCGCCAGGAGCAACGCCTCCAGGCGCCGCAAAATCCGGTCGGTGCGCCAGTCCTTGGCCAGTTCCACCACCGAGCGGGTGAGGTTGCCCTGGTGCTTCTCCAGCTTGGCCTCCAGGCGCTCGAACAGGGTCAAGGCGTCGGCCACGGAGCCCGCAAAGCCCACGATGATCTTGCCGTGGTAGAGTGTGCGAACCTTCTTGGCATGGTGCTTCATCACCATGTTGCCCAGGGTGACCTGGCCGTCGCCGGCCACCGCCACCTTATCGCCCCGGCGCACCATGAGGATGGTGGTGCCGCGGAATTTCTGATTATCAGCCATATCGGTTAGCTTCCAACCCCCAAGCCCAATCGCACCGGGCGAAAAGGGGAAAAGGGAAAAAGGCGAAAAGGAAAAGCGAAAAACCACTCCATGTCGGCCTGGCCCCTTTCCCAGGCTCAGCCTGGCCTTCGAAGCGGAGCTTCGAGTACATTTGGGTTCCCAAGCCCAGCTTGGGAACCAGATAATTAATTCTTGGTGGCACAGGCTTTCCAGCCTGTGCCTGGACAGCCGGGGGCGGCTGTCCTACACATCCGTAGGAACTGTCAGGGCATGAGCTTAGAAACGAGGATATTTTATCAAGGCTCTTCTTCCTTCCCTTTTCGCCCTTTCCCCTTTTTCCCTTTTCCCCCCGGTTTTTCTCCCCTTTTACCCTACTTACTCCTTGGGTGCGCCTTGTCGTACTCCTCCATCAGGTAATCCAGGTTGAGGTGCGTATAGCGCCCGGTGGTGGAGATGGAGGCATGGCCCAGCAGTTCCTGGACCGCCCGGAGGTCGGCTTTGCCCTCCAAGAGATGCGTCGCGAAGCTGTGGCGCAGGCCGTGGGGCGTCAGGCCAGGGGAGAGCCCCGCCAGCCGCACCCACTTGGCCACCACCCGGGCCACCCCCCGGGTGGACAGGCGGCGTCCCCGGGAATTGATGAACAGGGCGGACTCGTCCCCGGTGCCGTGCTGCGTAAGACCCTGCTGCCGCAGGGGCAGATAGGCCGTCAGGGCTGCCTTAGCCGGCTGGCCCAGAAAGGCCAGGCGCTCCTTGCTGCCTTTGCCCCAGACCCGGAGCACGCCCTGCGCCAGGTCCACATCTCCCAGGTTAAGCCCGGCCAATTCGGACAAGCGCAAACCCCCACTATAAAAAACCTCCAGGATGGACAGGTCCCGGCGGGTCCCGAAATCATCATTCTTGGGCTCGCCCAAGAGGTGAAAGGTCTCGTCGACGCTCAGATAGTGGGGCAGGACCTTCTCCAGCTTGGGGGCCGGGGCAAACTTGGCCGGATTCTGGGACGCGACCCCCTGGCGCTGCAAGTATTTGAAGAAGGTGCGCAGGGTGGAGAGCTTGCGGGCCACCGTGGTCTTGCGGTTAATCTTTAAAGCCGCAGCCAGAAAGGGCCGCAGGTCCTGGTAGGTGACCTGGTCCAGGCTCAGGCCGTCCCGGTGCTTCGAGCAAAACTCCAGAAACTGGGTGAGGTCGAGGCGGTAGTTTCTCAGGGTGTGAGGCGACAACTGCCGCTCCACCCGCAGGTACCGCAGAAAATCTTCCAGATGGTCCCAGCCGCTCATACTGATGTCATTCCCGGGAAAGGCTCCGCTTTTTCCCCTTTAACTCATTTAAAAGATAGATATTATCATGAAGTTGCCGCAATGCCAAAAATTATCGGCGGTTTTAGGCCGGGAGCCCTAAGGGATTAACCGCCTCCCGGACCTTTTTTGACGGGGCGCCGGGGCCCGGGAACTTGCTCTGATTCAATTTTTCAGTTAATGCTCCCGATAAGGAGGAAAGGATCGGCGGAACTGCCAAGGAATCGGCCATTAATCTTAAGGAAAATGAGGTGAAAGATGAAGTTTATGGATGTGTTACGGAAATTGGGGATTTTGCGTTATGGAACCAAAACCGCGACGTATACCAGTATGAAAGACCGGCCGGCGGAGTTCTTCATGGAAGGGGTCTTTAATGCCGAAAAGGACCTGATCAACCAGGAAGACGCGAAAAAAGCCACGGCAGCCGTGAACTCCCTGGAGGGCAGGAAGGTCATGTTCTGGGCGGTGCTGCCTCTGGGCGCCTTTGCCCTGCTGATGTTTGCTGCCGGCAGCGGCCTCACCGTCTGGTTCTTCGTCAACGTGCTCCTGTGGGGAGGCTTTATCGCGGTCCTGCGGCAGTTCGCCTATGGGGGCCGCTACTCCTACACATTGATGATCATCCTTCTGGTGGTCCTGGTTTTTGTCTCCTTGCTGTTGTTAGGGGCCGCGGTGCCGCCAAAATAAGCGGGGCGGTGGGTTCACCTATCCTGCCAAAACCTCCTCCCAAGGCATATTTGGGGAAGATATATCCGGGACGCAACCATGAGAGGAGATGCCGCCCCACCCCGTCCAGCCCCGCCCGGGGGGGGACTGGAGATCTTCGGCTCGCAAACCCTAATTCGTCATAACCCTGATCCGGGTGGCGGATTCCAGGTAGTTGTAGATTTCGGCGCTCAATTTCTGGCGTTCCGGGTTGTTGAACCAGTCCTGCCACTGGCCCAGGGATTCCCAGGCGCTGATCACCAGGTAATAGTTGGGGTCGTCCACCCCATGCAGGGTCTCGCCGCTGATGTAGCCGGGCTGCTGCATGGCCAAAACCCGCAGTTGGCGCAACAGGCGCACGATGTCGCCCACGTGCTGTCCTCGGATGGTTCGTTCCATCAACACCTTGACCATGTTCCTCTCCTTTGCGTTGAATGGGGTTGGAGGAAATGCCGTGCTTCCGCGGGCGCCCCTGACTTGGGGGCGGGTCCGGGGAAGGGGTCTTATACGGTTTTCAGTTAAACCACCATGGCCGTTTGGGGCGACCCCCAATCATGAAATTCCTTGTAGGGGCGGTTCGCGAACCGCCCCTACGGTGGGGCTTTCACAGTAAAAAAATTTTAAATACCAATAAGTTAAATATTTGGTTGGTAACATTTGCCAGGGAAACTGATCTTATACCGCCCGAGCCTGCTTATAGATATAAAATATACCAGAAAACCCGGAAGTTCAATGGTGATTCTCGGGGTAAGCGCTTGAGGCTTAACCGGCCCTGTGGTATGATATCCGGGGGGAAGTGGGTAAGCATGGTCAATTTAGCCGATTTACGGCAATTCCTGGACAAGCAGGAGGAAGCCGGGCTCTCTCTGTATGCCACCAGGAGTGTGGCCGCCATCCGCCGGTGCTATGAGGCGCGCATCGCCGAGGGCCACCGCCAGGACTTTGCCGTGGACGCCGACCGCATCCTCCACTCCCGGGCTTACACCCGCTACATCGACAAAACCCAGGTTTTTTACCTTATCAGCCACGAACAGATCAGCCACCGGGTGCTGCACGTCCAGCTTCTGTCCAAGATCGCCCGCACCATCGGCAAGTTTCTGCGGCTGAACGAGGACCTCCTGGAGGCCATCGCCCTGGGGCACGATATCGGCCACCCCCCCTTCGGCCACGACGGCGAGCGCATCCTCTCGGACCTGTGCCAGGCCCACGGCGTCGGTCCCTTTCTCCATAGCCTCCAGGGAGTCTGGTTCCTGGACCGGCTGGAAAAGCAGGGGCGGGGGCTCAACCTCTCCCTCCAGGTCCTGGATGGGATCCTGTGCCACGACGGCGAGACCCATCTGGAGCGCCTCTCCCCCCAGGGGGACAAGACCTTTGCGTCCCTTGAGGCCGAGATCCAGGCCAAGCTGGCTAACCCGGCCGCGTCCTTGAAGCCCATGACCCTGGAAGGCTGCGTGGTCCGCCTGGCGGACACCATCAGCTACATCGGCCGGGACCTGGAAGACGCCATCACCTTGAAGCTGCTGCGGCGGGAAGAACTGCCGTCCGAGGTGGCCCAAAACCTGGGCCGGACCAACGGCGCCATCGTCTACAGCCTGGTGGCCGATCTCATCACCCACAGCTATGATAAGAACTATGTGGGTTACAGCCCCGAGGTCGGGCGGCTGTTAAAAAAGCTCAAGGAGTTCAATTACCGGCGGATTTACGACAACCCCCGTATCAAGGCCGAGACCCCCAAGATCGAGGCCCTGTTCCAGCGGCTGTTTGAGCAGTTTTTGGCGGATATGGAGGCGGGCCGCGAAGATTCTCCCATCTGGGTGGATTTTCTGGCCACCATGGACCCTGATTACCGGGAGTCGCAGCGGCCGGCGGAAATCGTCCGGGATTTTCTGGCTTCCATGACCGACGCCTATTTTTTACGGACTTCCCAGGACCTATTTTTCCCGCAGCCCTTGCGGGTGGGGTTCGGTTGAGGGTGGCCATGCGCCTGATGACGTTTAATCTCCGGTTTGCCACCCCCCAGGACGGCCCCAATGAATGGGAGTTTCGGAAGGATCTGGTGGTGGAGGTCATCGGCAGGCATCTGCCGGACCTGTTGGGGACTCAGGAAGGCACCGTGCCCCAACTCCACTACTTAGAGGAGCATCTGGCCGGCTACCGGTCATTAACGGCGCATCGCCCGGTGGACCCGACCTGCCAGTACCCCACCATTTTCTATCGGGGGGACCGCTTTGAGGTGGAGGAGAGCAGCGAGTTCTGGCTGTCCGAGACCCCGCAGGTGCATCGCAGCCTGAGCTGGGGCTCGGCCTTTCCCCGCATGGTCACCTATGGGCGGTTTCGGGAAAAGGGCCGGTCCACCAGCTTTTACTTTATCAACACGCATCTGGATCATGTCTCGGAGGCGGCCCGGCGTGAGGGCGCCCGGATGATCCGGGAATTTTTCTTTCCCCTGAACCGTCCCCTGATCCTGGTAGGGGACTTTAACGAGCCGCCGGACGACCCGGTGTATGGGGAATTCATCCACCCGGACAGCCCCCTTCAGGATACCTGGAGGCAGGTGCATCCAGTGGCGGAAGAGGCCCCCACCCAGCACGGGTTCGATGGCCGGCCCCGGGGCAGCCGCATCGACTGGATTCTGACGACGCCGCCTTTTTTGGTTCGACGGGCGGCCATAGTTACGGATAATCAGGCAGGGCGCTACCCTTCTGATCATTTTCCTTATGAAGCAGAGGTTGAATATTAAGATGGCTTTAAGAACGTGGATAATTTTATTGGTCCTCCTGACGGGGGCGCAACTGGCCGGGGCCGCCGATACGGCCCCACCCCTCTATACCCAGGTGGCCGGCGGCGAACACGAAATTACCCTTGAGAAACGTACCAGCGTGGATCGCCTGGCCCTGGAGCAGGGGGTGCGCTGGGTGTCGATAGTCCGGGAGAACGGCTTGAAAAAGCCTTATAAGCTTAAACCCGGCATGGTGCTCAAGATCAACAATAGGCACATCGTGCCTACGGAGCTGCAAAACGGCATAGTCATCAATCTGCCGGAACTGCGTCTGTACTATTTCCAGAACGGGACCTACCAGCGGCGTTATGCCCTGGCGGTGGGCAAGCCCAGCTGGCCCACCCCTACCGGGACCTATAAGATCTGCGAAAAGCGCAAGAACCCCACCTGGAACGTGCCGCCGTCCATCCAGGAAGAGATGGACGAAAGGGGTTATGAAGTGATCACGAAGGTCCCCCCCGGCCCCAAGAATCCCCTGGGAAAATACTTTATGGCGACCACGGCCTCGGGGGTGGGCATTCATGCCACCAACCGGCCCTGGAGCGTAGGTTACTATGTGTCCCACGGCTGCATCCGCATGCTGCCGCACGAGATCGAGCAGCTCTTCCCCCAGGTAGAGGTGGGCGCCCCGGTGAAGATCATTTACCGGCCCATCAAACTGGCCCTCACCCCCCAGGGCCGGGTGTATCTGGAGGCCAATCCCAACATCTACCATTGGGAGTTGCATTCCCTGGAATGGGTCCAAGACATGGCCGAGTACTACAATATCACCGATCGCATCGATTGGGATAAGGTGCCGCCCATCCTCAAGACCCGGTCGGGCCTGGCCCAGGACATCACCAAGGCCGGGGCTGGACCCATACCCGCCACCCCCTTCACCTCCAATGCCCCCAAGGAGGTCAGGCTTTCTCCTTTACAGGGCCAGACGGTCAAGGTAGAATAGACTCCGTCCGGTGACCGAGAGCCACGCCGATAAACCAGGTGGGCCAAGGGCAGCAAGGCACACCCGATTCCGGCGCTGGCAGGTTCCCCGGGAATGAAACGGTTTACGGCCGCATCAGCCGACCCCGGTTGCTGCGGGCCATCACCGCAACTTTTCAGCTTCATTGACAAAGGACGCCACTATGATTCGATCCCAGATTGTACCAATAGTTTTGGGAGCTTTACTGGTGCTGGGGCTTCCAGGTTTGGTCCTGGCCCAGAACCCCCCGGCCAAGTGCGGCCCCGATCACGCCATCCTGTACAAGCGGGCGGTGAAGCTTCTGGATAACGCCGAGAAAAAATTGACCGCCGGCTATACGGCCGAGGCCAAGTCCCAGGCGAAAGAAGCCAACTCCCTGTTCACCATCCTGCAAAAAGAGTGCGGGCCCCAGCAGGCGGACCGAGCCCTGACGGACCAGGAACTCCAGCAGGAGGCCATCAACCAGAAGCTGGCGGCGGATGAATTGGCCCAGGCGGAGCGCCTGATCAAGGCGGCGGAAGAAAAAACCCAGAAGGCCGTCAAGATTGAGACGACCCAGCCGGAGGTCTACCGGAAGTACCAGCGGGAGGCCAAGGCAGAATTTGAACAGGCCCACAAGCGCTCCATCAAATCGGAAATTTACGCCCTACGTAACCAGCAGATGGTCTTCGGTTTCCTGGGCCGGTGATCTGCTGGCCCAGGCGGCTTTCGAGATAACCCGATGCGTCTCAGGATCACGGCGGCGGCTACCGGCCCCCTCCGGGTGAATTCCTACCTGGTAGCCTGTGAGGACTCAGGCGAAGCCCTGCTCATCGACCCGGGTGGCCCTTCACCCGAGTTGTCCGCCCAAATCCGGCAGGAAGGCTGGCGCTTGCGCTGGATCGTCAACACCCATGGCCATGCCGACCACATCGCCGGGAACGAGGCCTGGGCCGCAGCCACCGGCGCCCAGATCGTCATCCACCGGTTGGACTGGGAGCTTTTTCGGACCCCGGCCATGCAGGGCGCGGCTCGGGCCGAGGGCTTCCCGCCCCTGACCCGGGCGGATGTCTTGGTGGAGGACGGCGACCAGATTCCCCTGGGCGACGGCTTTGCCCGGGTACTCCATACCCCGGGCCACACGCCGGGGGGCATCTGCCTCTATTTCCCCGGCCATCTGTTCACCGGGGACACCCTGTTTGTGGAAGCCGCCGGGCGCACCGACCTGCCCGGGGCCTCCCTGACCCAACTCATCGCCTCCCTGGAGGAAAAAATCATGGACCTGCCGGACGAGACCCGCATCTGGCCCGGCCATGACTACGGCGAGACCCCGACCTCCACCCTGGGCCAGGAAAAGATCAATAACCCCTACCTCACCGATTTTTTCTAGTAGTCCCTATGAGCACCTGGCTCAGCCGCAAATTGTGAACTGGGCGGCCGTCTCGCTCGCCGCTGGTGCTTTTCAAGGCAGTTTCTCATGGGCCAATGCCCCACCCGTAAATTATGCCAAGGTGGGTGGGGCGGGCCTCCGTGCCCGCCGCCGCCATAAACTCATGGTGCGTAATACGCTACGAAAGCTTTTCAAGGCAGTCCCCGGCCAACGCCACCTTGCCGTTTTTTGGGGAAATCGTAATAGTTCCGATATGAGAGAAATGCTCCGGCGCCCGGCTATGGTCAGGGAAACGGCCGGCGCCGGGGCCCAGACCAGAATAATCTTGCATCCACCTCGGGGCGGCACTACATTTAGGACAAGAGACGAACATGACTTCCCCCCAAAAACCCCGGAGTTTAATGCGCAAGCCGCCGGAGGGGCTTTTTGCCCGGCTCCTGGACAGCCTCACCGACATGTATGCCCTGGTGTTGGACGAGGATCTCCGCATCACTTATGCCAATGTCTCGTTCCTGAAGCACTTCGGGCTCAAGTGGGATAAAATCATCGGCCGTCCTTGTCAGGATTTGGGGACGCCCTTTCTGGGCACCGACAATCTGGCGGTGGGTTTCTGCCCCGAGGAGATGAGTCCCTGGTATCCGGCCCGCACCCTCCTGACCCGGGAGGCCGGGGACAAGGTCTATGTCTATGAGTGCACCCTGAACCACCTGGAAGGCAGCCGCGGGGCCGCCTGGAACCTGTGGTCTCTCCGGGATGTCACCGACCGCTTCCGGCTGGAATCCCGGGTCCGGCAGATGGACGAACTGGAACGCAACCTGGTCCAGGCCTCCATGGATGGGATCATCGTCAATGACATGCTGGGAAACGTCCTCATTTTCAACGACGGCGCCGGTAAAATCCTGGGTTATGACCCCGAAGAGGTCATCGGCAAAATCAAGGTCTACAAATTCTATCCGGATAAAACCGCCCATGAAATTAAACAGTTGATTTACGACCCCGCCTTAGGGGGAGTGGGCATTCTGGAAAATTATGAAACCCAGGCCCGTCATAAAGACGGCTCCCTGGTGCCCATCTGGCTGTCGGCCCGCCTGTTGCACGAAGACGCCCGGGAGGTCGGTATTGTCGGCTATTTCAGGGATCTCCGGGAACGGCGGCGACTGGAGGCGGAACTCCTGCGGAGCGAACGGCTGGCCACCCTGGGCAAGATGGTGGCCCATATCAGCCATGAGATCAAGAATCCGCTGATTACCATCGGGGGGTTTGCCGGCCAACTGGGGCGATTGCCCGATCTCCCCGAGAAGGCCCGGCGCAAATTGACCCTCATCCATCAGGAGGTGTTGCGGTTGGAGAAGTTCTTATCCGACATGAGCACCTTCACCCGGGGGGCGCCGCCCCAAAAAACCGAGGGGGACCTCCTGGCCCTGATTCGGGAAGTGGCGGAACTCATGGACAGCAGTTTCAAGGAGCGGGCCGTGGCCTTTCATCTCCACGCCCGGGACCGGATGCCGCCGTTTGCCTTTGACTCCGGGCAGATCCGCCAGGTGCTGATCAATCTCTTCAAGAACTCCCTCGAGGCCATGCCCGAGGGCGGCGACTTGACCCTCAACGCCGAGGTCCTGAATGACGATCTGGTGCTCAAAATCATCGACACCGGCCACGGCATCCCCCCGGAGCAGATGCAGAGCCTCTTTACCCCATTTGTCACCACCAAGGCGGGGGGCACCGGTTTGGGGCTGACCATCTCCCGGGGCCTCATTAACCAGCATCAGGGCGAGATTACCATCGACAGCGCCGTGGACCGCGGCACCACCTGCACCATCCGCCTGCCGCTGAGCTCGGCCTGACCCTGGCGCCGAGGGCTGGACAAAGTTTAAGTAGTTATAACAGCAAGATGGGCGAAAACTGACGCCTCATTTTATCCCGGCTTTGCTTTCCGGATCAGCTTCCCTTATCCCCCCCTGGCTGGCTCAATTGAGCAACCTCCGGCCTATTTTTTGCCCTCGTGGGTGATGACCCAGATTCCCCCAACGGTGATGAACACGAAACCCAGCACCGAGTACAGGTCCGGCACCTGCCCCCAACAGAGCCAATCCAGGAGGGCGGCAAACACCACCCCGACATAGCGAAACGGTCCGGCCTCGCCCACCGAAGCATGCTCGTAGGCCGCCGAGGTGAACCAGGCTTGCAGCATGCAGAGGACTCCCAAGGTGGCAACGGCCAGCAGCACCCAGGGATACACGATCCAGGGGCGCAGCCAATCCTGGGGCGGAAACAGATGGTGCTCCCAGTTGGCCACGTGCACCCCGGTGAGGGCCAGAACTCCTAAGCAGATGAGCCAACCCACGCCCAGAGAATAGAAGGTTATCACCTCCTTGGATTCCGTCCCGGTTAAGGAGGCGTTGATCACCAGCCGGATGGCAAACAGCAAGCCCGACATGAGGCCGATGAGGGCATGGACTTGCAGGACATCGGCCCCCGGCCGCAGCACAAAGACCACCCCCACAAAACCCAGGCCGATGCCCAACCAGACCGAGGGGGGTTCGGTTTTTTTTAAGAAGAGCCAGTTCAGCAGCGGCGCGAAAATCGGCGCGGTATAAACCAGGAGCACCGCGTCGGTCAGGGGAATAAAGCGGATGGCGAAATAGCAGCAGAAGATTCCCCCGACCCAGGAGGCGGCCACCAGGGAACAGCGTATCGGGTGGGAAGCCCGATAGAGGAAGGCCTGGCGCCGCATCAGGCCGATGACCACAAAGGCCAGCAGGCCGGCTCCAAAGCGGGTCGCCACCAGGAACTCGGTGGAAAAGCCGAGGGAGCCCCATTTGACGATGGCGGCCATGGAGGCCACTGCTATCGCAGCCAGGGCGGAAAACAGGCCACCTTCTGCCAACTCGGAATGGGCCGCGGCGTCGACCCCGGTCCGGAAGCGTCTTTACACCCAAGAGCATTAGCCATATAAAACTTTTATTCTCAATCGGACGGCTCGTCAACTGCAAACCGAACCGCCCGGGTGCGGAATAGCCTTATACCGAGTTGCCGTCATAAAGGTAATTCTGGCTTTATGATCGCAAGCCCCGTAGGGGCGGTTCGCGAACCGCCCCTGCATTTCGGATTAATACTTGTTTGACGGCAACTTGGTATAAGTCAGACAAGAACTGGATAATGCTGGAGTTTCGGCTGGATTGCCCGGCGGCAGGTGTTCGGCTGCATACCCCGATGGAGCCCCAGATACACTGACAACATATAACTAATATCGTGTTGTGGTCAAAAATTTACCGACGAAATGTAGGGGCGCACCTGTGTGTGCGCCCTCAGTGCGGGACACATTGGTTCCCCCCTAAAAAATGTCCCTTGAGCGTTAATAATATAAATGATCATCAATTTTCAGGCTGACCGCCTAAAATCCCCCCTGTCTCTTCCCTGCCGGGCCTCCGGACGGACCGTAACCGCCCTCTGGGGCATCTTACCCCGGAAAGGAACTAGTCCAGGCCCGCAGAGATTACGGCCGGAGAGGCTTCTTATGACAAATTATCAGCCATGTCCGGTTAGGAAATTGCATGCGGTCGTTCTGCCCCCCTCACCCCAACCCTCTCCCCCCGAAGCGGGGGGAGAGGGAGTAGTGCTGTCACCGGGTTTAGTAACCATAGGACATGAAATCGGTTCCGGCTTTTCCCCTCTCCCCAATGGGGGAGAGGGTCAGGGTGAGGGGGAAGTAATCTTCTCGGAGCAAAAAGTGCGTCAGCGAATTTATGCATTGTTTGACGAGCATAACGAGCGTCCTTTGCAAAAACCAAACCGGACACTGCTGACAAATTATGCCAAATCCTCCGGTAGCAAGACCACTTCCCGCTCCAGGGCCACCCCCTGGGTCTGCCAGACTTTTTCTTGAATCTCGGTCATCAGGGCCTTGATCTGGGCCGCGGTGGCGTGCCCGGCATTGAGGATAAAATTGGCATGTTTCCGGGAGACCACCGCGTCCCCGAGCCGGTGGCCCTTGAACCCGGCGGCCTCGATGAGCCACCCGGCGGCGGGTGCGCCAGCCGGGTTTTTGAAGACGCTACCGCAGCTTTTGGGGTTGGCGGGCTGCCGGGTTTTTCGTTGGGCGATTAATGCCGCCATGCGGGCCTTGACGACCTCGGGGTCGGCGGGATGCGCCAGGTTAAACTCCGCCTCCACCACCAGCCAGTGGGGGAAGTTCAGCAGCAGCGAGGTGCGGTTGCCCAGGCCCAGTTCGGGGGGCGTCAATTCCAGGAGTTGCAGTTGCGGCGTGGCCACCCAGACCCGCTTCAGGACCCCGGCCAGGCTTTGACCCTCGGCCCCGGCGTTGAGGCGCACCGCGGCGCCCACGGTGCCGGGGATGCCGGCCAGAAACTCGAAGCCGGAGAAACCCAGCCGGGCCGCGGCCTGGGCCAGCCGGGGCAGCGACACCCCGGCCCCGGCGCGCAAATTGTCGCCGTGGCGCTCCAAGCCCTGGAGGCTTTTGGCCAGATGCAGCGTCAGCCCCGGCAGCCCGGCGTCGTCGATGAGCACATTCGACCCCCGCCCCAGGAAAAAGAGCGGCCAGCCCCGGTCATAGGCCAGACGCATCAACCCCCAGACGTCCGCCAAATCCGCCGGCGCCGCCAACCGCGCCGCCGCCCCGCCAATCCGCCAGGTGGTCAGGGGGGCGAGGGGGTGGTTTTCTAAAATGAGCTGGCTGATATTTTTAGGAATATTTTTGCTGGGCATGGAATCGCCATAATCAAGAAATGGCCGCCTGGCTCAAGCGGCCATTCTATCAATTTGTCAGGTGAAACAAAGGATTAGGCATCAACCTTCTTTCGCCGCGCAGTCTGCTTTTTTACAGGCTGACTTTCCGGTTCTTGCATAGCGGCCTTTTTCGCCGCGATTTCCAGCAGGGGGACCGTCAGCGCCGGAAAACCCATGCGGGCACTCATGTTCTGCACAAATTCGCGCCAATACGGCCACGAATGGTAGATGGGATTGAGCGTCATAACATGGAGGATAAAAGCAGGAAAAGTTTCATCATCATCATCATCATCCGGAAGAAAGGGACCAGGTAGAGATTTCCCGACATAAGAAGTGCAAAAGGCAGCCTCTATCTTCATAATGAGTTTAGTCGGTTCTTTGCCGTCAAAGGCGGCAACCCGAAAATTGCAGAGAACTATATATTTCTTTGCATCGAGCGGGGTAAGAACGTCCGTGAAGCATTTATGCTCCAGGGAAAGAGTTTCGGGAGTCCCGGTCAACGGGTCCCGGCTGATTTTCGCGTCCACCAGATAAAGCTCTTTAAGGACATATCGTTGAGCTACCCAAGCAGCCATTTCCATATCAAGATGTTTAAATTCTACAGGTAATATAGCATTATTATCCATTTAAGCACCCCTTAGTTAACAATGGCCGCTTTTGAAAAATAGCCATCAGCGAATGGAATTTCAAATGACTCCCGAGTAACTACAAAACTCTTGGGAGGTGTATAAAGAGTCCTTAATTGTGTGACATTGCTTTCTTGTCTTTGCTCACCTTCTTTAAAGGGCTTGAGGGCACCTCTATACCCCAAGACGTGGAGGATATCAGCCACAGTACGCAGAGTAAGATTCCGGCCGCCATTCAACAGTTGAGAGACAAACCCTTTGGTTTTACCCAGACGGTCAGCCAGTTCTTTCCGGGAAATTTTTTCTTTTTCAAGAAGTTCACAAAGTGTTTCAGTTACTTCCAAAATCAAATCCTCTTGAGCAAAAAGCCTCCGGAATTCTTCATCCTTCAGGTATTCATCCAGGATTGTAGTTTTCATTTTATTAATCCCCATATAACACCTTATTTTCAAAGGTTTTCTTTATTTCAATCATTTTATCAATTTCTGTTTGGTCTGTATCATCACGCTTTTTAAAACATCCATGCGTAATAACTATGTGAGAACTGCTTATACAGAAAAAGAAAAATCTGGTTTTGGAAATATGCACATCTCTGAATTCGTAAAACCCTGAAGCCTTTTTCCCCTTTAATTTTGCGAGTAAGTCAGTATTGATAGTTTTTCCATGGTTGGCAAAATATTGGATGATTTTCAAAATCCTTGCTTGATGAATTTTCGATAATTCTTTTCCATTTAAAAATTTTTTCGCCGGACATTGACCGGTGGGAGACAAGAAAAAATCAACCCTCACTTTCTTCCCGAAGACAAAGGGCTCGCTGCGCGGATTCGGCATGAAATAAAGTTTATATAAACATAAACTATTGTCAAGTAAAAAATCAAGCTGCCTCAGGAAAAATTCCACCGCTTTCTTCCACTAAGGAACCCCCTTACCCGCCTTGACATTTCCAGGGAAACCGGGTAGTTTTAGCCGTTAGATAAGGGGGGAGAGCATGGTGGGGAGCCGATTTTGGTTTAAGGTGGCGGGCATCCTTCTGGGGGTACTGGCGATGGTTGCGGGGGCGCACGCCGAGGCCCAGCCCGTGGCCTACGTGGGGCTGAAAGCCAGCCTGGTGCGCGCGGGGTTGAATAAGGATTTTGTCGCCAAGACCTTCGCCGACCCCCGCAACGAATTCCTGCCGGACGTGGTCAAGAAGATCGCCTACCTGGGCAAGGAATCCCGGGATATCTATAAGAAATTCATGACCCCGGAGACCGCGGCCCGGGGCCGGGCCTACATGGAGACCCACCGGGCGATCCTAAACCGGGCCGAGGCCAAATACGGGGTCGCCCCGGAGGTCATCGTGGGCATCTTGACGGTTGAGTCCGGTCTGGGCAGCAACACCGGCAAGTACCCGGTCTTCAACGTCTTTGCCTCCCTGGCGGTCATGGACACCCCCGAAGTCATCCAGGAAGTGGGGTTGACCGCTTCCCGGGACCGCCTGAAAAAGAAGGCGGCCTGGGCCCGGCGGGAGCTGACCGTCTTCCTGGAATACTGCGCCTCCCACCACGTG
Source organism: Deltaproteobacteria bacterium (assembly GCA_030655955.1). Taxonomy (GTDB): domain Bacteria; phylum Desulfobacterota; class Desulfobaccia; order Desulfobaccales; family 0-14-0-80-60-11; genus 0-14-0-80-60-11. The sequence goes on from JAUSOZ010000300.1 coordinate 20,663, forward strand.
GACCCCTTTTCCCTGAGCGGTTCCTGGGCCGGGGCCATGGGCTACTGCCAGTTTCTGCCTTCCAGCCTGCAGCGCTGCGGGGTGGCGGCGAAAGGCACAGGCCCGGTGGACCTGTTCACCCACGACGACGCCATCTTCAGCATCGCCTGCTACCTCCACAAGAGCGGCTTTAAGATCCAAAACCACGCCACCTGGCGGCGCGCCGTCTATAGCTACAATCACTCCGACGCCTACGTGGACACGGTGCTGACCCTGGCCAGCCGGTATTGAAGCAATCTTAAGCGGTCAGCTTTTATAATCAAGACAATTAGTTATATTAATGCAGTAATTCACGCCTTAGCGATTTGATTTGGATAAGTCCCTGTTTTTGCTGCTAGCTGACTGCTGAAAGCTGATAGCTATGGATAAGCAAGAGGTGGCGGCCGTCCTGGAGGAGATCGCTCTCCTCCTGGAGCTGGCCGGGGAAAACCCTTTCAAGGTGAGGGCCTACGAAGCCGGGGCCCGGGCGGTGCTTACCTTTCCCGGGGACCTGGACGCGGCCCGGAGCTCGGGGGAACTGGCCAAAGTCAAGGGTATCGGAAAATCCCTGGCCGGGGTCATCGACGAACTCCTCACCAGCGGCAAGGCGTCCCTGTACCGTGAGCTCAAGGACAAGACCCCGCCGGGGCTTCTGGAACTGCTGCGGGTGCCGGGATTAGGCCCCAAGAAGGCCCGGGTGCTCTTTGACCAACTCCAAATCACCAGTTTAGGCGAATTGGAGTATGCCTGCCGGGAAAACCGCCTGGTGACGCTCCCCGGTTTCGGGGCCAAATCCCAGGAGAAGATCAAGGCCGGCCTGGCCAGCCTGAAACGCTACGATGGGCTCTTTCGCTTAGGGGACCTCCTGCCCCTGGCTGAATCCCTGGCAGCCCAGTGGCGGCGCGTCCCCGGTATTCTCCGGCTCGAGGTGGCCGGCCCGGTGCGCCGGTGCCTGGAAGTGGCCGGTACTCTTGACCTGGTGGCGGCTACCGATAACCCGCACCAGGTGCTGGCGGAACTGGAGAAAGTTTTAGGCCTCGAGTTTGTGGTGGCCCACCCCGGCCTGGCCGAAGCCACCCTGCCCCAGGGGGTGCCGCTCAAGCTGACCCTGGCCGCGCCGGCGGGGTTCGGGGCCGCGTGGCTGGCGGCCACGGGGAACGCCGACCATTTCCAGGCCTTAGCGGACCTGGCCCGGGAGCATCACCTGGAGCTTACCCCCCAGGGATTGTGGGCCGAAGACACTCTCCAGCCCTCCCGGGAAGAGGACGACATTTACCGCCGCCTGGGATTGCCTCTGATGCCGCCGGAGTTGCGGGAGGGTACCGGCGAGGTCGAGGCCGGGCGGCAGAACCTCATGCCCCGCCTCATTACCCCCGAGGATATCCGGGGCTGCTTCCACGTGCACTCCTACTACAGCGACGGGGTCAATTCCCTGGAGGAGTTGATTGCCGGCGCCAAACAGAGGGGCTGGAGCTACCTGGGGCTCTCGGACCACAGCCAGTCGGCCTATTACGCCGGGGGGCTGAAGGCGCCGGACCTGGAACGGCAAAGAGCCGAGGTGCAGGCCCTGCGGCGGCAACATCCCGATTTCACCCTGCTCTGGGGGGTCGAATCGGACATCCTGAGCGACGGCTCTCTGGATTACCCGGATGAGACCTTGGCAGCCTTTGATTTTGTCATCGCCTCCATTCATTCCCAGTTCAGCCTCAGGCGGGAGGCCATGACCGAACGCATCCTCACCGCCCTGGCCAACCCATTTTGCACTATGATGGGGCACATGAGCGGCCGCCTGCTCCTGGCCCGGGAACCGTATGCCCACGACCTGGAGGCCATTCTGAAATTCGCCGGGGCCCACCAGGTAATCATGGAAATCAACGCCAGCCCCTACCGCCTGGACCTGGACTGGCGGTGGCTGCGCCGGGCCAAGGAATTGGGGATTTTAATCAGTATCAACCCCGACGCCCATAGTCTGGAAGGCCTGGATGATGTAAACTATGGGGTGATGATCGCCCGGAAAGGCTGGTTGGCCCCGGAAGACGTGCTCAATACCTACCCGCCGGCCGAGGTGGCGAAAATCCTCCGCCGCCGCCGGGCGGGGTAGATTTCTTGGGGAAGGGGGCGGGAAAGTCAGTTGCCAGTTCCCAGTAGTCAGTTGTCAGTTTTTTTAACTGGCCACTGATAACTGACTACTGGCCACTATCCTCCTCGGCCCTCCCCCTAACAAAAACAGAGAAGGGTAATAATATGACCGCGCCAACAGACGTCGGCATCGTGTTAGGCAGCGCCTCGGACTGGCCCCAGGTAGAGCCCGCCGCAGTGCTCCTCAAGGAGTGGGGCATTGCCTTTGAGGTGGTGGTGGCTTCGGCCCATCGCGCCCCCAAGCGGGTCCAGGCCTATGGACGGGAGGCGGCGGCCCGGGGGATCAAGGTTATCATCGCTGTGGCCGGGATGGCGGCCCATCTGGCGGGGGTCCTGGCGGCCGAAACCACCTTGCCGGTGATCGGCGTGCCCATGCCCGGCTCCCACCTCAAGGGCCTGGACAGTCTGTTATCCACGGTGCAGATGCCCGCGGGCGTGCCGGTGGCCACCATGGCCATCGGCACGGCAGGGGCCAAGAACGCCGCCATCTTTGCCGCCCAGATCCTGGCTTTAGGTGACCCCCGGCTCCAGGAGCGCCTCCAGCGCCACAAACAAGAACTGGAAGAGCAGGTGGCCCAGCAGGGGAACCAGATCCCCGGCGAGTTTCGCCGTGGGGACTAGGGTTGCGTTCCTTAAATTACCGGGTATTTCTTTCCAGGAAAATGGACCCATGGAGGCCGGTTTTTTACCCCCCTTGCTTAAAGGGGGGCAGGGGGGATTAGCTAACCATCCGGTAATCCCCCTAAATTTCCCTTTAGCACAGGGGGACTTGAGAGCAGCGGCTGATAGATCCGGACAAATAATTACCAGACAATTTCAGCCCTGTCCGGTTTGGTTTTTGCAAAGGAGGCTGCTCGTCATACGTCGACCAACAATTCATAAATTCGCTAACGCACTTTTTG
>JAUSOZ010000301.1 GCA_030655955.1 Deltaproteobacteria bacterium
CTTTCGGAAGTTCATCGAGGCCTCCGGCTATGCCGTAGCCATGATGCCCAATGCCAAGGGATTTTTCCCGGAGACTCACCCCAATTTTATAGGCATCTTTTGGGGTCCGGTGAGCAGCCCGGGCACCGCGTCCATTGTGGAATCCGCCGACGTGTATCTCTTTGCCGGTCCGGTGCTGTCAGACTATGCCTCTTGTGGACACACGGCTGAAATCAGCCAGCCCAAGCTCATTCTTGCCGGTCCGGATTTCGTGCGCTTGCCCGGGGCCACCTACAATGGGATCCGGCTCGACGAGTTCCTGACCGCCCTGGCTGACAAGGTCAGGCCCAATCCAACGTCGCTGGCGTCCTTCAACCGCATCCGCACCGAAACGGTTCCCGAGCCCGCGGTGGATCGAGAGGTTCGCATCCAGACCCGGCGGCTCTTTGCCCAGATTCAGGGCATGTTGGATGCCAACACCACCCTGATCACCGAGACCGGCGATTCCTGGTTCAACGCCATGAACCTGAAGCTCCCGGAGGGCTCTTCCTTCGAGATCCAGATGCAGTACGGCTCCATCGGTTGGTCGGTGGGTGCGGCCCTGGGGTATCAGCTGGCCCGGCCGGACCGCCGGGTCATCGCCTGCATAGGCGACGGCTCCTTCCAGATGACGGCGCAAGAAATCTCCACCATCATCCGCTATGGGCTCAAACCCATCATCTTCGTGATGAACAACGGCGGCTACACCATCGAAGTGGAAATCCACGACGGCCCTTACAACACCATCAAGAACTGGAACTATGCCGACCTGGCCCAGGTGTTCAACGCCGACGACGGCCATGCCTGGGGCTGCCGGGTGACCACCGAGGGCGGGGCCGAGGAAGCCATCAAGAAGGCCTTGAGCCACGATGGCCTGAGCCTGATTGAGGTGGTGCTGGACCGGGATGACTGCAGCAAGGACTTGCTGGAATGGGGCGCCCGGGTGGCGGCCAACAACTCGCGTCCGCCCGTGCCTACTGCGGGTTTCCGTTAAGAGAGGGCGGGTTGCGCCGCCGTGCCGTGAGGGCCAGTGGCCATAGGCTCCTGGCCCTCTTGCGGAGATTTTGCCTCCCTCTATCTCCGGTTCTGGCGGTTAATTCACGGTTCTCCCAGGAGGCGGCCCACTTTGGCCCGTCAGGCTTTTGGGGCCTCGGGGCAGGCCTTCGGCCTCCCTGAAGTCCCCCCTGGGCTCGCCTCACCCATTACCTGGTTACCATCCTGCTCTCTGGCCATCTTCCGGGCCTCCTGAGGCACTGATTATCTCCCCATCACGTGTCCAAGAAAAACGGATCCACCTCACTGAAGTGAATCCGGTTTTCTTGGACAGAGAATGAGGGTAAAATTGACTTTTAGGCCCCAGTTTGTGCTATCATATTTGTTAAAATACAATTTAGTTAATATAAAATTAAAATTTACGAGTTTATACTCCGGGAGAGGAAAACTCAAAACCATTTTCTTCTACGCTGGCCAAGGTTGCCGGTTAATTTCAGGTTAAGTGGCCGGCATCGCTGGGTGTTTATCGCCTCAGCAAACCTATCCACTGGCTCTTGCTGCGCTCATCCAGGCTGAGGAAATATGCGGTCCGATGCAGAGTTCTTCCAGGATAGTGAAAGAAATTATCGATCAGAGCCTCGGCTGGATGGTCCTCATCATTTTGAGCCCTTTGTTCTGGTTGATTGCCGGGATTATCCGGCTTGAAACCCCCGGACCGGCATTCTTTCGCCAGGAGCGCATCGGCCAGGATGGACGTCCCTTTGTGGCCTATAAGTTCCGTTCCATGGTGGACCATGCCGCTTCCCTGGGCCTGGGGCTCAACGTGGCCGCCCATGATGCCCGCATAACCAGGATGGGAAAGTTCCTGCGTAACACCAGCCTGGATGAGTTGCCCCAGGTGTTTAATGTGCTGCAAGGCGAGATGAGTCTGGTAGGCCCCCGCCCCACCCTGGCCTATCAAGTGGCGGCGTATAATGATTTTCAGCGGCGCCGGCTCCTGGTTAAACCGGGGATAACCGGGTGGGCGCAAGTCAACGGCCGCAACGCCATCTCCTGGGAGGAGCGCATCACATTGGATGTCTGGTACGTGGACCACTGGTCCTTAACGTTGGATCTCTTAATCATGCGGCGCACGCTCAAGACCTGGGTCAGGAAAGAGGGCCTGTATGGGCCGGCGGGCGTAAATTATGATTTTGCGGCTCCGTCTTAAAGGCGGTTATCAGCGCCCCATCAGGGCTCAAGAGGTTGAACATTCTTGATTCCTATCGTTCGACCCACACTTTTCGACTATGAGTCAGTGCTGGAGGAATTTCGCCAGGCCTGGGAGAGCGGGCAAGTTACCACGGGCCGCTTTACCCGCCAGTTCGAAGCCCTGGTGGAAGACCGGCTGCAGGTGGACCACGCCATCATGGTGCAATCCTGCACCGCCGGGTTGATGTTGGTCTTGCGGGCCCTGGATTTGACCGGCGAAGTCATCCTTCCGGCGTTCACCTGGACCGCCACGGCTCACGCCGTGGTCTGGAACGGCCTGAGCCCGGTATTCGCCGACATTGCTCCTGGGACCTACACCCTGGACCCCCAGGCCGCGGCCCGGGCCATCAGTCCCCGGACGGCAGCCATCATACCGGTGAACGTCTTTGGCTGCCCACCGGATTATGAGGCCTTCGGTCACTTAGCCCGAGACCGCGGGGTACGCCTGATTTATGATTCGGCCCAGGGATTGGGTTCCAGGTTTCAGCCGGCAGATGGGGCCTGGCGCGATGCGGGGGTCTTTGGCGACGCCGAGGTCTTTTCCCTCAGTCCCACTAAGGTGATAAGCGCCATGGAAGGCGGCCTGATTACCACCCATAACCGCGCCCTGGCTGACCAACTGCGCCAGATGCGGGATTACGGCAAGACCGCCGACGGCGAGGACATTGCCTGGCTGGGGCTTTCGGCCCGGGTGCCCGAAATCAACGCCATCGTCGGCCGCCACAGCTTCGAAAAGTTAGACTCCCTGGTGGCCCGCCGCCACGAGCTCATCAGCGCCTATCAGGCCGCTTTTAAGGCTCTCCCGGGGGTAACCTGTCAGGAGATTCCCCCCAACCGCCGCAGCTCGGGCAACTATTTCACCCTGTTTATCTCGGATGAGGCCCGCGCCTCCCGGGATGAAGCCTGCCAACGCCTGAACAGCCGCGGCATCCAGACCAAAAAATATTTTTACCCGGCCCTGCACCTGCAAGCAGTTTACCGCAGTTGGCGGGAGACCTACCAGGGGCGCTTGCCCCTAACTGAAGCCGCGTCTGCCCAAGGATTGGCGCTGCCGCTTTTTAGCCATATGACCCCGGAAACTTTACAGCAGGTCGTGGACGAGGTTCTCGAGGTTTTGAGCTAGAGCTGCAGGGCTCCTTTTGGCGAAGACCATAGGAGCAAAGACGACGCAATGAGACCAGAGCCGTTCACTATTTTGTTCGCCAATGTTGGTCGCAGAGTCGGCCTCATTCGGGCCTTTGGTGAGGCGATGCGCCACCTGGGGCTGGAGGCGAGAATCCTGGGGGTGGACGCCAACCCGTTATCTCCGGCCTACTATGTCACGCATGAGTCGTTTCCCATCTGCCGTATCCAGAAAGAAGCATACATCCCGGCCCTGCTGGAGATCTGCCGTGGTCACCAAGTAAAGTTATTAATCTCCCTGTTGGACACCGATCTGCTTAAATTGGCCGAAAGCCGGGAGATGTTCAAACAACAAGGCACATTTGTGCTTATCTCCTCTCCGGAAGTGGTACGGTTGGCGCGAGATAAGCAGCTGACCTATGGTTTTTTTGCGGAGAACCGCATCCCGGCCCCCAGCATAGTAAGTTTTGAGACCGCCTTAAAAGAAAACTCATTTCCCCTCTTCATGAAACCTCTGGACGGTAGTGCCAGCCAGATGACCTTCCGCATCGATAATCGGGAATCTTTAATTTTCTTTCATTCCTATGTGCCAAATCCAATTATCATGGAATATATCGCAGGTGAAGAATATACCTTGGATATTTTTATTGACCTTGACCAAGTTGTAAGGGCAATAGTTCCTCGGAAACGATTAGAAGTACGCGCCGGTGAAGTGAGCAAGTCCCAGATCGAGCTCAATCCAGAAATCATTGCCGCCGGCAGCCAGGTGGCCCAGGCCTTAGCTCAGAGAGGCGGCCTGGGCATGATTAACCTGCAATGTATGTATACTGCTGATCGCGAGGTCAAATTTATCGAGATTAATCCCAGATTCGGCGGCGGCTGTCCCCTCAGCATCCAGGCCGGCTATCCCTTTCCCCAATGGGCCGTTGAAATGGCCCTGGGGCGAGCGTTATCTCCCCTGCCGGCCAACCTGGGGGACGGGCTGACGATGCTGCGTTACGATGATGCGGTTTTTGTCCAGGGTTAAAGGATTTTCATGGGCATCTTTCAGCTGGTGGCTTTTGATCTGGACGACACCCTGTACCCGGAACGGGAATTTGTTTACAGCGGCTTTACCGCGGTGGCCCAACACCTGGATGAATTGGGGGTAATCGATGCCGAGTCTTTCTTTACTACCGCCACCAGCCTGTTTGTCGCCGGGGCCCGGGGCAATATTTTTAATCTGGCCCTGGAGAGGTTGGCAGTCGCCTTTCCCGCGGCGCGGGTCGGCGAGTTGGTCCGGGTCTATCGGGAACACCAGCCTCAGATTCGGCCGTTTGCCGACTCGCTGAAATTATTGCAGTTGCTCAAGGCCAGAGGCGTAGTTCTGGCCCTGATTTCCGACGGACCGTGGCATACGCAGCAGAACAAGCTCCGGGCTCTGGGACTGGAAGCCTATTTCGATCATCTGGTGTTTACGGGAGCCCAGGGCGAGGATTGGGGCAAGCCCAGCCCCAGGGCTTTTCTGGAGGTGATGGGGGGCAGCGGCGTGCCGGCCGCAGCCTGCGTCTATGTGGCGGATAACCCCGGGAAAGACTTTGTCGGTCCCAACCGCCTGGGGTGGCACACGATTCGGGTGCGGGAAACAAGCGGCCTTTATCATGATGCAAGTCCCCCGCCCGGAGGAGAACCGAAGGCCACGGTGCATAGCTTTGCGGCCCTGCGGGATCACCTGGTGGCGTAGGAGAATAATTGACCGATGGCTAATGAAGATAAGGCATTCAGCCGGTTAATCCCGGTCACTATGGCGGTGCTGGCCCTGGCCGTCTTATGGTTCTATTGGCCGGTTTTGGCTAAATTGTTCGGGGACCTGGCTGAAAACGAAGACTATTCCTTCGGCCTGCTCTTGCCGTTGGTAAGCGGCTACATCGTTTACTTAAAGTTGCCCCAGATACGCAGCTATCTCTGGCGGCCTTCCTGGCTGGGACTGTTGTTTCTCGCGGTGGGTTTCGCCTTATATATCGTCGGCGAGTTGGGCGCCGATCTTTATGTTCCCCGGGTTTCCTTCGTGATCGTCATAACCGGCCTACTGTTCCTCATGGGCGGCTGGGGCCTGGTGCGTCTGCTGGGCTTCCCGCTCTTTCTGCTGATCCTGATGTTCCCGCTGCCGGGATTGCTGACGAAACAGTTGACCATGCCGCTGCAGTTAATTTCCTCCCGCCTGGCCACCGCCATGTTGCAGATGGTGGGAATCCCGGCCTTTTGTCAAGGCAATGTCATAGATCTGGGTGTCCGGCAGATGCAGATGGTGGAAGCCTGCAGCGGGCTGCGCTATATTTTGGCCCTGTTTGCCCTGGGGGTTATTTTCTGCTATTTTTTCCAGCGCCGCCTCTGGAAAATCCTCCTGCTGCTCATGGTCCTCATCCCGTCCGCCATCGTGGCCAATGCCTTTCGAGTCATGGCCATGGGTATCATTCCCGCCTTGCAGGTACCGGGATTCTGGCACGCCTTTTCGGGTTGGCTCATCTTTGTGTTCTGCCTGGGGATCCTCAGCTTGATTAACTGGATAGTCAATAAGATTCAACCGCTGTCGGCCCTACCCCCGGATCAGTTTGCGCCCCCTTACCCGGCGCCAAGGCGTGGGCTGGCAATAATGTCTTACCTGGTCCTCGCCGTGGTCCTGGTTGGCCTGGGCGGGCCGATTGCCATCCGGATGGCCCGGGCTCCGGCCGTGGAGTTGGGTCAGAGTTTCGACCGCTTCCCCATGGAACTGGGCCCCTGGCATGGACAGTTGGTCTTCATCGACCCGGAAATGGTCAAGGCCACCAAATCCGATGCCCACCTGAACGCCGAATTCAGCCATCCCGGTCAACCCCCGATTTCCTTATGGATCGCGTACTACGAGACGCAGAAAAAGGCCGGAGGGTTTGTGCACTCGCCCAAACTTTGTCTTACCGGAGGTGGCTGGACCCAATTGAACACCGGCATCGGGCGGATCGGCAAGGATATGCCGGTTAATTACATGGTATTGAAGCAGATGGGCACGAGCATGGTGGTCTATTACTGGTATCTGCAGCGGGGGCGGTGGTTTACCAGCGAATACTTGAATAAGCTTTACATGGTCTTGGATGGTCTCAGGCGCCGGCGTACCGATGGTGCCCTCATCCGCCTGATCACGATGGCGGAACCAAATGAGGATGCGGCCCGGAAACGCCTGGACGCCTTTGCCCTGCAGCTAGCTCCGGTGCTGCCCAATTTTATCCCCAATTAAACGATCGCGACCGGTTGAGGGGTGAAATGCCGGATATAAACTCATGAAAAGTTCCGTCTGGAGTTTTTAGTCTTTATTATGAGCAACTTTGCCCCCGATAGCCATTCATGGCATGACATCATAAGGATGTGATGAAAAATTCTGTTTCCCTCTGGGATAATCCCAAATTACGACAGTGCCTGGAGTGGCTCATCCATCACCGGCTGCCCTTTCTGATATTGTTCCAAATCTCATTGCTGGTTTTGGCCTATGCCGGCTCATATCTGCTGCGTTTTGAGGGTCTCATCCCCCAAAAATATTACGATACCATGCTGCGGACCCTGCCGCATTTCGTCCTGGTTCAGGGTCTAGTGTTCTATTTCCTCGGCCTGTACCGGGGTCTGTGGCGCTATGTCGGCTTTACGGACCTGCGAAATATTATCCGGGCTGCCCTGACCAGCATGGTGATCCTGATTGTCCTGGAATTTTTCCTCAGCCCTTACGTCGGCGACATTCCCCTATCCATTTATATTTTAAACACTATTCTGCTCATCATCCTGGTCGGCGGCACCCGCTTATTTCTGCGCCACTTTCGAGAAATCTATCTCCCGGCCGGGGAGAGCCGGCGGGTCATGCTCATAGGTCCGGTGGACCAGGCAGAAACCTTGATCCGAGAAATGGACACCCACACCAGCAACTATCTGCCGGTAGTTCTGGTGGCGCCCAATAGCCGGTTCCGGGGCTTCCGGCTCTATGATGTCCCCATCTTGAGTGGCCTGCATCAAATTGCCCGGGGGATCAAACGCTACCGCGTGCAAGAAATCATCTTTGCCTGGCCTGATGCCCCGCTGGATCAAATCAACGAGATCATCGAAGAGTGCAAACGCTGGCAGGTGCGCTACCGGATTGTCCCTTCGCTGGGAGATGTCCTGGATGGACGCTTCCGTCTGTCCGACGTTCGGGACATCGAACTGGAAGACCTGTTGCCGCGCCCTCCCATTTACATCGAAAAAGACGGGGTCAAGAATTTTATCAAGGACCAGGTAATCTTAGTGACCGGTGGCGGAGGCTCCATCGGTTCGGAACTCTGCCGGCAGGTGGCGCAGTTTCAGCCCCGGACCCTGATAATCCTGGAGCGCGCCGAAAATTATCTTTACGAGATTGAATTGGATTTAAAGCGCCGCTTCCCGGATATCGATCTGCAGGCCCTGATAGCCAGCGTTAACGATGGTCCCGGTCTGAGGGCATTGTTGCAGCGCTCCCGGCCGGATTTGATTTTTCATGCTGCGGCGTATAAACATGTTCCCTTGATGGAACGCTGTCCCATTGAGGCGGCTTACAATAATATTCTGGGCACCCGTAATCTGGTGGCCGCCGCCCTGGAGGCCGAAACAGCGCGCTTTGTGATGATCTCTACCGACAAGGCGGTCAATCCCACCAGTGTCATGGGCGCCACCAAAAGAATTGCCGAGAAATATGTGCAGGCCTGCGGCGGGTCCCACCAGACCCGGTTTATTACCACCCGCTTCGGCAATGTCCTGGGAAGCGCCGGCAGCGTCATCCCCATCTTAAAAGAGCAGTTGGCCCGGGGCGGGCCCCTGACCGTCACTCACCAGCAGATCGAGCGCTTTTTCATGACCATCCCGGAATCGGTCCAGTTGGTCCTGCAAGCCGCGTATATGGGGCAAGGCGGCGATATCTTTGTGCTCAATATGGGTTGTTCCGTCAAAATTACTGACCTGGCGGAGAAATTGATTGTCCTGGCGGGTAAGACCCCCGGCAAAGATATCGAAATAACTTACACCGGCCTGCGCCCGGGGGAAAAACTTTACGAAGAGTTATTCAACGTTGACGAAGAATCCCACCCCACCGAACATCCCCTCATCAGCCGCGCCATCAGGACGCCGGATTCAAAAGAGGCTTGGGAAACGCACCTGAACGAAATTCAAGCCTTGGTCCAGCAGCGGGACGCGACCGGATTAATCGCTAAATTTAAAGAAGTTATCCCCAATTATACCCCCGGCTGCTAAGCACTCGTCAATTCCATGCATGATTAGGCAAGTTTCACCGGGGCCATTGGCCCACCGTAAAGCATGGAAAGATTCAGTGGGGCGGGCGTCCCCGCCCGCCTCTCAACTGGATTGATGGTGCGTGGGACGCACCCTACGGAGAACTTTTCGGAACAGATTGCCCTTACTTAATAGTTTGCCGTCCAGCCTTGTCGGGTAAGACCGAATCAAACATGGCTTTCTTATTGTAACAACCCTTGATGCCATCGTAGTTAAAATAGAAAACATTGTCAGGGTTATTCCCCTCATCCTTGAAGACATAGGCAGAACCTTTGGCTCCCACCAAGGTGCATCCAGTCACGCAAACTTGACTGCCTGACATAATGTGGACCGCATAATTGGACCCGGTGCCGACGCCAAAGAACAGGCTGCCTGAAATGGTTACGGGAGAAGACGTGATGCGAACCCCATCACCGCCATTCATCTCTATCCAACCTCCGACAATACTCACCCGGTTGTTGTTGACCACCTTAAAAATATCTAATCCATGCTCAGCATTGCTCTCACAATGCATTCTGGTAACCGTGCACCCTCCCCCATAATGCGCCCCATCTTTATCGCTAAATCTCGAGATATACACCCCGGATTTTTTATTGGCGGTAGCCGAAATGGAGTGAAAACTGGCGGAATTGCAGCCGAGGATCGCAATCCCATTACCTCCATTATCAAAGGTTTGAATATTTTTAAAGGACCCTCCCTGGCAAGCTACCAGGACTATCCCATCACTAACCGCCTTGTGGGTGCTGACCCCATCCAGGGCGTCAAAGTTGTTCATACTGATTTTATAAAGGTAGATGCAATTGTCGGCTAATTTGTTCCCATCTATTCTTACATTCCTCACACTAAATTGTTGCGCCCCATAATTAGGTTTCATTGCCACGCCGGTAGTCATAACTGCCTGCATGGATTTGCTTGCTTTAATAATGGTCCCGGGGTCCGCATCCACAAAGATCTGCTCGGGCAATACGATCATCTGAGAGGTAAGATAGGTGCCATGCCTTAAGAAAAGCACCTTCCCCCTGGCCGCATGAGCCGCGTGTGCGATCGCCTCATAATCATCGGTAACGCCGTCACCCTGAGCTCCCCACCACTGCGGATAGATAAAACGGGCCCTGATGTTGCCTTCGACGCCGCCTGGACCGCTAAATATCTGCTGAAAACCCGCCTCGATCTCACTGTTAATGGTGACTTTCACCCCGGTGCCAACGCTTAAGATCGCACCCCGCTCAAATGCAAGGGTAATATTCTTAGGGAAGTCGAGGTTTTCAGGAATCACCCAGTTTCCCGGCGAGAGGTGTAAGGTTGCCTGGCTGGAGCCGGCCGCGGCCAAGGCTGCTTGTATGGTTTTATGGTTCGACACCCCTTTCGCTGTACGAACTTCTATCCCGGCTGATCCCGACTTCACACCGCCAGATGCTGCCGGCCCTTTGGACTGTTTGGTCTCAGCGGCCGGGAAAGCACCCTTGTCCCAGACCGGCTTCTTGGGGAGACTTTGCCCCATCAACATCACCGCCGCCGCCAGAATCAAGACCAGGAGCCCCGCAGACTGAAGTCCCTGGTTCTTCATGAGAGATTTCAGCATCCTTGCTCTTTTCATGTGAATCTTCCTCTTAGAC
>JAUSOZ010000316.1 GCA_030655955.1 Deltaproteobacteria bacterium
GCCGCTCATCAGTTGGTCGAATTCTTCCACCGACACCGCCGGATGGGTACAGAAGCTGATTCCGGTCATTTTGCTCAGGGCTACGGAGGTCTGCATGGCCGCCTCCACCCCCGGCAGGTCCACGATGACAAGCAGGTCGGCCATGCCCAGCATGGCGTAGACGGCCTTGACCTGACCCCCCTGCTTTTTGATCAAGTCCTCCGCCTTCTTGGTCCGTTGCGAGCTGATTCCCTGAACGCCTTCCGCCGAATACTTGCCGAACATCAGGAATGTGGCCATAAGTATTGCCCTCCTTAAATGGATTAATGGGGGTGATTCGCAGTTTAGCCTATTACCTTTCTTGAGCGGTGGCAGACGGGGTTCCGCCTTCCACCACCCGCTTCTACGGGTTGGGAGGGGGTTTGGGGGAGGGCAGGGCACTTACAAAAAAGGCCCTGGCCCTCCCCCAAAGAATTGTTGCGTTTATGAGCCGTGGTCTCAGACCATGGTTCATAAACCGTAAATATTTTCTCAGCTCTTAACCTTCCAGATCGTCCCTTGCGGCGTATCTTCCAGGAGGATATCCAGGTCTATGAGTTGTTTCCGGATGGCGTCAGCCCGGCTCCAATCCTTGTCCTTCCGGGCCTGGGTGCGTGCGTCAATGAGTTGTTGAATGTCTTCCGGGGTGATTTTGAGGTCCGCGGCTTTCTGGCGCAGGGTGGCGACCATGGTCGACGGGTCGGCCTGCAGGAGGTTCAGCACCCCACCCAGGTCCACCAGTTCATGGTGCATTTCCTTGAGGATGGTGAGGTACGCCGGATCGCCGGAAGGGGCTTCCAGGAGACGGTTGAGCAGGCGCACGGTCTCGAACAGGTAGCCCAGGGCCTGGGCGGTGTTGAGGTCGTCATCCATGGCGGCGTCGAACCGGGCCCGGAGCGACCCGAAGCGGTGGAATTCCTCCAGGGTCAGGTTGTCGGGATAGGTGTCGATGGGGTGCTGGGGCTTCAGGTCCGGGTAGGGCCGCAGCACCTCCTGAATCCGGGCCAGGCAGGTATAGAGGCGCAGCAGGGCGGTCTCGGATTCGGCCAGGGCGGCGTCGGAGAAATCCAGGGGGCTGCGATAGTGGCAGTTGGTGAGGAAGAAACGCACCACCTCCGCCGGGAAACGTGCCAACACCTCTTTCACCGTGAAGAAATTTCCCAGGGACTTGGACATCTTCTCGGCGTTGATGGTGAGCAGGCCGTGGTGCAGCCAAAAGCGGGCAAACGGTTTCCCCGTGGCCGCCTCGGACTGGGCCAGTTCGTTTTCATGGTGGGGGAAGACCAGGTCCTGGCCGCCGCCGTGCAGGTCGAAGGTCTCCCCCAGGTACTGCATGCTCATGGCGGAGCACTCGATGTGCCAGCCTGGCCGCCCGGGGCCCCAGGGGCTGTCCCAGGCCGGTTCGCCGGGCTTGGACGCCTTCCACAGGACGAAATCCAGGGGATCCTCTTTGTTGGGGTCCACTTCGATGCGGGCCCCGGCCTCCATGTCCTCGATTTTTTGCCCTGAGAGCTTGCCGTATCCCGGGAAGCGGCGCACCCGGAAAAAAACGTCGCCGCCCCCGCCGCCCTTATGGCTATAGGCAAAGCCCAGGTCCTCCAGGCGCCGGATGAGGTCGAGGATTTGGGGGATATGCTCCGTGGCCTTGGGCTCGATCTGGGCCGGCGGCACCCCCAGGGCGGTCATGTCCGCCTGGAAAGAAGCGATGTAGCGCTCGGCTACCTCCTTCCAGTCCACCCCCGTCTCCTGGGCCCGGCGCAGGATCTTGTCGTCGATGTCGGTAAAATTGCGCACCCAGGTGACCGCCAGCCCCCGGCGCCGCAGATAGCGCACCAGGACCTCAAAGGCCACGCAGGAGCGGGCATGGCCCAGGTGGCAGTCGTCGTAAACCGTTACCCCGCAGGCGTAGAGACCCACTTTTCCGGGGCTCAGGGGCTTGAAGGTTTCTTTGCGTCTGCTTAATGTATTATAGAGTTGCATAGGAAAAAGGGATTGACAGGGTCGGGAATTTAGGCGAAGTCAATCCCCAATCAAGCTGCCGGTCAAGGCAGCCAGCCGGGGGAATATGATGTCCGAAGTCATCAGTCAGGTCGCCAAAAATGCCCGGGAAGTGGTATTCCTTTCCCTGTCCGAGTTTAAGGGTCATCGTCTCATTGACATTCGGGTCCATGTGCCGGGAGACCAGGAAGGGGATTGGGTCCCCACCCGCAAGGGGGTATCCCTGGCGGTGGGACTCTATCCAGGCTTCAAACAGGCCCTGGCTCAGCTGGAAGCAGCCCTGATTCAACAAGGTCTCCTGGACCCGGAAGACCTGGAATCTGCCGACTAAGCCCTGAGGATTCATAACTATACTTAATCCAGCCCTCCGATGCAACGAAAAGGACGGAGGTAGGTCGCGGCTCCAGGTCGCCATGGCTGACGCCGGTGGGTGGGGCTCCCCCCGGGCAACGGTAACTCTTCCGGGGGAAAATTCCCCTCGTCTTGCATCGGTTGATCCCGGCACTATCTTTAAGGCAAACCAGCCAGGTCCTGACGCCGGGACCGCCAAGGAGGATATATGGCTTATGTCGCCAAAGATTTCACTTTTTTGTTAGGCATGCCGGGTTTCAGCGACACGCTGCTCAAAAATCATTTCACCCTTTACCAGGGTTACGTCAACAACACCAATAAGGTTATGGAGTTGCTGGCGGGCATGGTGAAAGAGGGCAGGGAAGGCACGCCGGAATTTGCCGAACTGAAGCGCCGGCAGGGGTGGGAGTTCAACGGCATGCGCCTGCACGAACTCTACTTTGCCAACCTGGGGGGCGACGGCGACATGGCCAAGGCCCCCAACCTCATGCAGAAAAAGACCGAGCAGTTCGGCTCGGTGGAAACCGGCGCCAAGGATTTCAAGGCCACCGCCAGCATGCGGGGTATCGGCTGGGTCATCCTGTACCAGGATGTGGATAGCGGCCTGCTTTTTAATCAGTGGATCAACGAACACGATGTCGGGCATCCCGCCGGGTGTAATCCCCTTCTGGTCCTGGACGTTTTCGAGCATGCCTTTATTACCGATTACGGGCTGAAGCGGGCCGACTACATCGGGGCCTTTTTTAACAACGTCAACTGGGACGTGGTGGAAAAACGCCTGCGCTAACCTGCGCCAAGAGGAAGAACTTTCGCCTCCACCAGGGACCCTAAGCATTACCCACAAGTCTGGAACTGGTTGATTTAATGCCAAAATACAATCAAATGGTGGCACAGGCTTTCTATCCTGTGCGAGGATTTTGGCACAGCCTGGAAAGGATGTGCCACCAGTCAGAAAAACTTGTGGGTAAGGATAGGAGCAGCGGTCAGGGGCTGCCGGGTCCCTGGCCCCGGCGCCAAATTTCCTTTACAACGACCAGTTCCGCAGGTTACCCTCAGAAGGCCCGTCTGGCGGGCACTCCGATAAACTCAGGAGAGACCGATGCGCCGTACCGGTTATGTGTATGCTCAACGCTACCAGTTGCATGATCCGGGGTCCTGGCATCCGGAACGCCCCGATCGGCTCCGGGCTATCCATAACGCCCTGAAGAATGCCGATCTCCTGGAACTGTTGGTGCTCCTCCGACCCGACTACGCCCCCCTGGAATGGGTGGAGCGTCTGCATGACCCCGATTACATCAAACGGTTCAAAGAGGCCTGTGACCAGGGCCGAGAGATCTTTATGGTGGCCGATTGCGGCATCTGCCGGGAATCGTACCAGACGGCCCTGCTGGCCGTGGGCGGGGTATTGCTGGCGGTGGATGCGGTCATGGAAGGCCGGGTGGATAACGCCTTCTGCGCCGTGCGGCCGCCGGGGCATCACGCCGAGCGGGACCGGGCCATGGGGTTCTGCTTTTTCAATAACGTGGCCCTGGGCGCGGTTTACGCCCTGGAGCACTTCGGTTTGGAGCGGGTGGCCATCATTGACTGGGACGTCCACCACGGCAACGGCACCCAGCACCTGTTCGAAGCGGACCCCCGGGTGTTCTACGTGTCGCTGCACGAAGATCCCCAGCATTGCTACCCCGGCACCGGCTACCGCCGGGAAGAGGGTAAGGGCGCCGGTCAGGGTTTCACCCTGAATTTGCCCTTGCCGCCCCACAGTGATGACAGCGATTATCTGATGGCCTTGAAAAAGGAAGCGCTGCCCCGCCTGCAAGCCTTTGCCCCACAGTTCGTGTTTATTTCCGCCGGGTTCGACGCCCACGTCAACGACCCTCTGGCGCATATGAACGTGAGCCGGGAGGGATACCGGGAGATGGGCCAGTTATTGCTGGATTTGGCCCAGGAGACCGCCGGGGGCCGGCTGGTCACGGTGCTGGAAGGGGGCTATAACCTGGAGGTCCTGGAAGAGTGCGTCGAGGATCACGTCCGGCTCCTCATGGGCATACCGTACGACCATTTTTAAGGGGCCGGTGGGTTTATAGAGTTTGCCATAGATCTTTTCTGTTCCGAAAAGTTCCTGCCTATATGTAGGACAGCCGCCCTTGGCTGTCCCCGGCGCAGGCTGGAAAGCCTGCGCTACCGATCTTTTCATGCTTTACGGGTGGGCCATAGGCCCATGAGGAACTGCTTCGAAAAGTCCCCGTAGGGGCGGTGCGCTCACCGCCACAACGGCGTTTCATAATTTACGGGTGGGCCAAAGGCTCATGAACGACTGCTTTGAAAAGTTTTTCGTAGGGTGCGTCCTACGCACCAATTAATCAGCGGAATCGGCGGGCAGTGTCTACATATCCACCATTCTCTCGCAAAGCAGGAGCTTTGCCGGCAAGGGGGTTCCCAAGCTGGAGCTTGGGAACCAGAAACGTGGGATACAATAATGCCGCCTGACCCGGGAAAACCAGACGGCTGCAAGTGCTCTGGCGTGCGGCGCGAAGAAAAGTTGCCAGCCGGGTCGCGTTCATTTATACTTATAATCCTGGAATAACGCCACGCGCGGGGGGCCAGTTGGCCGCACCCGGGAATTTTATATGTTTGTAAAGGACGGAAATTATGGTCGTTGGTGAAAGAAAACCCCTCTCCGAAATCAAGGAGATGGTGCGCCCCTATGGAAAAATTCTCATCGCCGGGTGTGATACCTGCACGGCGGAATGCCTGAGCGGCGGCCGCAAGCAGGTGGCGGAATTGGCCGCGGCCCTGGACATGGCCTTCCGCCTGGAAGGCAAAGCCATGGAGATCCTGGAGATAAGCGTCGATCGACAGTGCATCCAAGATTTTCTCCTGGACATCATCGACAAGGCCGCAGGCGCCGAGGCGGTGCTCTCCATCGCCTGCGGCGCCGGGATTCAGAGCCTGGCGGAACGGCTGCCGGGTAAGGCGGTGCTGCCGGGCCTCAACACCATGTTCATCGGGGAGTCCTCGGGAACCGGCCTGTGGCAGGAGCGCTGCCAGGGGTGCGGCGACTGCATGCTGGGCGTGACCGGCGGCCTCTGCCCGGTGACCCGCTGCGCCAAGGGCCTGCTCAACGGCCCCTGCGGCGGCTCCCAGGGCGGTAAGTGCGAGGTCTCCATGACCCTGAAATGCGACGTGCCCTGCGTCTGGGCCCTGATTTACGACCGCCTGAGCGAGTTAGGCGAACTGGATCGCCTCACGGCCTATTGCGGCCCCAAAGACTGGCGCCCCGCCGGCAGCAGCGGCCCCCGGCAGTTGGTGCGGCCGGACCACTAGCCCGAACCGACCCGAAATTTCCCGTCAGGGGCCGCCGCCGGCCCCTTTTTTGTGTCATATCAGGTTGTTCTTAGAAAGGTATTTTTAGGTCCGGAGAGTGGTTTTCCAAGGCACTAAAATCAGTAGGGCGCGTCTCACGCGCCATTCTTGGTGCGTAAGACGCATCCTACGAAGGGAAATTACCTTCTTGAGCTCAGACTGGTATCATCTTGTCCAATGGCGGCAGGTTATTCAAGACTGCCTCCACCCCGGGCCAGCACCGCAAACCACATATTCTCATGCAGCGTCTCCACTTCCTGAAGGGGAGTCTCCTTCAATCGCTGACGAAAAACCTCCAACTGGGTCCCCAGGATGCCGGAGAAGATATACCAATCCTTGGTGAGGAATGCGGGGATGGCAAGCAGGTCCAGGAGCACGTCCAGGTGGATGTTGGCCAGGGTCAGGCCGGCGGGGAGGCCGGCGTAATCCCGGGCGTCGGCCTGGATCAGGTCCACGTCGGCCCGGCGCTGATTGTGCTTCAGGTTCCGGGCACAGGTCCGCACCGCCAGCTCGTTGTACTCCACCGCCACCACCCGTTCGGCCCCCAGGGCCAGAGCAGCCAGGGACAGGATGCCGGTGCCGGTGCCCAGGTCCAGGACCTTCCGGGGTCCGTCCGCCGCATAGACCCGGCGCAACAGTTCCAGGCAGGTCCGGGTGGTGGGGTGGTAGCCGGAGCCGAAGGCCAGGCCCGGCTCCATGCGGATGACCAGTTCGCCCGCCGCCGGGGTCGGGTCCTCCCACACCGGGCAGAGGTGAAATCCCGCCATGGAGGTTTTCTGTAAGGGCTGGCCCGCCTCCCAGTCGGCGTAGTTCATGACGCTCTCGGAGGAGTAGCGGGCGCCCTCCTGGGTGGCCACCCAGGCCTTGACCGCCGCTTCCATGGGGCGGGGGAAGAAGAGGTAAGAATGATCCCCCTCCCGCCAGCAACCCAGGAAGTCTGCCCCGGTGAGGTCGTCGGGCGGATAGACCCGGCCCTCGATTTCGTAGATAAAGAGTTTTCCCGGCGGCGGCATAGGCTTAATTTTAACCCCAAAGGCGCCGAGAAAATCAAGAAAAAAGGGCAGATGAACCTCACGGCAGCCTTTCTTGCCGTTTTTAAGGGGAGCTTGGGAACAAAGTTTGAACGGCCAGGCTCGGTTTAGTGTTGGCTGGTGGCACGGCCTTTCCAGGCTGTGCATGACTATTCTGCCTCCTTGGCACAGGCTGGAAAGCCTGTTCCACCAATTAAAAGAACTTTTCATACTCTAGCGGGGAAGACCCTGGAGCCCCGCTGCTTCTGCAATTATTTTTCTCAAAGCCTTGCCTCCTGGCGCGATTTATGGTTATTTTGATAGATTAAAACCAAAGTAAGGAAACCCCTGCATGGAACTCAAAGGGAAAGTGCACCAGTTCGGCGACGACGTCAACACCGACGAGATCATTCCGGCCCGGTATCTCAACACCTCCGACCCCATGGAGCTGGCCAAACACGCCATGGAGGACGCCGACCCGGAGTTTGTCAGCAAGATGCAGCCGGGGGATTTCATCGTGGCCGGGAAAAATTTCGGCTGCGGCTCCTCCCGGGAACACGCCCCCATCGCGCTCAAGGCCGCGGGTATAGCCGGGGTGATCGCCGGGAGCTTCGCCCGGATCTTCTACCGCAATGCCTTCAACATGGGCCTGGCCATTTTCGAGTGCCCGGAGGCCGCGGCCGAGATTAAGGGCGGCCAGCAAATCAGCGTCGATATGGACTCTGGGGTCATCACCGACTTGAGCACCGGCAAAAAATACCCCAGCCAGGCCATTCCGCCCTTCATGCAGGAACTGCTGTCGGACGGCGGTCTCATGGCCTTTGTCAAAAAGCATCTGGAGGCGAAATCAGCATGAGTGCATATAATATCGCAGTCATCCCCGGAGACGGCACCGGCCCGGAAGTGGTGGCCGAGGGCATCAAGGTCCTCAATGCCGTGGCGGGTCCGGCGGGGCTCAAATTCGACTACACCTATTACGACCTGGGCGGCGAGCGCTACATGCGCACCGGCGAGACCCTGCCGGAGTCGGTGATCGCCGAACTGCGGCAGTTTAAGGCCATCTACCTGGGGGCCATCGGCCACCCGGACGTCGCCCCGGGCATCCTGGAGAAAGGCATCCTGCTCAACGCCCGCTTTGCCCTGGACCAGTATATCAACCTAAGGCCCGTGATCCTCTATCCCGGGGTGGAGACACCGCTCAAGGACAAGGGCCCCGAGGACATCGATTTTGCGGTGGTGCGGGAGAACACCGAGGGCCTCTACGCCGGCGCCGGCGGCTTCCTGAAATACGGCACCCCGGACGAAGTAGCGGTCCAGGAATCCATCAACACCCGCAAGGGCGTCGACCGCTGCCTGAAGTTCGCCTTCGAGCTGACCCGGAAGCGCAACCGGGCCAAGAAGCTCACTATGGTGGCCAAGACCAACGTCCTCACCTTCGCCTCGAATCTGTGGTTCCGGGCCTTTGAGGCCATGGCGCCCCAGTACCCGGACGTGACCACCGACTACGCCCACGTGGACGCCACCTGCATGTGGTTTGTCAAAAACCCCGAGTGGTTCGACGTGGTGGTGACGGATAATTTGTTCGGCGATATCATCACCGACCTGGGGGCGATGATCCAGGGCGGCATGGGCGTAGCCGCGGGCGGCAATATCAACCCCGAAGGCGTATCCATGTTCGAGCCCATCGGCGGCTCGGCCCCCAAATACACCGGCCTTCAGGTGGTGAACCCCCTGGCGGCCATCGCCGCGGCCCAGATGATGCTGGACCAGCTGGGGGCGGCCAAGGCCGCGGCCGCAGTGGAGGCCGCGATTAAAAAGACCGCCGCCAACGACATGCAGAGCATGGCCGCGGGGAAGATGGGCCTGTCCACCAGCCAGGTGGGTGACAAGGTGGCCCAATACGCGGTGGAAATGATATAATAGTGAGCAGTAAGCAGTAAGTAATGAGTGGTTAGCCTAAAGGAAAATGGAGAAAGGTTTTTAGCTGAAAGCTGATGGCTGAAAGCTGATAGCTATCTTCCCAGGAGATTTTGAGACATGGGTGGAACATATAGAGTCGCGGTAGTCGGAGCCACCGGCGCGGTGGGGCAGCAGATGGTGGCCTGTTTGGAGGAGAGGAATTTTCCGGTGTCGCGTTTGGTGCCGCTGGCATCCGAACGGTCCCTGGGGAAAACAGTCACCTTTCTGGGCAAAGAGATATCGGTGGAGGTGTTGAACGAGGACTCCTTTGACGGGGTGGAGATCGCCCTGTTTTCCGCCGGGGGCGGCATCAGCAAGGAATACGGCCCCATAGCCGCCCGGGCCGGCGCCGTGGTGGTGGACAACTCCAGCGCCTGGCGCATGGACCCGGAGGTCCCCCTGGTGGTCCCGGAGGTCAATCCCCAGGACATCGGCCTCTATACGAAAACCGGCATCATCGCCAACCCCAACTGCTCTACCATCCAGATGGTGGTGGCCTTAAAACCCCTGCACGATGCGGCTCGCATCAAGCGGGTGGTGGTGTCCACCTACCAGGCGGTGTCCGGGACCGGCCAGAAGGCGGTGGATGAACTGGCGGAGCAGGTGCGGGCGCTGTTGTCCTGTCAGCCCACCAAAAATAAGGTTTACCCCCATCGGATCGCCTTCAACTGCCTGCCCCACATCGATGTCTTCCTTCCCAACGGCTACACCAAGGAAGAGATGAAGATGGTCAACGAAACCCAGAAGATCATGGGGGACGACAGCATCCAGGTGACGGCCACCACAGTGCGGGTGCCGGTGTTTTACAGCCACTCGGAAGCGGTGAACATCGAGACGGAGCGCAAGCTCACCGTGGACGAGGCCCGGAAGATATTAGCCCAGGCCCCCGGCGTCAAAGTCGTGGATAACCCGGCCAAGAACGAGTATCCCATGCCCCTGGACGCCGCGGGCCAGGACCTCACCCTGGTGGGGCGCATCCGGGAGGATTTTTCCATCCCCAACGGCCTGAACTTCTGGGTGGTGGCCGACAACTTGCGCAAGGGGGCCGCGACCAACGCCGTCCAGATCGCCGAGCTCCTGATCCGGGATTATCTGAGAAAATAGCGGTCAGCGTTCAGCGTTCAGCGGTCAGCTAAAAAATGTATTAAGGAAGGGTCGTGATTTTCTTTAAGCTGATAGCTGACGGCTGATAGCTGAAAGCCGACTGCTCCAAAGGAGCAGTCGATGCGCATCATCGCTGGCGCCTTTAAGGGCCGCCGGCTGGCCCCGGTTAAGGGCCGCATCCGGCCCACGGCCGCCAAGGTCCGGGAGGCGGTGTTCAGTATCCTGGGGCCGGCGGTGGTTGGGCTGAGGGTCCTGGACCTGTTTGCCGGCACCGGCGCTTTGGGGATCGAGGCCTTGAGCCGGGGGGCGGCCGTTGCCGTCTTCGTGGAGGACCACCCCGAGTCCCTGAAGGTGCTGCGCCGCAACCTGGCGGATTTGGGCCTGGCGGACCGGACCACGGTCTGGCCCCTGCCGGTGACCACGGCTCTGAAGCAACTGGCCGGCCGGGGCGAGCCCTTTGGCCTGGCCTTCCTGGACCCCCCTTACGGCGGGCCGGACGCGGTGGCGGCCTTGACCGCCCTGGCCGGGCTGCCCATCCTGGCGCCCGGGGCCCGGGTGGTGGTGGAGCACAGCCGCCGGGAGAGCCTGCCCGAGGCGTGCGGCGGACTCAGGCGCCTTACGGTGCGCCGCTATGGCGACACCCAGGTGGCTTTCTATCTCATGGCAGAACCTGCCCCACAGGAGCATGACTAACTGATGCCCGATATCGCCGTATACCCCGGCTCATTCGACCCCATCACCAACGGCCATCTGGACCTGATCCAGCGGGCCTTGAAGATCTTTGACCGGATCATCGTGGCGGTGGCCACCAACGCCTTTAAGAAGTCCCTGTTTAGCATCGAAGAACGGATGGAGATGTGCCGGGTGTCCCTGGCGGATTACCCCACGGTCTCCGTTGACACCTTCGACGGCCTGCTGGTAAAATACGCCACGGGCCAAAAAGCCCGGGCCATCCTGCGGGGTCTCAGGGCCGTCACCGATTTCGAGTACGAATTCCAGCTGGCCATGATGAACCGGCGGCTGGAACCGGAAATTGAGACGGTGTTTCTCATGACCGGCCTGCGCTGGGTCTTCCTGAGCTCCAGCATCCTCAAGGAGGCGGCCGTGCATGGCGGCGACATTGCCGGCATGGTGCCGGAAATCGTGTTCCGCAAACTGCGGGAAAAATTCGGCTTAAAGTAAGGGGCGGAGCCAGTGCGCATCTGCGTTATCGACGGTCAGGGCGGCGGCATCGGCGCGGCGCTCATCAAGCGTCTGAAAGAAGTCTACCGGGAGGAGCACGAGGTCATCGCCCTGGGCACCAACGCCGTGGCTACCGCCCAGATGATGAAGGCCCGGGCCAACCGGGGGGCCAGCGGCGAAAACGCCATTGTCCGCACCGTGGCCACGGCCGACGTTATCTTAGGCTGCCTCTCCATCGTCCTGGCCAACTCCATGATGGGGGAAGTGACCCCCAAGATAGCCGCAGCCATTGCCTCGGCTCCGGCCCGGAAAATTTTGCTGCCCCTGACCCAGGAGGCGGTGGAGATCGTCGGCCTGACCCCCGAACCTCTGCCCCACCTGGTGGACAGGATCGTTAGCCAGAAGTTAAAGGAGATAATCGACCATGTGTGAAGCGACCGCGTACCTGTTGAAAAACGGCCAGGAGGAACTGATCCTCAAGGATGTGGACGTCATCGAACCGGATGGCGACAGCGTCAGGATTGTCAATATCTTCGGGGAACAGAAGGTGCTGAAGGCCGAGATCCATAGCCTGAACCTGATCAATCACAAGGTCATTTTGGTGGAAAAATAGCGGTTTGGGGTAAGAGCAAAGACTGCCTTGAACAGTTGTTTGTAGGGTGCGTTCTACGCACCAATGGCGGGCGGGACGCCCGCCCTACGGTTTTCAACCATGCTTTTCAGCTCTCCGCCTGGCCCCTGAACCCCAAAAAACCCGCAGGCCTCGATTAACTCATTGCGCCTCTGATAGCCGAGGAGTGCGGTACTTTTCCCGGCTCGAACTCCCAGAAGTCTGGGACCGAGACGACCGCATAATCTCGGCTGATATATCTTGTGGACGACCACTTTTTTGGCCTGCAGGTTCCCTTTTGGGTTGCT
Organism: Deltaproteobacteria bacterium; assembly: GCA_030655955.1. Taxonomy (GTDB): domain Bacteria; phylum Desulfobacterota; class Desulfobaccia; order Desulfobaccales; family 0-14-0-80-60-11; genus 0-14-0-80-60-11. Next base: position 11,904 of record JAUSOZ010000316.1, read on the forward strand.
CAAATAATTCCTTGAGGTGCGATATCCGAGGATCATTCGGGTCAATGGTATAAATTACAGGCTTTGAATATTTTTTCATCAGCTTTCCTTTATGAGTTAATTTCATCGTTCATAGCCTCCTGGCGATTAAATTAAAATTGATTAATGCGTTTGGTTGGGTTCCTCGTGGTGCGAATTAAAGTGCTTTTGCTGATCCACGAGGTTATCAAGCAATAAAGTTTTCTAACATGATCATTTTGACCATATTTTAAAGGAGTGGTGCAGGAAATAAATTAGGGAATCCCTAATTTACCCCTTCATAGAACCTATGTTTTTGCTGAACTATTGACCGAGTTTACTTTAAAGTGTCCTATGAATGGAGGTCTATGGGTTTTAGAGGCATAGGAATTCATCATCTGATTTGCGGCACACATCTCTATCGGCTCAGCCGGTATGCGAAAAACAAACGGGGCGGGATGGCCCCGCATTTCTCTGGCATCCATAAGCAAAAAGACCGGAGGGCCATTCGGGGCCACCGGTCGCTGACAAAGTTAGCCGAATCACCGCTTATCCTTAGTTGCCGACCCAAAACTCCCGATTCATTTACGGAGGCCGGCCGGCAGGCTGACTCGGCCTTGGGGATCCAGCAAAAGTAATGGGGCGGGCCTTGCGGCCCGCCCCACCGGTATGATTCCTTCCCGCCTTGAAATTATGCGATTAGCCAGCGGGTCAACCCGCCCGCCCTGACTCCTAAAAATCCTCATCGTCCTCCAGGATGGCCTTGTTGATGAATTTATAGAGGCTGCCGATCCACTCCAGCTCGTTTTCCAGTTCGGAATTGGCGAAGATCCATTCGCCGTCCCGGTCCTTGGCGATGATGACGATCTCTTCAATGTCATCCAGGTCCTGATGGAACTTCTCCACCACCTCCTTGACGGAACGTTGGGCCCGGGCAAAAGGAATAATGTTTTTGGTCATATGTCTGTGGCGGGCAGAGGCGCCCGTCACCCTCCCTCATGGTTGTTCCCTTCGGTTGAAGGGTGGGGTTGTCTCGTGTCATACATTCTTCATTGAACGGCCTAAAAAATCAATGATAATCTTGTTCACCAGTTCCGGGGCTTCCTCCTGGGGGGCATGGCCCACCTCGGGGAGGAGGTGAAATTCCGCCTGGGGCAGGTGCGCGGCCATCCAGTGCCCCTGGGCCGGGTCCAGGATGCGGTCTCGTTCTCCCCAGATGAGGCTCGTGGGCTGGGCCAGGCCCCGGAGCAGGTCGGCGATTTCGGCCAGGGGGCGAATCTCCAGGTGCCGGCAGACCTGGCGCAGCGCCAGGCGGCGGCGGAGGTCCCGGTAGGGCGGGGCGTAGCCTGCCACCGCCTCCGGGATGAGGCGTTCCGGGTGGCAGTAGACCAGGCGCATGAACCAGGGGAGCAGCCAGGGTCCCAGGAGGGATGCCATGGCGTACCCCAGGACCGGCAGGCGCAGCGGCCAAAAGGCATAGGGGACCCGGGTCAGGGCCGCGGCGGGGGCCAGGAGCACCAGGGACGAAACCCGCGTCGGTTGCTCCCGGGCCAGGACCAGGCTCAAGCCGCCCCCCAGGGAGTTGCCGCCCAGGGCGACGGTTTCGAGACCGTGCCAGTCCAAGAAATCCACCAGGCCCCGGACCAGGGCCTCGGTGCGGTAGTCCGCATCCAGCGGGGCCGGGGAGCGGCCGTGCCCGGGCAGGTCCGGGGTGATTACTCGGAAGTGGCGGGAGAGGGGCGCCCGGTTGTGGCGCCAGGAGAAGCTGGAGGCCCCCAGGCCGTGCAGCAGCACCAGAGCGGGTCCCTGGCCGGAGATTTCCACGTACCAGTTCCGGGGGTGGATCACCGACTTTTCTCCCGCCCGGCGCTGGCCGGCGAATCTTTCACCGGGGGCCGACGGGAGGCCGCCAGCCCCGGCCCGGTTAATCCCGGCAGTCCGGGGGCCATGATGACGCTTTCCGGCAACAACAATCCCCTGACCGTGATGCCGGAGACCGTGGTCCAGGCCTGGTGCGGCACCAATTGTTTATCGACGTTGGCAAAAACTACCCCCCGGGAATCATGGAAGACCGGGTTGATCAGGGAAAGCATGACCTGGCGGCCATCCTTGCTCTCCCCCCCCAGGCGCAACTCCATGGCGTCGGGCTGGGGATAGGGAATGCCCTGGATGGTGCTGGTCTCCCCCTCCCGGGTGGGGCCGAGAATCCCCAGGCGGAAGTTGTAGAACGCCGACAAGGGATCATAGACCTGGTCGGTAAGGTCGGTGTGCCATTTTTTCGCTAGAGCCTTGCCATCGTGGCCCTCCCACAATTCCACCCGGCCCCGGGCATAGTCAAAGCGGTATTCTTTCAGGCGGCGTTTCTTCCCGCGCCACGACTCCTCCCGGTAAATGAGCGGCAGGAGGCGGTGGTTGCGCCAGACCATCTCGGTCTGCAGGCGTTCCCGCTGTCCTCCGGACAGGAGCTTGATAATGCCCTGAGGTTCGCCGATGATTTCCGCCGTATAGCGCCCCGGTCCCAGGCGATTCAAGGTGAGCTTGACCCGGGCCGCATCTTGCCAGATCAGGATCTCAATCCGGTAGCGCAATTCCTCCAGGAGGGCCGGGGCAGCCTGGGCCGGAGGCGGCAGCGGCCCAAGCCCAATGGCCAGCAGGACCAGGAAAGGGAGGACGCCGGCCAGACGGGATCGAGTTCTCAAGCGGCAGTGCTCCTCATGGCTGGCGCTTCAGGCTGGCAGAAGGGGAGGGGGGCAGGGCCAGCAACCCCTCCTTCCTGATCTCGCCGGGGTTGAGTAAGCGCCCGGTGAGTTTGCCGAACAGGGGCACCCGGGTCCAGGCCAGGGTGGGCACCTGCTCCGGGCCGAGAAAGATAAAATATTGGTCCACCGCCTTGGATTCCGACCGGCGGTAATCCAACATCACCTGGCGGGCCTTGTTGCTGACGGCGCCGATCTTGAAGGCCATCTCCCGGGGTTCCGGAGTAGGCAGGACCATGATCCGCAGGGTGGTACCGCCGGGCAACGGCCCGAATACGCCCAGCCGGATGTTGTAAAACAGGGTCAAGGGGTCATAAACCGGGCCTTTCAGGGGCACTTCCCATTTCTTGACCTTCTCACTGCCCTGGGCTTGGCGCCAGAGGGTTACGTGACCGTGCTCATAGTCGAAACGGTATTCTTTCATGACCTTCTGGCCCTGGCTAAGAAACTCTTCCCGGTAGAGCAGCGGCACCAGCCTGCCATCCCGGTAGACCATCTCCGCCTGGTAGCGTTCGGGCAACCAGCGGCTGGTCAATTGCCACATGCCCTGGGCGGCCCCGGAAACCTCGGCCTGGTAACGTCCCGGCTCCAATTCTTTGAGCACCAGGTGAACCCGGGCCACATCCGACCACGGGCCCAGGCTAATTTGATATTCCAGGTCTTCCCGGATAGTCGGCGCCGGGGCGGCCGCGAGCGGAAGCGGCCCCGGGGCCAGTTGGAGCAGGAGGACCACAAGCAGGAGTAGGCGAGCCAATATCAGTCGTCACCGCCTTCCGGTTCTTTTGGGGGCGGCGGCCCCCACACCCCGGTGGCAAAGCGGTCGGCCCACCACTTCTGGATGTCCTCGGGGCCGGCGCTCTCCACCAGGTCATAGCGATAGTCTTCAATGAATTGGACTATCAGTTGATAGGCGGCGTTAATCTGCTGCATCCGAGCCCGGTGGGTAATCTCGGCGCCGGCCGGGGCCTTATCCGGGTGCCAGCGGCGGGCGGCCCGGCGATAGGCCGCCTTGACCTCCTTCTTGGTGGCCTTGAGACCCAGACTCAAGAGTTCGCGGGCTTCTTCCAGCGTCATGATTGACGGTCGCAGTTCATTAATTGTTTGAAAAGTTCAAAGTTCAAAGTTTTCCGTAGGGTGCGTCCTACGCACCATCAGCTTATGGCAGGGGCGGGCGAGGACGCCCGCCCTACGGGTCTTTTCCTGAGTAGCCCATAGGCCGTAGAGCGGGAAAGCGCAGCCCATCCCGCCTTTCCCTCGATCCCAAGCTCCTGCTTGGGAACGTAAATTTCCCCCAAGCTCCTGCTTGGGCGTATGGCGCAATAAATAGATGATATTCTCGCAAAGCAGGAGCTTTGCCTGCAATGGGGTTCCCAAGCGGGAGCTTGGGAACCAGAAACATGAAAATTGTGTAGGGCGGGCATTGCCCGCCGTT
>JAUSOZ010000012.1 GCA_030655955.1 Deltaproteobacteria bacterium
CGTGAGCCGCAGCCTGGGGCACGTCCCCATCATTGACAGAAACTCGCGGGGGAAAGAAGTTGTTCCCCTGGCCCCTCATGAGGCGGCCCGCTACCGGGAAAGGTCCGTTGCCGAGCGGTTTAACAGCCGGTTGAAAGAAAATTTCGGGGCTGGCAACGTCATGGTTCGGGGGGCAGAAAAAGTCAGGTTGCACCTCATGTTCGGCGTCATCGCCCTGTTCGCCGATCAGCTGCTCAAGCTCATTTGCTGAGTGGCTGAGGGCGACAGGATGTTGTTCCAAGTGGAAAGGGAGAGCCACGCCCAAAATTCGGGTAACACGCTGATTTTGTGACCAAACTTCAAGAAATTCATTACACAAGTTACCGAAGTCTCCATATTGGCTATTCCCGGCGATTTCTCCCGGACAACCCCGGAACATTTTGCAAGAGGCTCCCTTAGTATAATCTTTTTTCTGGTCCTTGACGAGTTGCCGGGGCATCCCCGTGGGTGGAGGTTCTCATGATGGAGACGGGGAGGAGCCGACTTCCGTGGGATAGACCAGTGGGGCTAGAGACCAGAAGCACGTTTTTCCAGGAGGCAATAGAGCCCCATGACCTGGGTGACGAATTCCTGGGTTTCTTTGATGGCTGGAACCTGACAACCCGCCGAGATTACCCGATGATACCCGGCATTATACCCGGCCAGGGCCAGGGGCACGTTCCCCTGAAAGTAATCCAGCAACTGTCGGAAATAGCGGCACCCCGCCAGGATATTTTCCCGGGGATCAAAGGGGTCTCGAACCCCTAAGGAAGCCGCGGTCCCCGGCATGAGCTGCATCAACCCCATGGCTCCCTTGGGAGACACGGCCTGATGGACAAAATTTGATTCCTGCCGTATGAGAGCCAGGACCAAGGGAATCGGCAGTTGGTACAGCCCAGCCGCCTCGATGATGCAGGATTGCACGGCCGGGGAAACTCGCCGCAAAAAATTCATCGCACCATCCCGGTCCGACATGCCTTCAGCCGAGGCCCGGGTAAATATATGCACCACGCCGCGTTGGTCTCGCTGGGCCACCACCATCGGGGCTGAAGCTCCGGATGGCGGCTTGACCAACCCCGGCCCCCAGGCCATTGCCGGTGGCGTTGGGGTTACCGGAGGGTCATGGGCGGCCGCCGGCACCGCGATCTGCCCGGCCGAGGCCACTAAGGGACCCTCGGGTGATTGTAAGTCCGGGGCCGGTGCGTTGACGATATGCCAGACGCCTTGGGGGCCCCGGTAGCGGCGCACGGTTCGGCCAACCCAGACGGGGGCGTGACTCTGGAGCTTGGCTTCAAGGTAGGCCGCAACCTCTGGTCCCAACTCCGGGCACGACGCCGTCTGCACGGCCGGAAGAATCAGTGCGGGGGCGCGCGCCTGCGTCTGAACCGCCGGGGCCATCAGCGGCACCTCATCCATCGCCACATTCGTGATATGAATTACCCCCTGGCGGTCCCGGCGAATGACAATTTTGCCTTGGGAGGCTGGCGTTACCGGCTGAGGTGGAGACCAGGACACCCGCCGGAGTTGAGCGCTGGGAGTTTCGGCCGCCGTTCCTGGCCCCGCTTGGTTCCCGGTCCGGTCGGCCAACGGCATCACCCTGTCTGAACCTTCTGGATGGGTGACCCGGGAACCGGGTTGGGGATCAACCGGAACCGGTTCGCCCGGAGCCGCCTCGGGCTTGGGAACTGGGGCTTGGGCCTCGGAATCGGGAATTGGGGCCTGAGCCTCGGGGTTAGGGGCAGGGGCTTGGGCCTGGGGAGCAGGTTCCCTGGCGGGCATGGGGGGCGGAGCTTTCCCGGGAAAGCTGCTGGGACGAAGAGGTGCTGCAGGGCTGGGAGAATTTGCCGGACTGCCCTGCTGCTTGGACCCGATGTTGGTAATGTGCACGGTGCCCTGACTATCGGTAAAGCTTTCGATGTCACGAGCGTGGGCAACGAGGGAAAGCTGCATCAACCCCAAAACGATAATGAGGCCCTTTCCCCAGTTCATATCGCCACCCGCACTTCTTAGGTAATCTCCCCTAAGTCAACTTGTAACGTTAAGTAACTGCTCATCGGTCCGGTCCGACAAAAATTACTCGATAAAACAAGTAAAACAGCCCTACGCCACACATTCAGTGCTGTATCGGTCCAAGAAAAAACCAGAACAATGCAACGAGTTATTGGGCACAGGGTAAATATTAACACACTCAAGGGGCCCTTACCCGAGATTTTACGACAGCCTTGTCTGCCTCGGTCACAAAATGGTTTTTGGGACCTCCGGACCCGGTGAAAATCCCCAAGTTGCTACTCTTGAAGCCGAATTCTCTCGTCAACGGCATGATAGCACAAATTCCCCAGAAGAAGTACTTTTTTGTTTGATATTTGGGTATACCACACCCTTAGAGACAAGATACTTCAACGGTTGTGGAGCTTAAGAACCCGTGGCCAACACCGCCTGGCAGTGGTGAATCAGAGGGAGGGATGAGGCGACAGGTGCATACTACCTCAGGGCCTGGCAAGAAACTCTCGCCTCAAAGCATGGCCAACTGCTTCTCAGGGGGTTTATTTTGTAAAGCCTTTGTTGTCTTTCGGGTCAGGTGAACACCTTAGAGACAAGCTCTTAAATCAAAGCCTGAGGGAAGCCACTCATGGGCCTTTGGTCCACCCGCAAATTATGAAAAGATGTGTAGGGCGGGCACTGCCCGCAGTTCCCGATCAGCAAGTGGTGCGTAGGACGCACCCTACAAAAAACTTTTCAGGACAGTCATTCATGGGCCTTGGGCCCACCCATAAGGCATGAAAGGTTTGGTGGGCGGGTCTCCCTGCCCGCCGCCTTTGGTGGCACAGGCTTCCAGCCTGTGCGCCGCACCGGCAAGATGCCGGTGCCACCAAAAACTTTTTGGAACAGGTTTTAATTTAGGGCGGGGGGGCAAGTCAAGCCCACATTCCGGGTCCGACAATCGGGTGGGCTGGCGGAGGATCTCCGCCTGGATGGAGCGGTTTTTCTCTTAAGGCGGAGAACCCCGCCCGGATCACTCAGGACGGGGGCTTGCCGTTATCCTCGGCCAGCAACCTGGTGAGGACGGGCAGAAGTTCCGTTTGGACCTTGCGCTTGGGCACATAGGCGCTGACCCCGGCCGCGGCCGCGCCAGCCCTATGGGCCTCATCGTCATAAATGGTGAGCATCACCACCCGGGTTTCGGGCACCGCCGCTTTGATGCCCTGCGCGGCTTCGATGCCGCTCATGCCGGGAAGGCCGATATCCATGATGACCAGACAAGGAGACATGGTTTGGGCCACGGTGATCGCTTCTTCGCCGCTTTTGGCTTCCAGCAACTGGTAGTGCGGGAACGATAGTTCCAGCCATTCCCGCAGCGATTGGCGCACACCTTGGTGATCCTCCACAATCAGGATATGAGGACTCATAGTTATTCCTTATTTTCTCAGAGATTTTATCATTTCAGTTATTCATGGGCCTTCGGCTCACCCGAAAAACATGAAAAGTTCGTGGGGCGGGCGTCCCGCCCGCCATGTTGGTGCGCCGGGCGCACCCTACACCTGCACAGGCTGGAAAGCCTGTGCCACCACCTTAGATGGTGGGGCGGGCCTCCGTGCCCGCCGCCGTTGGAGGCACAGGTTTTCAACCCGTTACCCACACCGGAAAGATACCAGTGCCACCAAAGACTTTTCGGAACAGGGTTTGAGCCCGTTCCAGACCTCCGCCTGGGCATCGGCCAGGAACCCAGTGAGGCTCATCGGCTTACCTCCACCACCACCCGGGTACCCTGGCCAGGCTGGGACTCGATGCGGCAGCGGCCGCCGGCCGCCGCGGCCCGCTCGCTCATGGTCATGAGGCCCCAGAGGTGGCGGCCCTCCGGCTGACCCAGCCGCTCCTGGTCGAAACCGACGCCGTTGTCGGCGATGACCAGGCGGACCGTGCCGTTGTCCTCCGCCTGGGTCAGGACCACCCCCGTGGCCTGGGCGTGCTTGGCCACATTGGCCATGGCTTCCTGGACGATGCGGAACATGGCCAGTTCCACCGGCGCGGCCAGGCGAGGGACCGCCTCCTGGCCCTGGACGTCCACGCCGATGCCCGTCTTACCGGAGAACTCCGTTCCGTACCAGTGCAGCGCCGACAGCAGCCCATAGTCGTCTAGCATCGGGGGCCGCAACTCGGCCATCACGTCCCGGATGGTCTCCCCGATTTGCTCCACCAGGGCCACGGCCCCGGCCATCCGGCCCCGAAGCTTGGTCGCCGCCTTCGGGGGCATCTGAGTCTGGAGCAGGGTTAGAGTGAGGCTCAGGGCGGTGAGGCTCTGGCACACCTGGTCGTGCAGTTCCCGGGCCAGATGCTCCCGCCCCGTTTCTTCCACATTCGCCAGCCGGGCCGCCAGGGCCCGGAGCTGGCTACTTTGCCGGACAATCTCGGCCTCGGCCCGCTTGCGCTCGGTAACATCTCGGCCCACGAAAAAGATCAAACCTTCTTCCAGTAAGGGGAAGGCGTTCCAGGAGAGCCAGCGATAGGAGCCGTCCCGGCATCGGTAACGGTTCTGAAAGGCATAGACCGCTTCGCCGGCGGCCAGTTGTTCCCCCGCGGCAATGGTGGCGGCGCGATCCTCAGGGTGCACATATTCTATCCAGGGCTTCATCAGCAGTTCCTGATCGGTCCAACCCAACATTTTTTCCCCGGCGGGATTGACTTGCTTGAAGAAACCGTCAAGCCCGCCAATACACATTATATCCAGGGAGAGATTAAACATGCGGTCGCGTTCAGTTTCCGTTTGCTTGCGCGCGGTGATATCTTGGGCGGTGCCCGTCAGGCGTTCCGGGTTGCCGGACTGATCAGTGATTAATCCACCTTCTCCCCGGATATGTCGTACGTTTCCGTCGGGCAGGACAACCCTGAAATCCAGTGTTGGCGTTTTGATCTGAGCAATCGTTTCCTCGACCCATCTTTCCATACGCGGCCGATCATCGGGATGGAGGAGTTTCAGAAACGATTCCGGCGTGTGGGGGAATTCATCTTTGGTTACGCCGTAGATGCGATACATTTCATCCGACCATTTGATTATATTATCGGTTAGATTCATACTCCAGCTGCCGATATGGGCGATGCGCTGGGCTTCCCTGAAAAGGGCTTCACTGGCTTGCAGCGCCGCCTCGGCCTGCTTGCGTTCGGTGATATCCTGCAAGATCACCAGGTTCTTGTTCCCGATCCTGGTGCCGATTATTTCGGCGATACGCACCGTGCCATCCTTGCAGGTCACCCGGGATTCGGACGGTGCAATATCCGTATCTTCCCGGGCCGCCTTTTCCACGGCCTTCCGCCAGTTGGCCATGCCTTTGAGGCGATGGTGCTCGTCGGGATAGGCGCACCGCCACCAGGCCTCCATGTTCGGGATATCGTCAAGGTTATAGCCAAAAGTCGTCAGGAAACGGTCATTCAAATACTCAATATCACCCTGCCGGTTGATAATGACGACCGGGACCGGAGATAGCTTGGTCAGTCGCCGGAAATGTTCTTTGCTCTGGCGCAAGGTGGCCTCAATCTGCCGCTGCTCGGACATCGCTTTGGCCAGCTTGAGGTTGCTGAAGCTCAGCTTGGAAACCAAGGCCGAGAATTTCGTCAGGAAATCCATCAGGGGCTTGACCCGGGCCCGACTGATGCGTGGCACCCGCTGCAGGGCTGACAGATACTGTCCCTGATCAAAGCCATATTTGGCCGCCTGGTCGATGAACAGCTGCTCATCAACGGCTTCATCGTCGTAGAAGAACTGACCGGTATAGATATTGCCGACGTGCTTGTTGCCGATGAACAGGGGGGTCGCCACATCCCAGAGGTGGTTCTGGCATTTGTGGGCTACATACTCGCCCGGCCGCAAGTTCTGGGCCAGGAAGAGATCACTTTGGGTGCAGTTTTGCGCCGCCTGCGGGTGGACCCGGTGGTATTGGGTGCAGATGTCTTGCCAGCCAGTGGCCACCAGCACCTGCCCCTGGAGATCGAGAATCGCTATTGCCATGCCCGTCAGACTGGTGAAGTCCTCCATCAGGGCTTGAATCGCCGGGGTATCGAGGATGTTGCTTAAATCCTCGTCGACGATCGCGGCATCCGGCGAGAGAATGGAATCCAGCTTCAGCCGCAACCGTTCTTCGGTGGCCCGCAAGGCTTCCTCGGCCTGCTGGCGGGCCGTCACATCCTGGAACATGCAGTGGGTCCGGACAAAGCGGCCCTGGTCGTCGAAAGCGACCCGTGCGGAAAAGGAGACGGTGATCCGGGCGCCGTCTTTACGAACCATCTCAAAATCTACATTGCACACCTCCCCGGTGTCCTTGAGACAGGAAAAGCGCTCCGGAAACAGCTCAAAATAATCCGGCGGGAGAAAGTCGTCGAACCGGCGGCCGATCACCTCTTGCCGGGAGTATCCCAGGACGTCCAGCCAGGCCTGGTTGACCTCCCGGATAATGCCGTTTTCGTCCAGGGATTGGTAGCCCAGAGGGGCTTTTTCATACAGCAGGCGGAACTTTTCTTCGCTGCGGCGCAGGTCGTCCTCAGCGTTTCGGCGCCGGGTGATGTCGGTGATGGCCATGCGATACTGGATAACCTGGCCCCCGGCCTGGACCATCGCCAGACTCTCCAGGGAGATGGCGCAGAGGGGGCCTTGTAGAGGATTGATCTCCAGTTCCGAGGACTGGGGGGCGCCGCCGGCTGGCAGGTGCTTGAGGTAGGCATAGAAGGCCTGACGGTCAAAGGGGGCGACTAACAGGATGAAGGGCTTCTGGAGTAATGAGTTCCGGGGCGCTCCCAATAGCCTGGCCCCCGTGAGGTTGATTTCATTGATGAGCCCTTGCGGGTCCAGGGTGACATATCCCACCGGTGCGAAGTCGTAGAGATCGGCATACCGGTTCCCGGTCCCGGTGATGGCTTCCTGAGCCCGGAGCAGCTCCTCGTTCTGCATCTCCAGTTCGATCTGGTGTACCTGGAGTTCGTGCACCAGCTCCAGAACATCTTCCGGGGGCAACTGTTGCAGGCCTATCCCTCCAGCCGCCAGCAATTGCTCGGCCCGGACCCGCAGGTTGCCGGGAACGTTGGCAGGGGAAGGCTTCTTGGTCATGAAGTCTCTCTCATAAGCGCGGTTTGGGGGGCCGTAGGACCCCGGTATATGGCTGATGGTTTTTGGTTCCGGAGACCAGTATCCGGGACCGCTCTGGTCAGGTTTTTCCCCTGCGATTATGTGGTTGGGCGCTTAATCATCGGCTTGGGGTCACCCTGGTATCGGTCCTAAGCCGCTCTGGCCCAGGGTCCGGTGAGCCTCGCGGCCATATGACGCCAGACTATCTTCTCTTTTTATCGGCAAGTTTCGGTTAATCCTAAAGAACCTTGTCATACCCCGCCTCTATCCGGGGTTTTTTTCCTGCCGGTTCACAGCTCCGCGGCGATGCGTTTCTCCGATGTATCACTAGGTCTTGCAGCAGAAGCATCTCCGGCGATCAAGGTCATTGCGACCGCGACAACCCCTGGGGGGTTTGATCGCTGGCCCCGCACCTTGCCTGGACTACAGGGAGATTTTTCCAAAAATCCCAAAAAATGACCTCAAGGGCTTGACATTTTCTTTTGTTCTGATATAATAATATACAAGTTTTGAAACCCCGCGGCCTGCGGGGTTTTTTGTTTCTAACGGCCTCCAGCCCGGCAAACGGCTGGGGGGAGATTTTTTCCCCCTCCCGGCAGTCCCGGCCCTGGCCCCTGATACCAATCTGGGCTCATAAAGGTAATTTCCCTTCGTAGGGTGCGTCTTACGCACCAAGAATGGCGCCTGAGACGCACCCTACGGATTTTAGTGCCTCGGGAAACCATTCTCCGGACCGAAAATACTTTTCTGATAGCAACCTGAGATGGCCCCCTGCTGCCAGCTGGCGGACACCAGCCGCAGCCACGACGCCATTTCCCTTGGGTGGCCCAGCCAGTGGTCTTTACTGCCGAACCGGCTGGATTGACGACAATAATTCGGTTAATGCCAGCCTGGCATATGGCGATTTTAGTGGCAGGATAGGCGGGGAGCCAAAAATCGCCTTCCCATTTGCTCATCCCTGCTTTATCATCGATGTATCGAGAATCATGAATTATCTTCAAGGAGGCCCCATGGATATCCTTGCCAGCCTGACCCCGATCTTCAAGCCTAAAAGCGTTGCGGTCATCGGCGCTTCCACCGCCCCCGGCAAACTGGGCCATGACATTCTGGCCAATCTCAAGAACGGCGGCTTCCCCGGAACGCTGTATCCCATCAACCCCAAGGCCGACGAGATCTTAGGCCTCAAGGTCTATAAAGGCATCGGTGATACCCCGGCGGTCCCGGATCTGGCGGTGGTGGTGATTCCGGCCCGGATAGTCGCCGCTACCCTGCAACAGTGCGCCGACAAAGGGGTGAAGGCCGCCATCGTCATCACCGGCGGCTTTGCCGAGGCCGGTCCCGACGGCGAGCGCCTCCAGGACGAGCTGGCCCAGGTTATTCGTACGACCGGGATGCGGGTTATCGGGCCCAATTGTCAAGGGGTCAACATGCCCCATGAACTGATGTGCGCCTCCTGGCCGCTGATCACCACCCGGGGCCGGATCGCCATGGCGTCGCAGTCCGGCACCGTGGGCGCCGCCTTCCTGGATATGGCCGCGGCCGAACACCTGGGCGTCAGCGGCTTCGTGTCGCTGGGCAACCGGGTGGACGTGGACGAGGCCGAGGTGCTCATGTACTTCAACCAGGACCCCCACACGAAAGTCATCGCCCTCTATCTCGAAGGGGTCAAACGGGCCTCCTACTTCCTCGACGCCCTCAGGGAGGCGGAAAAACCGGTGGTCATCCTCAAGGCCGGGCGCACCGTTCAGGGCAGCCGGGCCGCCGAGTCCCACACCAAGTCAATGGCCGGGACCGACGCCATCTATGACGCCCTGTTCCGCAAGTACCGGGTCCACCGGGCCGATACCCTGGAGGAACTCTTCGACTTTGCCAAGGCCCTGGCCTATCTCCCCAAGCCGAAGGGCAAAAAGCTCATGATCAGCACCTCCTCCGGCGGGGCGGGGATTCTGGCCATCGACGAGGCCGAAAAGCATGGCCTGGTGGTCCCGGAACCCAATCCCATCCTGAAAGAACGGTTGCGGGAGATGCTGCCGGCCCACTGCGCCGTGGGCAACCCGGTGGATCTGACCGGCGACGCCATCAGCGCCCCGGACCTCTACAAGCAGGTGATGGACAAAACCAGGGGAGACTACGACACCCAGGTGGTAATTTTCGGGGACCCCATCCCCGGGGCCTCCCAACAGGTCACCCCCGGCGCCTCGGAACTGGTTGTCTACCTGGGCGGGGCCGAGGTGGAGCGGGAAGAGCGCCAGAAGTTTTATGAGGCCGGTATCCCGGTCTTTCCCACCCCGGAGCGGGGGATTGCGGCCCTGGCCCAGTTCTTCCGGTTCGACCCCCGGCCCGCCCCGGTCCCGGGCCGGCCTGCGGTGGCGGTCCCCGAGGGGCTCCAACTGGTCCCGCCCCCGGAAGCCGCCGCCCTGATCTCCAAGGCCGGGATTCCCGCCGCCGCCGCCCCCCTGGCCCTGGAGCCCGAGCAGGCCGTGGAACTGGCCCGGTCCTTCGGCTACCCGGTGGCCATGAAAATCGCCTCACCCCAGCTGGCCCACAAAACCGAAATGGGCGGCGTTTACCTGGGGCTGGAAAATGACGAGGAAGTGCTCCAGGCCTACCAGGAGATCATGGACGCCACCCGGCTCTATGAGCACTGGGTCACCGTCCACGGCGTCAGCGTCTCCCCCATGGCCAAACCCGGCGGCCTGGAAGTCATCCTGGGCATCGTCACCGACCCCCAGTATGGTCCCACCCTGATGTTCGGCCTGGGCGGCGTCAACACCGAGATCTACAAAGACGTGGCCTTCTGTATCCTGCCGGCGGAAGACGCCGAATTAGAAGACCTGATGAAAAGAATCAAGGGCTACCCGCTGCTCACCGGCTACCGGGGCCAACCCCCCCGGGACACCAAGGCCCTGGTGGCCGCCATGAAGGCTCTTGCAACCTTCGCCGGCAAACACCCGGAACTGGACCAGATCGAACTCAACCCGCTGCTCCTCTACGAGAAAGGCCTCTTCGCCGTGGACGTGCGGATTTTTTCGCGGGGCTGATGTAGGGTGCGCACCGCGCACCATTGAGGAGGGCTGATAGGGAAAAAGATTTGTGGGGGGAAGGCCAGGGTTTTTCGTAAGCGGCCCTGCCCGCCCCCCCACCCCCCTCCCAACCCGTGTAAGCAGGCCAGGGAACCGGGGCGGTGGCCCCAACTTCCCCGGATGAAAAATGTAGGGTGCGCCCTGCGCACCAACAAACAAATCCGGTGGCACAGGCGTCTCGCCTGTGCTAATCTTCAACTATCTAAACTGCTTACCTGAGCAACCCATGAAGCCCATTAAATTTATTGTTGAAAAACATCCGGATGGTTACATTGCCTACCCCTTGGGGTTAAAGGGGGTGGTGATTGGACAGGGTGATACCTATGAGGAAGCTATGGCGGACGTCAGGTCAGCCATGAGTTTTCATGTCGAAACTTTTGGACCAGACGCGGTTGAGATTGCCGCTTCAGAAATGTAGGGTGCGTTTTACGCACCATCATGCGAAGCAGAGCTTCGCGAACAATTGTCATTCCCAAGCTGGAGCTTGGGAACGAGAGGAAAGGCGTCAACTTTGAGAACCATCTGCACCCAGGCAGGCATTTCCCGAGCAGATTTTCTGGCCGCCTATGACAAAAGCTAAATGCCAACCTTAGAATTCTTCCGCCTCCAAACCCGCCAAGAAGTCCTGGCCCTTTATGACCGGTTTGCCCCGGTGGGGGCTGAGGATGTGGATTTGGCCGATGCCTGTGGCCGGGTTTTGGCCGCGCCCATCAGGGCGCCGGAGGATGTGCCGGGGTTTTTGCGCGCCACTATGGACGGCTATGCCGTTAAGGCCCAAGATACCTTCGGGGCCAGTGTCGGCGCGCCTCAGTACCTGGAAATCAAGGGCGAGGTGCCCATGGGGGTAGCCCCCACCCGGGGCGTGGGTCCCGGCGAGAGCCTGCGGGTGGCCACCGGCGCCATGCTGCCCCCGGGGGCCGACGCGGTGGTGATGATCGAATACACCGCCGAGCACCCGGACGGCACCCTGGAGGTGCGCCGGGCCGTGGCCCCGGGCGAAAACGCCCTCACCCCCGGGGAGGACGTGGCCCGGGGCGAGATGCTCTTTCCGGCCGGCCGGCGGCTGCGCCCCCAGGAGATCGGCCTCCTGGCGGCCTTGGGCCTGGGACGCATAGCGGCCTATAAAAAACCCCGGGTGGCCATTATCTCCTCCGGAGATGAGATTGTCCCCCTGGACGGCACTCCTGGCCCCGGTCAGGTGCGGGATTCCAACGCTTACCTGGCCGCGGCCCAGGTGGCCGAGTGGGGCGGCCTGCCCCTGATGCACGGCATTATTCCCGATGATTTTGACGCCTTACGAAACACCCTGGCTGAGGCCTTGATTACTGCGGACCTGATCCTGATCTCCGGCGGCAGTTCCGTGGGGGTCCGGGACCTGACCCTCACCGCCATCCAGGACCTGCCCGACTCCGAGGTCCTGGTGCACGGGGTGGCGCTCCGGCCCGGCAAACCCACCATCCTGGCGGCCCTGGGGCAAACGCCTCCCAAGCCCCTCATGGGGCTGCCGGGGCACCCGGCCTCCGCCGCGGTGGTCATGGAGGTGCTGGGCCGGCCGCTGCTGCTGCGCCTGGCGGGGGCCAGCCACCAGTCCCCCTGGGGGCGCCGCGTGAGTGCGGTGCTGTCCCGGAACCTGGCCGGGGCCACGGGCCGGGAAGACTACGTCCGGGTGCGGCTGCGCCGGGAGGATGCGACCCTGTGGGCCGACCCGGTCCTGGGGCCCTCGGGGCTGCTGTCCCCCCTGGTCAAAAGCGACGGCCTGGTGATGATCCCCCTGGGAGTGGAAGGTTTATGTAAGGGGGCAGAGGTCGCGGTGCAGTTGTTCGGCGGGTCTTGAGGTCTGTGGTTACGTAGTGGGCGATGGTGATACTGAGTTGCGGTCAAAAAATTAAAGACGAAACGTAGGGGCGCACCCGCGTGTGCGCCCTTAATTCAGGGCGGACACATGGGTCCGCCCCTACAATAAAATTGCCGTTTGTTGGTAAACTGGTCTTAGGGCGTTGGGGATGGGAACTATCCGCAGCGAATCTTGATAAAAAAGGGCAGGCCTGGGGGCCTGCCCTGATGGTTTCGGGGCGGTAAGGTGTGGAAGCCTATTTAGCCTTAGCGGGGGCCGGCGCGCTGACGGGCTGGACGGCCCGGCCCGGCGTGATGTCTTTCAGGGGTTTGACGTCCGGCGGCAGATTCCGGCGAAAGGCGCCGGAGGACTTGTCTAACTGAGCCACCGCCAGGTTGTAGTCATAGAGGGACATGAGGTAATCGCCCCGGAAGGTGCCGAAGCGCTCGAAGGCCTGGAAGATGTCGTCCATTTTCCCCAGCCCCATGTCGAAGTTGCTGAAAGATGTGACCATCCAGCGGCGGGCATTGATATAGGCCTTCTCCATGCCCAGGGAACCCTTGTAATTTTCCTGGACCTTGCCGTAATCCTTGGCGACCTCCACCGGAATGCCCATGAGGGCGTACTTCTCGGTGTGCCGCAATTGGTCGAGTTCGGCCCGGGCCTGGCCGATCTTGGCCTTCAAAATGCCGAAATCAAAGTGCCACTTGGCCCCCACCATGGGCAAGGCGCCAACGTCATTAAAGAAGTCGTTGTTATACGGATCGGGGTTATAATCCCGGCCCGGGGCGCCGGCCACCTGGCCCACCACCGCCAGGAAGAACGACGGATAGCGATCGGCCTTGGCCGCGTCCACCAGCAATTGCCGGGCCACCAGGCCGCTCTTGAGCTGGGTGAATTCGGGCCGCAGCTCCAGGGCCGTGCGGATGTATTGATCCAGGCCGCCCGGGGAGGTGGGTGCCGGCAGTTCCTGGGGCACCCGGAAATCCTGGTTGGGGCCATAGCCCACCAGGGCTTTCAGGGCCAGGTAGGCCACCTTGGCGCCTTCTTCCGCCTGGGCCGCAAATTTTTCCACCCCGCCTTCATACATGGCCAGGCGGTACTGGTCGCTCTCCTTGACGTTGGGCGAGTTGACCCGCAGGAGGCGGGTAACCCGTTCCCGGGCATCCCGCAGGTAGGTGCGGGCGTCGGACACCGCCTCCTTGCCCTGGTTGGCCAGGATCAATCCGTAGTACGCCTGGGCCACCTGGACCATGACCTCGCCTTTCTTGAGGTCCACCCCGGCCTTTTTGACCTCGATGTTCTTGGCCGCAGCTTCTTCCCGGTAGGCGATTTTGCCGAAGGTGTAGAGCGGCTGGACCAGAGAGAACGTCAGGTTGCCAAAGATGTTCATGCCGTGGATCTTGTCTTTGGGGTCCGGATAGAAGAGGGTTTTGCCCTCGCCGACCTGGCGCACCTCGCCCCGCCGGGCATTGGGGATTACCCCACCGGTGGCCAGGGCATCGAATTGCGGCCAGCGGTAGCCGTGGGCCTCATTTTTCTGTTCTTGCGCAAAAACCACTTCGCTCTTGGTGGCTTTAACCTCGGGGCTATACTGCAAGGCCATGGCGGTGAGTTGTTTCAGGTTCAGCACCGGCGTTGCGGCGCCGCTGGCCGCCAATGGCGCCAGCAAAAGAACCAGGGCCAGCAGTGCTCCCCCTATACGGGCCCAAAGCATCATTTTCCCCCTCCTTTTTGCCGGGATTTCGTAATTGCAGCACTTCTGAAACACTCGCCTGTCAACAGACAAATCTTGGCTCCGATCATATCAGGGTCGCAAACAAAATTCACCTAATTTCTTATTGAGATCGTCTCTGGGGTTCGGTGGCCGGGAAACAATTGCATCAAGGATGAAAAATCAGTTAAGATTATCTTTTAAGGTTAAGCAAAGGGGAACCAATGACCGAGCCCAAACGGATCCTGGTTACCGGCGGAGCCGGCTTCATCGCCTCCCACGTGGCGGACCAGTTGGTGGCCGCCGGCCACGACGTGGCGGTGGTGGACAACTTGAGTATGGGAAAACGGGAATATGTGCCGGCCGCGGCGCAGTTTTATCCTTATGACATCAAGTCGCCGGAGACCGCTGAGCTCATCCGCGGCTGGCGGCCCCAGGTGATCGTGCACCATGCCGCCCAGATGAGCGTCCAGGTTTCGGTGCAGGACCCCATCTTCGACGCCCGGGAAAACATCCTGGGGTCGCTCAATCTCTTGCAGGCCGCGGCCGAAGCCAAGGTGGAGAAGGTCATCTTCGCCTCCACCGGCGGGGCCATTTACGGCGATGACGCCCCGCTGCCGGCCCGGGAGACGGATCGGGCCCGGCCCGAGGCCCCCTACGGCATCGCCAAGCTGGCGGTGGAGCATTATTTGCACTTTTATCAGCGGGAACACGGCATTATCCCCATCGCCCTGCGCTACGCCAATGTTTACGGGCCCCGGCAGAACGGCATGGGAGAAGCCGGGGTGGTGGCCATCTTCATCGACAAATTCCTGGCCGGGCAGCAGCCCCGGATCAACGGCGACGGCCTGCAAACCCGGGATTTCGTCTTTGTGGGGGATATTGTGGCCGCCAATCTCCTGGCCCTTACGTATCCCCAGGCCGGGACCTTCAACATCGGCACCGGCCAGGAGACGGATATCCTCACCGTTTATCTTAAGCTTCAGGAACTCATGGGCTCTCCCCTGGGGCCGGTGCACGGCCCCGCCAAGCCCGGGGAACAGCGCCGGAGCGTCCTGGACAGCACCCTGGCCCGAACCGAGCTGGGCTGGCAGCCCCGGGTAAGCCTGGCCCAGGGCCTGGCCCAGACCGCGGCGGCCTTCCGGGAGGCAGCGGGGCGATAAGGGGTTTTGGGTAGCCCCGGCGTCGCGATGATGATTAACTTTCATGAGGGCATCGGGCTCTAACCAGTAAGCCAAGGACAGGGGACGGATTGCCGTATGCAGACCATGATTGAAGTGCAGGACCTGACCAAGTACTACGGTCCACAACTGGCCGTCAGCCGCCTGGATTTCCAGGTCGCGGCCGGGGAGATCGTGGGCTTCCTGGGCCCCAACGGCGCCGGGAAGACCACCACCTTGAAGATCCTGGCGGGGTTTTTGGCGCCGTCGGCGGGCACGGCCAGGATCAACGGCTACGACTGCGTCACCGACTCTCTGGCGGTGCGCCGCTCCCTGGGGTACGTGCCGGAGAACGTGGCCATTTACCCCGACCTCACCGTGACCCAGTTCTTGCGGTTCGCGGCCCGGGCCAAGGGCGTGGCGGCCAAAGCCGAAACCGGCGAAGTTGACCGGGTAGTGTCGGCCTGCGGTTTAGAAGAGGTCCGGGGCAAACTGGTGGGGGCCCTGTCCAAGGGCTTTCGCCAGCGGCTCGGGTTGGCCCAGGCCCTGGTAAACCAGCCGCCGCTGCTCATCATGGACGAGCCCACCATCGGCCTGGACCCCTCCCAGATCGTGGAAATCCGCCAGTTGATCAAGAACCTGGAAGGCGCCCACACGGTGATGCTGAGCAGCCACATCCTGCCGGAGGTGAGCCAGCTGTGCCACCGGGTGATCATCATCAACCGGGGCCAGATCGTGGCCAGCGACACCCCGGAAAACCTTTCCCGGCAGCTGGGCCAGGGGTCCCGGGTGCTGATGACGGTGGCCGGACCGACCGACCAGGTTACGGCCGCGCTTGCCGCCGTCTCCGGGGTGAACCGGGTGCTCAGCCAGGGAGAGGGGAACTACCTTGTGGAGGCCGACCACGGCGTGGAGCTGCGCCCGCAGTTGGCTGGTGTGGTGGTGGAGCGGGGTTGGCAACTCCTGGAATTGAAGTCCCAGGAGTTTACCCTGGAAGAAGTGTTCATCAATCTGGTAACGGAAGAGACCACGGAAGACGAGTCATGATACAGATCAGAGGTTGGCTGGCGGTGGTGCGGAAAGAATTAACCATCTATTTCTCCACCCCGATTTTTTATATCACCGGATTTTTCTTCCTGCTCCTGGCGGGGTATTTTTTCTACACCAACGTCGTCTACTACAGCATCATCAGCTTCCAGGCGGCCCAGCAGGCGTCCAACCCCCAGGTGGCCGCCCAGCTCAATCCCCTGCAGATGGTCTTTCGGCCCCTGTTTGCGGTCCTGGGTATCATCCTGCTGTTTCTGGTGCCGTTCATCACCATGCGCCTGATGGCCGAAGAGAAGCGCTCCGGGACCGCGGAGCTGCTGTTCACCTACCCGTTGACGGATTGGGCCGTGATCGCCGGCAAGTTCGGCGCCGCCTTGCTGATCTATCTCATCATGCTGGCTTGTACGTTTACCTACCCCCTGGTGTTGGGCCTGATCACCCGCCTGGATTGGGGCGCCCTGGGCGCCGGCTACCTGGGTCTGGTCCTGTTGGGGGGCGCCTGCCTGTCCCTGGGTCTGTTTGCCTCCAGCCTCACCGAGAACCAGATCGTGGCCGGCGTGGTGGCCTTTGCCTTGCTGCTCCTGTTCTGGATCATCGGCTGGGTCCAGGAGTTGGGGGCCGGCAATTTGGGCAAGTTCTTCCAGTACCTGTCCTTGTTGGACCACTACGAAAACTTTACCAAAGGGGTGATCGACACCCGTGACCTGGTGTACTGTTTGAGTTTCATCTACTTCTTCCTCTTTCTCACCAAGAGACAGTTGGAATCGCGACGCTGGAGAGCTTAACCGTGAGTTGGAAAGATCGATTCCAAAGTCGTGGCGTGCGGTACGGCGCCGGCTCCGTCGTGTCGGTGCTGCTGGTGGCAGGCATCTTGGGCCTGGCCGCGGGGCTTGCCGGCTGGCACCCGATGCGCTGGGACACCACCTCTGAACAGACGCAATCTCTGTCGCCGGCTAGCCTGGCTTTGCTCAAAGAGGTCACCCAGCCTCTCACCATGACGGTCTTCATACCCGAGGGCGCCCCGGAACGCCAGGGCGCCAAAGAGGTCTTGCAGCTCTACGGGTACCACAACTCCAAGGTCAGCTATCGCTTCGTGGACCCCGAGCGGGACCCCCTCAAGGCCCAGCAGGCGGGGTATCGGTTTGCCGGCAACGTGCTGCTGGACTACCAGGGGCGGCGCCAGATGGCCGACCAGACCGACGAGAACGCCATCACCAATGCCCTGCGCAAGGTCCTGAAGAAGGAGCGCCAGAAGATCTATTTTGTCGCCGGGCACGGCGAACGGGACCTGGATGACCCCAAGCCCGGAGGGTTCCAGGTCGCCAAAACGGCCCTGGACAACGAAGGCTACGAAGTCGAGCCCCTCAACCTGCTGAGCCGGGGCGCGGTGCCCCAGGAGGCCGCGGTGGTCATCGTGGCGGGCCCCAAGAAGCCGCTCTTGTCCACCGAGGTGCAGGCCCTGAAGGCTTACCTGGAAAAGGGCGGCCGGCTCTTCATTATGCTGGAGGCCTTTGAAGACGGCGGTCTGCAGGGATTTTTGGCGGGCTATGGCGTGGGCCTGGACAACGGCCTCATCCTGGACGTCAATCAGGTGAGCCAATCCCTGGGGCTCAGCGCGGTCATGCCCCTGGTGTCCCAGTACGGCCCTTCCAAGATCACCCGGGATTTCAAGAACCTGGTCACCATTTATCCCATGGCCCGGCCCCTGATCTTGCGAAAGGACCATCCGGGCGTCTCCCTGGTGGCCCTGGCCACCACCATGTCCACCAGCTACGAGAAGCTGGGGAAGGAGTGGATCAAGGAGGAGAAAGCCGCCTTCGATGCCAAGACCGACAAGAAGGGCCCCTTCACCGTGGGCGCCCAGGTCGAAATCAAGCTGACGCCTCCCAAGGCTGAGCCGGCCCGGAAGGACGACAAGCAGCCGGCCCCAACGGAAGGATCGAAAACCTTTCTGGTGGTTTTCGGGGATGCGGACTTCGCGGCCAACAGCTTTTTCAACCTCTTCGGCAACGGCGACCTGTTTTTGAACACCACGAACTTTCTGGCCCGGGCCATGGAGCAGATTACGGTGCGGGGGGCCGGCAAGGCCCAGCTTTTGACTCTCAAAACCGGGCAGATCTGGGTCTTGTTCCTGGTCTGTCTGGCCGGGGCTCCCCTGGTGATGCTGGCGGCTGGCATCTGGGCCTACCGGCGGCGGCGGGGCCGGCGATGACTCTTCGGCGGCTGATCCCTTACCTGGTGGTTTTCCTGATCCTGGCCGGGGTCTACGGAGGCCTGCGGTGGCGCCAGGAACGACAAATGGCTCGGGACGAACAGGCCAAAAAAGTCTTCCAGCTTCAGGAAAGCGACCTCAGCGACCTGAGCCTGGTCCGGGGTAAAGACGAGGTGCGCCTGGTCAAAAAAGACCGGGTCTGGCACCTCACCGCCCCCCTGAACACCAGGGCCGACCAGACGGTGGTGGCCTCCATGCTGACCACCCTGACCCGGCTCCGGAAAGAGCGGGATCTGGGGGTGGAAAAGGACCTCAAACCCTTCGGACTGGATAAACCCGGTCTGGTGGTGAAATTCACCGCCCAGGGGCAGCCGCACCAGCTGGTCATCGGCGCCAAGGCTCCGGGAGACCAGAATTATTACGCCCTCAGGGACCAGGACCCGCACCTGCTCACCATCAGCATGGGAAGCAGGGATTCCCTGGACCGTCAACTCCTGGCCCTCAGGGACAAGATCCTGCTGCCCTTTATCATGGGCGAAGTCAAGGGCCTTAAGGTCAAGAGCCCCAAGACCGCGACGGTTCTTACGAAGACCGGCCCCCAGACCTGGGTTTGGGTTGGACACCCTGACTTCCGGGTGCGGGGCGACCGGGTGGAAAAACTCTTACGAGACCTCCATATTGCCCGGGCCAAGAACTTTCTGGAGCCCCCCCCCAAGAAGCTGTCGCCTCTGGGCCTGGTCCCGGACCACCGGATCGAAATCACGGTGGAGACCTCGGCGGGGGACCGGACCCTCTGGTTGGGGGCCAAAAAAGACGATGCGGTTTACGGCCGCCTGGGGCCGAGAGGGGCCGTGGTGCTGGTGGATGCAGCCCTGGCCGACGAGGTCAACAAGACCCTAAAGTCTTTAGAGGACCGCCGCCTGTGGTCCGGGGCCATTGCCGCGGTGCATCAGGTCGTTTGGGGCCCCCCCGGCAAGACCTGGACCGCCCGGAAAGATCAGGGAGCCTGGAAGATCACCGGGCCGGGCCAGGCGGCCACCCAGCAGCCGGCGGCGCGCCTGGAGATGGCCCTGTGGAATTTTCAGAAGCTGGAAGCCGCCAAAAACCAGCTCCCGAAAGACGCCCCCAAAGGTCCCCCGGTCTTTGGGCTGGATCTCCTGGACCAGGCCGGAAAACCCCTCCTGCACCTGGAGGAACTGGGAGCCAAAACCAAAACCAAAACCAAAGGTAAAGGCAAAGATAAAGATAAAGATAAAGATAGAGATAGAGATAGAGACAAAGACCATCTCGCGGTCCGCACCGGGGAGGGGAAATCCACCGTCACGGCCCTCATAGCCCGGGAGCCATTCCGCCAGTGGCAGGCAGAAATGTACCGTCTGACGGCGACTGCCGCACCGGCCGGGCCGTCACCGAAGCAGGGTGCGGCGGACCAGGGAAGCAAGAAGTAAATCGAGGTTCACGCCGTAGCGATCTGATTAAGGCCGCGGCCTTGAAAAGTTATGGAGTATTTGGTGGCACCGGCGTCTCGCCTGTGCATGATAAAGGTGCGCAGTGCGCACCCTACACGGCTACACGGCTTCGAAGAGTTCTGGGTGGCACCGGCATCTTGCCGGTGCGGGCGCACAGGCTGGAAGCCTGTGCCACCAAAGTCTTTCGTAGGGTGCGTCCTACGCACCATCAATCCAGTTGAGTGGCGGGCGAGGACGCCCGCCCTACCTGACTTTTCGTGCTTTATGGGTGCGCTGAAGGCCCATGAGCCGCGGCCTTGAAAAGTTTCCACCTGGCTGGCCATTTCACCCTCTCCCCCCAGCGGGGGGAGAGGGCTGGGGTGAGGGGGGAGAAATTGTTCCAGGCAGAACGCTGCAAAGAATAATTGGGAGTAAGGAGAACACCCCTTGAAGATACTGCTGACCAACGATGACGGCATTTACGCCCCGGGGCTGGCGGCCCTCTACCGCGAGCTTAAGAACCTGGGAGAGGTGCAGGTGGTGGCCCCGGAAAGCGAGCAGAGCGCCGTGGGACACGCCATTACCCTGATGACCCCGCTGCGGGTGAAAGAAGTGTGCCTCGACGGCGGCGTGTCAGGCTTCTCGGTGAGCGGCTTCCCCGCCGACTGCGTTAAAATCGCCATGGCGGAGTTGCTCCCCAACCCGCCGGACCTGGTGGTTTCGGGCATCAACCTGGGCCCCAACGTGGGCATCAACGTCCTATACTCCGGCACCGTGTCCGCGGCCACCGAGGCCTCTATCCTGGGGGTGAAGGGGGTGGCCTTCTCCCTGGACTCCTATGACCAGAACGCCGACTTTGGCGCCGCGGCCCGCCTGGCCCGAGAGGTGCTGGAGCAGGTCCGGGGCTGGGGCGCCTGGAACAACGGGGTCTGTCTCAACGTTAACCTGCCGCACCTGCCCCGGGCCGAGGTCAAGGGGTTCAGGGTTACCCGTCAGGACACCGGGCCTCTGGTGGAGCATTTCGAGCGCCGGGTGGACCCGCGGCGGCATGTCTATTACTGGCTGGCGGAAATCAACGCCCGCCCGGCCCTGGACCCGGCCACGGACTACGGGGCCCTGGCCCAGGGCTATGTCTCCGTCACCCCCATCCACCACGACCTCACCGATTACCACAGCCTGAATGATCTACAAACCCTGAAGTGGGAATAATGCAAAGTTGCAATCAAAAAGCTCTTAATATTCTTGTCATTCTGAACGGAGCACCGCGGAGTGAAGAATCTCGGCGGCCTTAAAAGAGAGATTCTTGATATGGTGCCCAAGCAGAGCTTGGGCCGGAAATTGCATGCCCAAGCAGGAGCTTGGGAACGAGATAAAAAAGGAGGGCCGCTGGCGGCCCTCCTTCTATTTAGGCTTACGGGGTTTGGGGTCGGCCCGGAGGCCGAGGCATTATCATCCCTGGTTCCCAAGCTCCAGCTTGGGAACCCTATTGGGCGCCAAGCTCTGCTTGGCAAAGCCGATGAGAACCATACGTCTCCCAACTTACGATATGGTGCCCAAGCAGAGCTTGGGCCGAGAATTGCGTTCCCAAGCAGGAGCTTGGGAACGAGATAAAAGCAGGGGTTTGGGAACGAGGGAAAAATGGGGTGAAAGACCAGGGACGGCCGATGGATGTCGGCCCCGGGTGAGGGCGGACATGCAGGTCCGCCCCTACGGAAAAGTGATCAGGCGGGCACGGAGGCCTGTGCCACTGAAGCATAAAAAAAGGGCGACCCAGCGGGTCGCCCCTACTTATGGGGTTTGGGGTTTTTTGTCAGGGGGTAAGGTCTTTTGGCCTTAGCCCCCTCCCCAAAACATTAAGTTCTTACCCCATTATGCCGTTCCCAAACCGGCAGATTACTCGGTATAACCTTTCAAGATTTTGGGAAGATGCTCCGGGGACAAGCGACCGAAGGTATCATCGTTGATGCGCACGGCCGGGGCCAGGGCGCAGCAACCGATGCAGCGCACCGGCTCCAGGGAGAACAGCATGTCCTCGGTGGTGCCGCCGGATTTAATCTTCAACTCTCTTTCCAAACGCTCCAAGAGCCGGGGAGAGCCTTTGACAAAGCAGCCGGTGCCCAGGCAGACACTGACGATGTATTTGCCTCGGGGCACCAGGCTGAAGGCATTGTAGAAGGTGGCAACCCGCAGGATCTCCGCCATGGGCAGGCGCAGTTCGTCCGCCACATGCTCCAGCGCCGGCCGGGGCAGATAGTTGAAGCTGCGATTGATGCCCAGCAAAACGGGCAGCATATTGCCGCGCTCTTCCCGATATTTATTTAAAATAGCGCCCACGGTCGCTTCATCAGCGGGATTGTCATAAGCGCTGCGCTCTTTCAGCTTCTGTTGCACCACCGCGGTCGGGGCCTTATAGACCGAGGAGGTTCCGGGAGCGCCCAGTTTCTCCAGGCAATCCGAATAGCAATTCAAACAACGGGTGGCTTCCGCCTGGGCCGTTTCCTGGGTAAAGCCTGTGGCAATTTCGTCAAAACAGGAGCAGGTATATTCCGGCGGCAACGTCGGCATCTCCGCCCGGGGGTGGACCACCCCGCCCACCGGGAAGGTCTTGGGACGATGGTGGCGTTTCCGCTTTTTGATGCGGCCTTCCTTCTGGTCGAGTCTCCGGAGGTAGCGATCGATGGATACCGCCGCCTTTTCGCCGTCGCCGATGGCGCCCACGGCAATCCACGGTCCGGTTTGCACGTCGCCGGCCGCGAAGACCCCGGGAAGGTTGGTCTCAAAAGTGATTTCGTCCACTTCAATGGTGCTCCACTTGGTGATCTCGAGGCCGGTGCCTTCAAAAATCGAGGTGTTCGCCCGCTGGCCGATGGCGGGGATGATCATGTCCACATCGAGTATAAAATTGGAGCCCTCCATCGGGACCGGACGGCGGCGACCCGATTTATCGGGTTCGCCCAACTCCATCTTCTGGCATTCCAAACCCGTAACCTTGCCGTCGGCACCGGTCTTCACGGACACCGGGGCCGTCAGGTAGAGGGGTTCTACGCCTTCGCACATGGCCTGCTCAACCTCGTGCTCAAAGGCCGGCATCTCGTCCCGGGTCCGCCGGTAAACGATGGTGACTTTGGAGCCCAGCCGCAAAGACGTACAGGCCACGTCGATGGCCACATTGCCGCCGCCAATGACCGCCACGTGTTTGCCCAGGGTAAAGGGCTCTTTCAGGGTGTGCTTCCGGAGGAAATCGACGCCCTGCATGACTCCGTCGGCTTCCTCGCCGGGGATCCCCAGCTTCATGCCCACGTGGCAACCTATCCCCAGGAACACGGCCTGAAAGCCGTCTTCTTTGAGGCTTTCCAGGGTGAAATCCCGGCCCATGGCGGTGTTGTACTTCACTTCCACGCCTAAGCTCAGGATGTTGTCGATCTCTCGCTGTAAGACGTCGTGGGGGAGGCGATAGTCCGGGATGCCCACCTTCAGCATGCCCCCCAGCACCGGCAAGGCTTCGAAGATGGTGGGTTTGTAACCCGCCCGGGCCAGGTGG
Source organism: Deltaproteobacteria bacterium (assembly GCA_030655955.1). Classification (GTDB taxonomy): domain Bacteria; phylum Desulfobacterota; class Desulfobaccia; order Desulfobaccales; family 0-14-0-80-60-11; genus 0-14-0-80-60-11. The sequence goes on from JAUSOZ010000012.1 coordinate 23,169, forward strand.
TAGGCGCATGACAGACCCGCGGGGCCGCCGCCGACGATGGCCACCTTCTCCGGGCGAGGCGCCGCCTTTTCCAGCCCCAACTCTTTCAAATCCACCTGGTCGGCGGCAAAGCGCTTGAGGTTGCAGATGGCCACGGACTCATCCACGGTCTGGCGCCGGCACTCTTCCTCACAGGGATGGGGACAGATGCGTCCCAAGGTCCCGGGCAAGGGCAGCCGCTCCATAATGAGCTTGACCGCTTCCTTATCCTTGCCCTGGTTGACCAACTGCACATAGCCCTGGACATTGATCCCGGCCGGGCAGGTCAAGGTGCAGGGCGCTTGAATCTTGGCCACTTCGTGAATCCAGGCGGTGGGGCAGACAAACCCGCAAGCCCCGCATTCCTGGCAGACGTCCGACAATTCCCCGAAGGGGGTTAAAACCTCGCGTTTGGACCCGCGACCCACCATGCCGATGACGCTCAAGTTTTCAAGTTCAGAGCACACGCGGGTGCAGAGGTCGCAGAGGATACATTCGGTATCCCCCAACGGAAAGCTGGGTTCGGTTATCCCTAAATCCTGGGCGATGGACCGGAGAATGGGCAGGTTTGGACTCCGGGACCACAGAAGATCGATGACCAACCGGCGCGCCCGCAGCACCTTGGGGGCGTCGGTGACCACCTTGATCCCCTCGGCAACGGGATATGAGCAGGAGGCGGTAAGGTTGGTGCGACCACCGCTGGTGACCTCAACCACACAAAGGCGGCAGCCGCCATACGGCTTGATCGCCTCGTAATAACAGAGGGTGGGAATCTTTATGCCTTCCTGGCGGGCGGCTTGCAGGATCGTGGTGCCCTCAGGAACTTCAACCAATTTGTCGTTGATCGTTAGTTTTACCATTGTATGCCTCGTTTATTCGACAATGATGGCGTCAAACTTGCAGCGGTCAAAACAAGTTCCGCATTTGATGCATTTGTCTTGAAGAATTTTGTGGAGCTCTTTTTTGGCTCCCTCAACGGCTTCCACCGGACACACCAGACGGCAGCGCCCACAGCCGTTGCACTTCTCTTCGTCCACCGTAAAGGTGATCAGAGGCTTGCAAACCCTGGCAGGACATTTCTTCTGGGTAATGTGGGCCTCGTATTCCTCCCGGAAGTATTTTATGGTGGTGAGGACCGGATTGGGGGCGGTCTGCCCCAGCCCACACAAGGAGGCCTCCTTGATCGTTTCAGACATCTCAATCAGTTTGTCGATGTCTTCCAGTTTGCCCTTCCCGGCGGTGATGTCCTCCAGCATTTCCAGGAGGCGCAAGGTCCCTTCCCGGCAAGGGGTGCATTTGCCGCAGGACTCCTCCATGGTGAAGTCCAAAAAGTATTTGGCCACGTTCACCATGCAATCCCGCTCATCCATGACAATCATACCGCCGGAACCCATGATGGACCCCAAAGCTCCCAGGGATTCATACTCCACCGGGGTATCCAGGAATTTAGCTGGAATGCAGCCGCCGGAAGGCCCCCCGGTCTGGACGGCCTTAAAATTCTTTTTGCCCGCAATGCCCCCGCCGATGTCAAAGATCATTTCCCGCAGGGTGGTGCCCAGGGGGATTTCCACCAGCCCGGCGTCAATTACCTTGCCCACCAGTGCAAAGACCGTGGTGCCCGGGCTTTTTTCGGTCCCAAAGGATTTATACCACTTGGCTCCCCGGGCCAGAATGGGTGCCACATGCGACCAGGTCTTGACGTTATTGATGATGGTGGGTTTTCCCCAAAGGCCGGATTGGGCCGGGAAGGGGGGACGCTGACGTGGTTCTCCCACCCGCCCTTCAATGGAGGCGATCAGTGCGGTTTCCTCGCCGCACACGAAGGCCCCGGCGCCCTCCCGGATTTTGAGCCGGAAGGAAAAATCCGTGCCAAAAATATTATCTCCCAAAAGCCCGCGGCTTTCGGCTTGCTCAATGGCCTTCTCTAAACGTTTCAGCGCCAGGGGATATTCGGCCCGGCAGTAAACATAGCCTTCCTTGGCGCCCACGGCATATGCGCCGATAGCCATCCCCTCTACGACCGCATGCGGATCGCCTTCCAGGATGCCCCGGTCCATAAAGGCCCCCGGGTCGCCTTCGTCGGCGTTGCAGATGACGTATTTCATGTCGGAGGCGTTATTATGGCAGAATTCCCACTTGAGGCCGGTGGGGAAGCCGCCGCCGCCCCGGCCCCGCAGCCCCGAATCCTTGACCAGGGCAATCACCTCTTTGGGGGTCATCTCCTTCAAGACCTTGTACAAGGCCTGATAGGCGCCCCGGCCAATAGCTTCCTCGATGCGCTCCGGATTAATGAAGCCGCAATTCCGCAGAGCGATCTTTACCTGTTTTTTGAAAAACGGCACTTCCTCGTATTTGGGCACCTCCACCGACAACTGCGCCGGCTGGGAATCGGAGTAAACCTTAAGCTTCCCATCAATGAGCAACTCCTCCTGATCAATCCGGCACAGGAGGTTCTCCGGATAGATCTGGTCTGCCTTGATGGCCTCCACCAGGGCCTCCGCCTTCTCCACATTCATGGCCTGATAAGTTAGGCGCACTCGGTCGGGATAGACCACATCCACCAGGGGCTCCCGCTGGCAAAAACCGATGCAGCCGGTCATTTCCAGCACTGCGTCCACCCCCAGCTCGGCAATTTTCTTGGCCAGGGCCTGGTAAACTTTATCGCCGCCCGCGGAAATGCCGCAGGTGGCCATCCCTACCATGATTTTAATTTTCTCGGGGTAAGTGAGCTTTACCCCCTCCGCTTTGACCGCCTGTAAGTCGTCCAGCGTATTAATCCTCATGATCCAGTCCTTTTTGCCGTTATTTCTTTCATTGTGGGTATGCGAAATTATCCACCAAACGGGCTGGGCCAAGCCCCACTTGGTCGTTCCCTCGTTAACCTGCTGCTTTGATCAGAGATAGTACCTGGTCATCCCCGTAAAGGGACAATGGGATGGAATTTACCCGGGTGTCCCAGGGGTCCGAGGTCCTTGCAGATTGGGGCCGGTGAGGCCGCCTTGCCGGGCATACAACTCAGGAGGCTGCCGTCATGCCGCGGCCGGCTCCAGTCTGGACCTTCCTTGGTCATTTTTGCATCGTCTGTTTTTTACCACGACCGGAGGGAAAGACGCAAGTGATAAATATCACAAATAGGGAGAAAAATCACCGCAGCCTGACCAGCCGTTGAAACCAGCGCCAACAAAGTCAAGAAAAAAACCGGTTTCCCCAGGCGCTGACCCGGGGAAGCCGGTTTGGTATTCATGTCTGGTGCGCGGTGCGCACCCTACGCCTGGGCTTCCTTGTAGGCCCGCAGCACCGCGTTCATCCGGCTTTGATAGCCCTTGCCCTGAGCTCTGAACCAATCCAGCACTTCCCGATCCACCCGGATAGTGATCTGGGCCTTGGGCTCCGCCCGCTTGACCACCGCTTTGGACCAGAACTCCTCCCCTAAAGTGCTCAGGTCAGGAATCTCGGAATAATCGATATCTTTATCCTTCAGGGCATCAATCCTGGCCAAGTCGCTTTTGATAGATTGCTTGCTCCCTCGCATTGGCTTTCCTCATAGAAATTATTCGGGTGTGTTCTCCCCTGGCGACGTGCACCACAACCACTACCCGCCCCGACAACTTTCCCAAGGTAATGAGACGATCTTCCCCATAATCATAGCGCTCATCGGGGATGGTGATGGTGTCTCCGGCCAAGACTTGCCTGGCGTCGTCAAAAGAGAGACCATGCTTCTGGAGATTTGCCCGGCTTTTTTCCTCATCCCATTCCACCGGCATAAAATATTGTAACTACATTATGTAACTCTGTCAAACCTTATGGTCTGGAAGCTCCAGTTTGTTGAAAGACTGTAGGGAGGGATGCGCCTAAGTCTTCTCTAAAAAAAAACCGGCTTCCCCAGGCGCTAACCCGGGGAAGCCGGTTTGATGGTTCATGTCTGGTGCGTAGAACGCACCCTACAGTTTACTTAGAACAGGCCAGTCACGGTGCCTTTCTTGACATCCACGTCGACGCGGCGGAAGGCCGGGTCGGAACCGGTGCCGGGCATCAGCGAGATGGCGCCGCAGACCGGGCAGATGAACTTGGCGCCGCCGTAGACCAGGAAGTCCCGGACGGGCAGCTTCCAGCCTTTGGGGGTGCCTTTCTTGGTGGGATCGGCGGTCAGGCTCAAGTGCGTCTTCACCATCATGGTGGCGTATTCGTTGTACTTGGGATCCGCTTCAAACTTTTTGGCCTTGGCCACGGCTTCGGGGGCGAAGTCAACGCCATCGGCGCCGTACACTTCCTTGGCGATCATCTCAACGCGCTGCCGCAGCGGCATCTCATTGGGATAGAGGAACTTGAATTTCGGCTTGTCTTTGCAGGCCTCGATGACCGCATCGGCAAACTCCAGGGCGCCTTCGCCGCCATACTGCCAGTGCTTGGACACCGCTACCCGGGCGCCTTCCGCCTCGCAGGCCCGGCGAATCACCTGGTGCTCTTCGTCGGAATCGAAATGGAAGCCGTTGATGCAGACCACCGGGTTGATACCGGCCTTCTTGATGGTGCGGACGTGGTGCACCGCATTCTGCACACCCTCTTCCAGCCAAGCCATGGTCTCTTTCCCGGAGGAGAAGTATTGCGGGGGGACCGGTTTGCCCGGAGGACACGGCAGGGCGCCGGCGTTGACGCCATGATGCTTCAGGCCCCGGACGGTGGCGGTAAGGACCGACACGTTGGGAATGAGGCCGCTGAAACGGCATTTGACGTTCCAGAACTTCTCAAAGCCGATGTCGGCGCCGAATCCGGACTCGGTGATATGGTAGTCAAACAGCTTCAGACCGATCTGGTCGGCGACGATGGAGGACTGGCCCACGGCGATGTTGGCGAAGGGGCCGGCGTGCACGAAGCAGGGCTGGCCTTCCACGGTCTGCATCAGGGTGGGGTTGATGGAGGGCAGCATCCAGGCGGTCATGGCATTGCCGACTTCCAGGTCGCCGGTGGTGACGGGGTTGCCCTTCTTATCGTAGGCTACTACCATGTTGTTCAGGCGGGTGCGCAGGTCTTCCAGAGAAGTAAATACGCTCAGGATGGCCATGACTTCCGAGGACACCGCAATACCGAAGGAGGACTTCATCATGAAGCCGTCCATCTTGCCGCCCATGCCGATGATGATGTGGCGGAGGGCCTGGCCGCAGTAGTCCATGATCCAGCCCATTTCGAAGTTTTTGGGATCGATGTTCAGGCGCTTCAGGTTCCGCTTGGCCAGCTGGGCGTCGTCATAGTTGAACTCGTGCTGCAGCCGGGCAGTGGCGGCCACCATGGCCAGGTTGTGGGCGTTCATGATGTTGTTGATGTCGCCGGTGAGGCCCAGGGAGAACTCGGTCATGGGGATCAGCAGCGAAATGCCGCCGCCCGCCGCGGTACCCTTGACGTTCATGGTGGGGCCGCCGGAAGGCTGGCGGATGCAGCCGCCCACGTTCACGCCCCGTTTGCCCAGGCCCTCGATCAGGCCCATGGAGGTGGTGGATTTGCCTTCGCCCAGGGGGGTGGGGGTGATGGCGGTGACTTCGATGTACTTGCCGTCGGGTTTGCTCTTCAGGCGGTTCAGGCACTTCATGTAGTCAACGCGGCCGATCTTCTGGCCATGAGGGATGCGCTCATCATTGGGGATTTCCAGCTTATCGCACATCTTGTCAAAGGGAATCATCTCCGCTTCGGCGATTTCAGCAATCTGCCAATCTTTCTGTTTAACCGGATCATACTTCGCCATAAAAACTGCCTCCTTAAGGGTATAGTAATTATTGACTAGGTAATGGGCATCACCAGGCGGCCCGGGTGATGGCAAAGCAGGCCCTGACCTTAAGGCCCCGGAACCGGGTCCAGTCAGAGCTCATACTTTTTTTCACATAGTCTCCCATTTAATAGAGCTCAAGTGCATTTGTCAATAAAATTATGACCTCTAAAATCAGTTAACTGAAAATTCTTCTGGTTTTTATGTTTGACAACGCCCCTGGTTTCGCCATAGAATTACGTGAATAGTTGTACAAGTCTTACCAGTGCGCCTTTCCGGGCTTTGGTTCGAAACCGGGCCCTGCAGAAATTACCGTATCCCCAGGCCCCACAGGGAAATCAGAGTCCCGGGGACCTTGCTTTGAGAGAAAAGTGAGGGGAAAGCAGGAATTTTTTTTGCTCTGGATTAATGGAAGAGGAGGAACGCGGTGGTCATAGCAGAATCAAAACCCCTGGCGGAAATCCTGGATATGGTCAAGGATTTCAAGAAAATCGTGGTGGCCGGCTGCAAAGGCTGCGTAACCGTTTGTTGCGCCGGTGGAGAGAAAGAGGTGGCCATCCTGGCCTCGGAACTCCGGATCGCTCGCAAGGCCGCCGGCAACGAACTGGAAGTAACCGAATATACCTGCGAACGGCAGTGCGATCCCGAATACATCGAGCCGTTGGATGACCTGGTGGACGGTATCGACGCCGTGGTCTCCATAGCCTGCAGTGTAGGGCCCCAGTATGTCGCCGCCCGCTACCCCTATCTTCGGGTCTTCCCGGGCCTCAACACCACCAGCATCGGCGGGGCCACGGAGCACGGCGTCTGGCAGGAGTTTTGCCAGGCCTGCGGCAACTGTATCATCGGGAATTTTGGTGGCTTGTGCCCCATCACCCGCTGCGCCAAGCAGCTGTTGAACGGCCCCTGCGGCGGTTCTTCCCAGGGCATCTGTGAAGTGGGCAAAGGGGCCATCCCCTGCATCTGGCAACTCATTTATGACCGCCTAAAAAATCTCGGGGAGCTGCACAAGCTCACCGAGGTTCAGCTCTATAAAAATTGGTCTACCAGCCGGGACGGCGGGTTACGCACCACGATACGGGAGGAATTGAAACAATGACCGCCGAATACTCCGCGGGGAGCAAACTGGAAAAAATCTTTAAGAGCGGCCAGAAAGCTGTAACCGGTGAATGCGGGCCGCCCCGGGGCGCCGACGCCGATCACTTCAGGCACAAAGCGGCCTATTTGAAAGACGTCGTCGACGCGGTGAATGTCACCGACAACCAGACCGCGGTGGTGCGGTTCTGTTCCATGGCCGCGGCCAAAATCCTCCTGGAAATGGGCATAGAACCGGTGATGCAGATGGTCACCCGGGACATGAACCGTATCGCGCTCCAGAGCAACATCCTGGGCGCCGCGGCCATGGGCATCAAGAACCTGCTGTGCCTCACCGGCGACCACCAGACCTTCGGCGACCATCCCCAGGCCAAGAACGTCCACGATTTAGATTCCGTCATGCTGGCCCACACCCTCAAAACCATGCGGGATGAGGGCAAGATGATCAGCGGCACCGAAGTGGTGGGCCGGCCCCGCATGTTCATCGGGGCCGCGGCCAACCCCTTTGCCGATCCCCAGGAGTTCCGGGTGGTGCGCATGGGCAAGAAGATCAACGCCGGGGTCCAGTTCATCCAGACCCAGTGCATCTATAACATGGAGCGCTTCGTCAAGTTCATGGAGATGGCCAATGACATGGGCCTGACGGAGAAGTGCTACATCATGGCCGGGATTACGCCGCTGAAATCCGTCGGTATGGCGAACTATATGAAAAAATTCGTCCCCGGCCTGGACGTGCCCGACTCCTACATCGCCCGCCTCAAGGGTGTGCCCAAGGATAAGGTGGCCGCGGAAGGCATCAAGATCGCGGTGGAGCAGATCCACGAGTGCCTGGCCATGAAGGGCATCGCCGGTATCCACCTCATGGCCATCGAATGGGAAGACCACGTCCCGGAGATCATGGAGGCCGCCGGCCTCCTGCCCCGCCCCAAGGTGGAAGCGGATTAAGCCACATATAATCCAAAGGCAGGGCGGGCGTCCTCGCCCGTCAGCGTTTGCAAAGCCCGGTCTGAAAGGACCGGGCTTTTTTTATGAGGCAAGTTGTAGTAAGGTGAAAACATAGAGAGAGGTAGGGTGGGCCTCCCCGCCCACCGACCGTGAGAAACCCGACACGGCTATCGAGAGCATAAATTTTGAGACGAGCGGGCGAGGCCGTCCGCCCGACGCATACTTGTTAGCTTTAGGTAGAGGAGAGTTGGAGATGAATCACGAGGATGCGCAAAAGGGAAAAATTTCCATTCACCCCGACGTCCTGGCCCTGAAGGACAAGGCCCAAAAAGAGGGTCTGGAAACCGTTTGGGAGCGTTTTGCCGCCCAGCAGCCGCAGTGCGGTTTCTGCGAGCTGGGGCTTTCCTGCCGCATCTGCGTCATGGGCCCCTGCCGCATCGATCCGTTCGGGGACGGCCCCCAGCGGGGGGTCTGCGGCGCCGACGCCGACATCATGGTGGCCCGGAACCTGGCCCGCATGGTGGCCGCCGGGGCGGCAAGCCACTCCGATCATGGCCGGGACTTGCTGGAAACGCTCCTCGCCGTGGGTGAAGGCAAGGCCCCGGGCTTTGGCATCACCGATCAAGCCAAGCTGGACCGCCTGGCGGCGGAGTTCGGCGTGGCCGGTGACCTCCCGCCCCTGCCCAAGGCCAAGGAACTGGCCCTGGCCATGATGGAGGAATACGGCATCAAGAAGGGCTACCTCACCTTCACCCGGCGTCTGCCTGCCGCCCGGCTGGAGAAATGGCGCAACCTGGGCATTGATCCCCGGGGCATAGACTGGGAAGTCACCGAAATGATGCACCGTACCCACATGGGGGTGGACAACGACGCCGTCAGCCTCCTGGTCCAGGCCATGCGGTGCGCCCTGGCGGACGGCTGGGGCGGCTCCATGATCGCCACGGAGATCTCCGACGTCCTGTTCGGAACACCGAAACCCACGGTCTCCCAGGTCAACCTGGCAGTCTTGCAGGGGGACCGGGTGAACCTCATCCTGCACGGGCACTCTCCCCTGGTCTCCGAGATGGTGGCCCGGGCCGCCCAGGACCCGGAACTGGTGGCCCGGGCCCAGGCACTGGGGGCCAAAGGCATCAATCTGGTCGGCCTGTGCTGCACCGGCAACGAGGTGCTTATGCGCCAGGGCATTCCCATGGCCGGCAACCACCTGGTCCAGGAACTGGCCCTGATCACCGGGGCGGTGGAGGCCATGGTGGTGGACTACCAGTGCATCATGCCGTCTTTGGGCGATCTGGCCGCCTGCTACCACACGAAGTTTTTCAGCACCTCCCCCAAGGCCAAATTTCCCGGGGCCACCCACCTGCCCTTCACCCCGGAAAATGGGGCGGCGTTGGGCCGGGACCTGGTGGCCCAGGCCGTGGAGAATTTCGCCCGGCGCCGGCCGGAACGGGTGCTCATCCCCGGTACCCCGGTGTCCCAGGTGAGCGGTTTTTCGGTGGAAGTCATTGAGCAGGCCCTGGGCGGGACCTGGGAGCCCCTGTTAAACGCCATCAAGGCGGGCCAGATCAGGGGCGCGGTGGGCGTGGTGGGATGCAACAACCCCAAGGTGGTGCACGACTACGGCCACACCACCCTCACCCGGAAGCTCATCGAGCATGACATCCTGGTGGTGGATACCGGCTGCGCCGCGGTGGCCCACGCCAAGGCGGGTTTCAAGCGGCCGGAGGCCGCCGAGCTCGCCGGGCCGGGCCTGAAGGCGGTCTGCCAGGCCCTGGGTATCCCGCCGGTGCTGCACATGGGCTCCTGCGTCGACAATACCCGTATCGTCAATCTGGCCGCGGTCCTGGCCAACGCATTGGGGGTGGATCTGGATCAGCTGCCCCTGGCCGCGGCGGCGCCCGAGTGGTACTCCGAGAAGGCGGCCACCATCGCCTGCTATGCCGTGGCCAGCGGCATCTTCACGGTGCTGGGGGTCATGCCCCCGGTCCTGGGGAGCGCCACGGTCACCGACCTTTTGCTCAACGGCTTGGAGACGCACTTGGGCGCCACCTTTGCAGTGGAGCCGGACCCCGCCAAGGCCGCGGACCTGATCATTAAGCACGTGGAGGGCAAGCGCCGGGCCTTGGGGCTGGAGGCGCGGTAAGTTGTAGGGTGCGCATTGCGCACCTCCAGCCATTCACTAAGCGTTGGGAGAAATACTCATGGCAAACGGAACCGACAAGCTGGGGCCGAAAGATTTCATCACGGGATGCCTGGTAATAGTTGTTGCCATAGTTGTGGTTCCCCTACTGGTACTGCTCTTTAAGGTAAGTGTTTATCTGGCGGTTATCATTGGGGTGATTGTGGCGGTTATTTTAGGGATCGCCTTGCTAGGCAAGGTTGTGAGGCTCATCTTTTTCAGGGGCGGGTCAGACGATAAGCATAAGAACAACTATCTTGAGTAATCTTGTTTCTGGTTCCCAAGTAGTTGAACATGAGCCTGCGGCTCAATCAGGAAGCATAAGAAAGGTTTGGTGGCACAGCCTTTCCAGGCTGTGCACGACTAACCTGCTTTCTTGACACAGGCTGGAAAGCCTGTGCCACCGATTTAAAGAATTTTTCAGGACAGTTCCTCATGGGTGCCCTTTGGCTCACCCGCAAAGCATGAAAAGATTCAGTGGGGCGGGCGTCCGCACCCGCCACTCAACTGGATGGATGGTGCTACATTAAGCTTTGGTGGCACAGGCTTCCAGCCTGTGCACCGTACCGGCAAGATGCCGGTGCTCCCTAAAAACTTTTGTTTCTGGTTCCCAAGCTCCAGCTTGGGAACCCCATTGCAGGCAAAGCTCCTGCTTGGCGAGAGAATCATCTATTTATTGCGCCATATGCCCCAAGCAGGAGCTTGGGGGGAAATTTACGTTCCCAAGCAGGAGCTTGGGAACGAGGGAAAGGCGGGTTGCCCGGCCCTTTCCCGGACGGTCCCCTGGTGGGGCCGGGACCCGGTCGGGAGAGTCTTGGCGGTCCAGACCCCTTAAAAGTCATTGACAAAAAGCGTCCAAAAAAGATAATAATATCTCAATTAGTCCTATTTTATCATAGGAGGAAAAGTATGGCTGAACCTCTTCAGGTAAGCGACGCTGATTTCGAACAGGAAATCCTGAAGTCCGATATTCCGGCCTTGGTGGATTTTTGGGCGGCGTGGTGCGGCCCCTGCCGGGCCATCGCCCCGGTGGTGGAAGAGATAGCCCGGGATTATCAGGGCAAGGTCAAAGTGGCCAAGATGAACGTGGACGAAAACGCCAAGACTCCGGCCAAGTATGGTATCCGGGCCATCCCGACCCTGATCATCTTCAAAGGGGGCCAGGTGGTGGAGCAGATCACCGGCGCCGTCTCTCGGTCCATCATTGAAAACGCCTTGAAGAAAGCCCTCTAAACACCGGTCCGGCATGTCTGAGTGGGATTATGACCTCATCATTATTGGCGGCGGGCCAGGCGGGCTGACCGCGGGCATTTATGCCGGGCGGGCCCGTCTCAAGACCCTGCTGTTGGAAAAGCTCATCCACGGCGGGCAGATGATGACCACCGACCTGGTGGAGAACTACCCCGGCTTCCCGGAAGGGATTACCGGCTTCGAGCTCAGTGATCGGATGCGGCAACAGGCGGAACGCTTCGGCCTTTTAATCCGCAGCCAGGAAGTCCTGGAGCTGAAACCCGGCAAACCGGCGCACACGGTGGTCCTCCCGGATGGCCAGCTCACGGCGGGCGCCATTATTATTTCCACGGGGGCCCGCTATCGGCGGTTGGGGGTCCCGGGGGAAGACAAGCTGGTCGGCCGGGGGGTCAGCTTCTGCGCCACCTGCGACGGCGCCTTTTTTAAAGACGAGGCCATCGCCATGGTGGGCGGGGGTGACAACGCCCTCACCGAAATACTTTTTCTGGAACGCTTTGCCAAAAAGATCCACCTGATCCACCGCCGGGATCAATTCCGGGGTGCCAAATACCTCCAGGAACGGGTCTTCGAGCTCGAAAAGCTGGGCAAGGTTGAGATTCACTGGGACAGCGAGGTGAAGGAGTTTTTAGGCCAAGGCAACCTGGAAGCCGCTACGATCAAGAATGTAAAAACCCTGAAAGAAACCCAGCTGCCGATTACCGGGGCCTTCATCGCCATCGGCATGCTGCCCAACACCGGCTGGCTCAAGGATCTCCTGCCCCTGGACGAATATGGGTTCCTGTTTACCGACGTCAACATGGCCACCGAGATCCCAGGCATTTTTGCCGCCGGGGACGTGCGTTCCAAGCTGTGGCGGCAGATCAGCACCGCGGTGGGAGATGGGTCAGTGGCGGCCATCGCCGCCGAAAACTATTTGGAAGAGCTGAAGCGAGGGTAACCTATGACCAAAAAAGCAGTCATTCAAGGTCTCCTGGCACTAGTCCTGGTGTTCGCTTTCAGCGGGTGCAGTACGGTCAAGGGCTGGTTCGGCAAAGATAAAACTGACGATAGACCCCCGGAGGTTTTGGCCGCGAAAGGCATCAAGGATCTGAAAAAGAAGAACTATGATGACGCCATCGAGACCTTCGGAAAGGTGCGGGATCGCTACCCATACAGCGAACAGGCTCTCCTGGCCCAGCTCAAGGTGGCGGATGCCTATTTCTTTAAAAAGAAGTACGACGAAGCCTTCCAGGCCTACCGGGAATTCGAAAAACTCCATCCCACCAACAAGGCTGTGCCTTATTGCATCTACCGGGAAGGCCAGTGTTCCTACCGCCAGCGCTCCACCATCGACCGGGACCAGACCTATACCCGTAAGGCCATAGACGAATTCAAGCGGCTCAAGCAAAAATACCCCGACAGCCAATACATCACCAAGGCGGATTTTTATCTGACCCGCTGCCGCAAGGACCTGGCGGAACATGAATTTTATGTAGCCGAGTTCTATTATAGGACCAAACGCTACCAGGCCGCCATCGACCGCTATCAGGCCCTCATGCAGGATTATCCCGAGTTTCCCAAGAATGGCGAAGCCAAGGGGCGCATCCAGGAATGCCAAAATCTTCTGGCCGCCCAGGATAAGCCCAAAGGCATTCTCTCCAAGGTTACCAGCATTTTCGACGCCAAGTGGTAAAGGCGTCCCGGGGGGCCGGTGCCGCCGCCGGCCCGTCCCCGCCGCACCGATCTTCTCATCCCGGTTTAATCGCCTAATACCAAGTTGAGACCTCTGCGAAAGTCTCATGTAGGATAGCCGCCCTCGGCTGTCCATACTGTATTTGGGCGCAGGCGAGGGCGCCTACGCTACATTTTGATGATGTAGGATAGCGATAGAGACTTTCGTAGAGGTCTCTAGTTGGTATCAGAAGGGTGCATCGCTTGCCTTGAGGCTCAAAAATGCCGGGCATCACCGCAACCATGTATAGACCTTTGTTGGGCAGAGGTCTCAGCTTGGTGTTACATCGAGATTTGGCTTCATACTTTCCCATGCATGGATCGATGCACTAGCCGATCAGGAACAAGCGGACGTAAACCACCAGGGGGGCGGCGAAGAGTAGGCTGTCCAGGCGGTCCAGCATGCCGCCGTGGCCCGGGAGGATCTCCGAGGCGTCCTTGACTTGGGCCTGGCGCTTGAGCATGGACTCGAACAGGTCCCCCAAGAGCCCCACCACGGCCAGGAGCAAGGCCAGCCCGGCCAGGACCATCAAGCTCATCCCCGGCAGGGCCCAGCGGCCCAACAGTGCCCCGACGATCACGGCCGCGGCCGTGCCCCCCACCACCCCGGCCCAGGTCTTCCCCGGGCTCACTGCAGGATAGAGCTTGGTCTTGCCCCAGGTCCGGCCGGCGTAGAACGCCCCGGTATCCCCGGCCATGATGACCATGAGGAGCCAGAAGATCCACCACTGGCCGTCACTCAGATAGCGCAGCCAGACAAAGTGCCCCAAAAGCAGGGGGATATAGAGGAGGCCCAGGACATTGACCATCAAATCCCGGCTCAGGTCGGGGATGTGGCTGTAGGCGATGAGGTAGAAGAGGAAGAGGACAAAGAGAATCCCCACCAGCACGAAGAGGGGGCCGCTTGGGTTGCACAGGGTGGTGACTCGCTGGGCGGTACAGAAACTCAGGAGGAGCACCGACCCCAGGATAATGGCTTTGAGACGGCGGAAGGCGTCGGCATCGGGGCAGAACATGCCCAAAAACTCCCACTGCGCCAGCCCGTTCACCACCAGGAGCAGCAGGACAAACAGGACGTGGCCGCCTTTAAACAGCACCAGCAACAGGAGCGGCAGCATGATCAGGGCGGTCAGCCAACGGCGTGCGTGCAACGGTCACCCCCTCGGGGCCAGTCACCGAATCAACTTATTGCAACCAAAACCCCATTAATTCTGCGCCTGGGGCCGGGCCCGAAAGCTCCAGAAGAGCAGCAGGCCGCCACAGACCAGGAACAGGCCCAGGGCCAGGATCTGGGTCATGGGCATCCAGCCGAAAAAGACCGGACCCCGGTAATCCAGGGGACTCCGGAAAAACTCCACGGTAAAGCGTACCAGGCCCGCCAGGCACAAGTACATCAGCATCACCTGGCCGTCGAAGCGCTTGCGGGTTCTAAACCAATAAAGAAACCCGAAGACCCCCAGGGCCAGCAAGGCCTCGTAAAGCTGGGCGGGATGCAGGGGCACCCGCAGGGGACAGAGGGTATCGGGGTTGCTAAAGACTACCGACCAGGGCAGGTCGGCAGGAGAGCCCCAGCAGCACCCGGCCATAAAACAGCCGAGGCGCCCGAAAAATTGCCCCAGGGGCGTCCCGACACCCAGGGCGTCCAGGGTGGCGCGCCAGGGCAGGCCGTGGGCGCGGATGTAATAGAAGGCCACCAGGAAGGCCAGGATGGCCCCGCCTTGAAAGACCAGGCCCCCTTCCCACAGGGCAAAGATTTTCAAGGGGTGGGCCATGAAGGTGCGCAGCTCCAGCAAAACGTAGAGCAGACGAGAGCCCACCAGGGCCGCCAGGATGATATAGAAACAGAGGTCGAAAAATTTCCCTGGGGGTATGCCCAGGCGTTTGGCTTCCCGGCCGGCCACGAAGATGGCGCTCAAAAAGCCCAGGGCCAGGAGGAAGCCATAGGTAAAAATTGTGATCGGCCCGATTTTAAACAGGATTGGATGCATCAGCAGTTTTCTCGTCTCGGATAATGACCCACACTAAGATTGCCGTCCCCACGCACACCAGGCTGTCGGCCACGTTGAAAGCCGGCCAGTGGTAGCGCCCCCAATAGACGTCGATAAAATCCACCACTTCTCCCAGGCGGACCCGGTCAATCAGGTTGCCCAGGGCTCCGGTCATGATGAGGCTGTAACCCAGGGCCGCCGGCCAATGGTCATCGGGCAGCCGCCACAGCAGGTAGCCCAGCACCCCCAGCACCAATCCGGTGGTGGCCACAAAGAACAGCCAGGCGTATGCCGCCGACCAGCCGGACAACAGCCCGAAAGCCGCGCCCTTATTGTGGATGTGCACCAGGTTGAGCAGCCCCGGAATGAGGGTCACCTGGCTTCCCAGGGGCAACATGAGCTGCACCAGCACCTTGGTTACCTGGTCCAGAGGCAGCCCTGTCGCCAGGATCACCATGAAGATCAGTAACTTGCGGGGCACGTCTTATACCTCCAGGACCTGGCGGCAGCGGGCGCACACCTGGGGATGCTGGGGATCTTCCCCCACCCCTGGATAACGGAACCAGCAGCGGACGCATTTCTCTCCCGCCGCCGGCTGCACGGTAACCTGCAACCCCGGAATCTCTTGAGATTCCGGGCCCCCCAGGGGTTTGAGTTCCACCCATAGTTCCGCCACCTGGGCCAGGGTTTTAAGCTCCGCCGCCTGGGTTTTTAGCTTATCATAAAGTTGACCGTCCCTGGTCGCCAAAATCACCGCGGCCTCCTGGGCCGTGGCCAGGCGTTTTTCCTTCCGGGCCTCTTCCAGGCTGCGATTGATTTCGCCCCGCACCTTGAGCAGGAAGTCGTACTTGGCCAGCAACGCCTCATCGGGGAAACCCGTGGGCGGCGAGGGGAAGCTCGCCAGGTGTACGCTCTCTGGGCGCCCCGCCCCGGGAATATATTCCCAGATTTCATCGGCGGTAAAGGACAAGATGGGGGCCATGGCCAGGGTGAGGCCCTGGAGTATGTCATATAAGGTGCTCTGGGCGCTGCGGCGTTCCCGGGAGTCAGCCTTGGAGACGTAAAGGCGGTCTTTCAGGATGTCCAGGTAAATGGCGCTCATCTCCACAGCGCAAAACTGGTGCAGGCGGTGGAAGACCTGGTGAAATTCATAATCTTCGTAGGCCCGTTTGACCCGGGCCAGCAACTGGGCCAGCCAGGACAGGGCCAGGCGGTCCAGTTCTTCACGCTTGCCCGGTTCCAGCCAGTGGGTCTCGGGGTCGAAGTCATAGAGGTTTCCCAGCATGAAGCGGGCGGTGTTGCGGAAGCGCCGGTAGGAGTCGGCCAGCTGCTTCAGGATGTCCGGCGACAGCCTCACATCGTCCCGGTAGTCCTCCGCCGCCACCCACAGCCTCAGGATCTCGGCGCCGTACTTGTCCATGACTTCCTGGGGCGCGATGATATTGCCCATGGACTTGGACATCTTGCGCCCGTCCCCGTTCACCACGAAGCCGTGAGTCAGCACCCCTTTATAGGGCGCCTGCCCCCGGGTGCCGACGCAGGTCAAGAGGCTCGAGTGAAACCAGCCCCGGTGCTGGTCCGAGCCCTCCAGGTAGAGGTCGGCGGGCAGCGCCAGGTCCGGGTCGGGTTCCACCACCGCGGCCCAACTTACCCCGGAATCGAACCAGACATCCAGGATGTCCGTCTCTTTCTTGAAGTCCGAGGCGCCGCAGACACACGCGGTCCCCGGGGGCAGCAAGTCCGCCGCCGGGGTGTCGAACCAGAAATCGGCTCCTTCAGTGCGCACCCGCTGGATGATCCCCTGCAGAATCTCCGGGGTGAGGAGCACCGCGCCGCACGACTCACAATGGAAGGCCACGATGGGCACGCCCCAGGCCCGCTGCCGGGAGATGCACCAGTCCGGGCGCCGCTCCACCATCTGGTAGATGCGCTCCCGGCCCCAGCGGGGAATCCAGGTGACCCGGTCGATGGCCGCCAGGGCTTTTTGCCGCAGATCGTTGGCCGCCATGGAGATGAACCACTGCTCCGTGGCCCTGAAGATGATGGGCTGCTTGCAGCGCCAGCAGTGAGGGTAGCTATGGCTCATCTCCTCAACCCCCAGGAGCTTGCCCTGCTGCCGCAACAACTCAATGATGCCGGCATTGGCTGCTTCCACCTGTTGCCCGGCAAACTCCGGCACTTCATCAGTAAAGCGCCCGCCGTCGTCCACCGGGGAATAAGGCGGAAGATTATAGCGGCTGCCGAAGACATAGTCCTCCTGGCCGTGCCCCGGGGCGATGTGCACCAGTCCGGTGCCCGCCTCGAGGGTGACGTAGTTCGCCAGGATGACCTGGGAAATCCTGGGAATCCAGGGATGGTTACAGGTGGCGCCTTCCAGTTTTCTCCCCGGAACCTTAAAGACCGGTTCTCCTTTCAGGGCCCAAAGCGCCATCAGTTTATCGGCCAGCTCCGCAGCCACCACCAGGGTTTCATCCCCCACCTGAATACCGACGTAGTCAAAATCGGGATGCACCGCCACGGCCAGGTTGGCGGGGATGGTCCAGGGAGTGGTGGTCCAGATCACCAAGGAGACTTTTTTTTGGTGGCTCATTTCCGGGAATTGGGACGAAGGACTATTCAGAGAAAATCTCACGAAAATAGACGGGGTCTTGTGCTCCTCGTATTCCACCTCGGCTTCGGCCAGGGCGGT
>JAUSOZ010000013.1 GCA_030655955.1 Deltaproteobacteria bacterium
CGTGAGCCGCAGCCTGGGGCACGTCCCCATCATTGACAGAAACTCGCGGGGGAAAGAAGTTGTTCCCCTGGCCCCTCATGAGGCGGCCCGCTACCGGGAAAGGTCCGTTGCCGAGCGGTTTAACAGCCGGTTGAAAGAAAACTTCGGCGGCGCCAACGTCATGGTTCGGGGAGCAGAGAAAGTCAGGCTTCATCTCATGTTCGCCGTCATTGCCCTGTTCGCCGATCAACTGCTCAAGCTCATGTGCTGAGTGGCTGAGGGCGACAAGATGTTGTTCCAAGTGGAACGGGAGAGTCGCGCCCAAAATTCGGGTAACACGCTGATTTTGTGACCAAACTTCAAGAAATTCATTACACAAGTTACCGAAGTCTCCATATTGGCTATTACCGGCGATTTCTCCCGGACAACCCCGGAACATTTTGCAAGAGGCTCTATGGGTTCCGTTAATATAAATTCCGGCATTTCCCTTGCCGATAATATCGGTGATTTGGCTGATTACCTTAATTCCCTCCCAACACATAACACTTGCCCGGCAGCTCCTTTACCAGGCCCTGGAGTTCCAGGAGGGTGAGGCGGGAAAGCACGTCCTGGACCGGGAGACGGGCGGCCTGGACGAGCTCCTCCAGCTGCAGCGGCTCCGAGCCCAACAGCGGCAGCAGCGGGTCCTCCGGTGCCCGGCGGATAAACCCCGGGGCCTCTGCCACCCGGCTCGGGGTTGCAGCGGGGGCGAACAAAGATCCCGGCGCCTGGCGCAGGGCCGGGAGTTCGTTAAGAATATCCTCCACGTCCTGGACCAGCTTGGCCCCCTCCTGGATGAGGCGGTGCGGCCCCATACTGGTGGGCGAGTCGATGGGGCCGGGCACGGCAAAAACCTCCCGGCCCTGGTCCAGGGCGTAGCGCACCGTGATGGCGGTGCCGCTTTTCACCCCGGCTTCGATCACCACCACCCCCATAGCCAGGCCGCTGATGATGCGGTTGCGGATGGGGAAATTCCGGGCCTCAGGCGGCGTGGACAGGGGGAACTCGCTGACCAGGGCCCCATGCTCCCGGATCTCCTGGTAGAGTTTCAGGTTTTCCGGCGGGTAGACCACGTCCAGGCCGCAGCCCAGCACCGCCAGGGTGCGGCCGCTCATCTCCAAGGCCCCCTGGTGGGCGGCGGTATCGATGCCCCGGGCCAGGCCGCTCACTATCGTCACGCCCCGGGCGGCCAGGGCCCCGGCCAGACGGCGGGCCGCCTTGAGCCCGTAATAGGAGGCGCCCCGGGTCCCGACGATGGCCACCGCCAGGCTGTCGGCCGGGGTCAGGGTCCCCTTGATGTACAGCAGCGGCGGCGGATAAGGGATCAGCTTCAGACCGGCGGGGAAGCGGGGCTCGTCCTGGGTCACCAGCTCGGCCCCCTGGGCCGTGAGTTGCGCCAGCCGCTCTTCCAGCTTATCCCAATCCCGGAAACCGACAATGGCCTGGGCCATGGCGGGGGTGATGCCCTTGACGGCCATCAGGTCCTGCAACGGGGCCTTAAAGACCGCGCCGGGACTGCCGAAGCGCTGCAGCAGGCGCTGCCCCAAGACTATCCCCACCCCGGGGATGCTCCTTAAGGCCAGCCAGGGGAGTTTGTCGGTCATGGCGCTTTCTCCAGAATTCCTTGCCTGTGAAATGGCCGTCTCGTTCCGGTTCTATGCGATTTTAGAGTGAATCACAAGGAAAAAGCTGATGCACAGGCGAAACCTTTGACCGGACGCCGCAGCTCCACCTCCAGACCCCGACGCCGCAGCTTGATATTGCTATGGTTCTCAAACCTCTTGCTTCGGGCCGGCCTTATGGGGGAGTGAGGCGGTTATCGGGGCCGAATCGACCCAAATTAAAATTATTCTTCTTCCCGCCCAGGCCGATAAGGATAATGATGGGGTATGGTGGCAACTTACCGGGCTCCCAATGACCCGGCTCCCGTCAGCTTGGAGGCTCCATAGCCTAACAATCCCGCTCAAAGCGAGGCACCGAGATGGTCAGGGAATATTCCGAATTTGAGCCCACACTGGAGGCGCTGCGAAACATGGAACAGGAATTTGCCATGCTGTTGGCCAATATCCCGGCCGTCCTCTTTAAGGGGTATCTCGATGGCTCCATTGATCTCTTTGACCAGAAAGTTGAGGACTTGACCGGATTCTCCCGGGAAGACTTCGAATCCCGGCGCCTGAAATGGACCGACCTGATTCTGGAGGAAGATCGGCAGCCCACCAAATTGATCTTTCTACAAGCCTTGAAGGACGACAAGGCTTATGTCCGGGAATATCGCATAAAAGACAAAGCAGGCAACGTGATCTGGATCCATGAGCGCAGTCATATTGTCTGCGATGCCGGCGGCCGGGCCGCGTATGTCAGCGGCTTGTTTTTCGACCTCACTGAGCCCAAGCGCCTGGAAGAAAAACTCAGGCAGACCGAAAAAGAATTTCACATTGTCATGGACAATATCCCGGCGGTCCTGTTCAAGGGAGGCATTGACGGGTCGATTGACACCTATGATGCGAAGATCGAAACCCTGACCGGTTATCCCAAGGAAGAGTTCGATTCCCGGCGCTTAACCTGGACCGGCCTGATTTTCCCCGAAGACCTCGACCAGGTCAAACAGGAATTTATCCATGCCCTGAAGACCGACAAATCTTATATCCGGGAATACCGTATCAGCCCCAAAATAGGCAATATGGTTTGGGTCCACGAACGGAGCCATATTGTCTGCGATCCCGAAGGTAAAGTGGTGTATGTCAGCGGCTTATTCTTTGACATTACCGAGCGCAAGGAACTGGAAGCCACCGTGGCTGAGCGCAACTTACAACTGCGCGAGGCCAATAATCGGCTCACCAGTTGGGCTCAAGAACTGGAGCAACGCAATGACGAGATTAGTCTCCTCGGCCGCTTGGGTGAACTCCTGCAAAGTTGTAATACGAGCGCAGAAGCCGCCCTCGGCATCGGGCAATCGGTTCAAAACATGTTTCCCGGCAACTCCGGAGCGGTCTATCTTTTCAATGCTTCCCATAACTTGCTGGAGGCTGCTACCCTTTGGGGCCAGGCCCCGCCATCGGAGACCGTGTTCGCCCCGGACGAATGCTGGGCCCTGAGGCGGGGCCGGCCCCACGGCGCCACCGAGATCGCGGCTGGATTTAAGTGCCGGCATGTTCAACCGGACCAGACGGCATATCTGTGCGTGCCTTTGGTAGCCCAAGGTGAGGCCATCGGCGTGTTTCATGTCTTGCTGGGAGCCACGGACCCCATGCAATCAGAAAGAAAGGAGCTCCTGGCTCTCAGGGTATCAGAGCATCTGGGGCTGGCCCTGGCCAAATTAAAATTGCAGGAGGCCCTGCAGCATCTCTCCGTGCGGGACTCCCTTACCGGCCTGTTTAATCGGCGGTACATGGAAGAATCCATGGAACGGGAACTTATCCGGGCCGCACGCCAGGGTAAGGAAGTGGGGGTCATCATGGTGGATATTGACCATTTTAAGCGCTTTAATGATACCTTTGGCCACGACGGCGGGGATGCCCTATTGCAGAAATTGGGTAGATTCTTGCAGAAACATGTGCGGGGCAGCGACATTGCCTGCCGGTATGGGGGGGAGGAGTTTACCCTTATACTGCCCGAGGCTTCGTTAGAGATAACTCAGCAGCGCGCCGAACAGATTCTGGTAGGCGTTAGAGACCTGCGGGTACAACAGGGGCAGAAAGTCTTGGATCCTATCACCCTGTCATTGGGAGTAGCGGTATTTCCGGGCCATGGAATCACTCATCGAGCCCTCTTGCAAGCCGCAGATGTTGCCCTTTACCGGGCTAAAGAGACCGGGCGCGACCGGGTCTGCCTGGCTGGAAAGGATTGACCTAAGAATCATCCTTAAGTCTTCCTCCCGGTTTTCAGCCATCTTGCTGAAGTTGAGGTCATAGGGAGTCTAAATGGCGTATCACTGCCCGTTTGGATTGGTGGGGCTGATAGGTGATTCAGGCTGGCCCGGGTGATCCAGGCACAAAGGAGACGCCCATGCCTCCAAGGCTAGGACTTCGGTTCCCCCGCCTCCAGCCGCGCCTCGATGCGGCGGGCCAGGGGGATCAGTTGATCCAGCCGCCGGCGGCGCTCGGCGCGCTCGGCCTCCGCCAGGTGCATGGCTTCCGCTGCACCGGAGAGGCCTCCGAGGAGAGACCCCAGGGTGTCTTCCAGGCCGGCTTCCTGCAGTTTCAGCCACTGGTCCACCAGGGGGAAGAAGAACTGGAATTTTAGGCCTTCCCGGTAATTGAGCAACTGGCCTTCCAGTTCGGAGCCCAGCCAGGCCTTGAGCGCCGCCAGGGCCCGCTCCAGGTCCCGGAGGAGTTGCTGGCGGGGGTCCACTTCCCCGGCCAGCTTCAGGCGGCGCTTGATCGCGTCCCTGGCCCGACCCAGAACCCCCATGCCGGAAGCCACCCACACCTCCCGGGCAAAACGCCAGTCGGGGGCCACCTCCAGGTTCAAGAGGGGTACCTCCAGGCCCTGGGGCCGGGCTACGGCCGTGGCTTCCAGGCTGGGCGCCGAAGCCGCCAGGCCCAGATCGGCAATTTCCCGGTAATAGAGGCTCAACGCTTCCTGGAGGGTCAGAAACAAGGGCTGCCACAGGCGGGCCAGTTCCTGGCGCAACCATTCTTCCTGCTCCCGGATAAATTCCACCAGGGTGAGGTTGGCCTCATTGGTGACGTGCTGGGCCAGCGCCTGGGCGAATTCCTGGAACAGCTTATAGAGGACCGGGCGGAAGGCCGGCGTGACGGACGGCGGCGCCAGCTGGTCCCAGTCGGGCGTAAAGTTGCCGATGAACTCGCTGAGGTCCTTGCCCACCCGGCCGGAATGGCGGTCCAGGAGGGTGTCCACCCGGGAACGCAGGGTCTTCTTCAGACGATGGCCGGCGCCTTCCAGGGTCTGGCTCACGGTGGCCATGGTGGCGTGCAACGGCTGACGCCGGGCCTCCAGGCGCGTTTCCAGCTCCTGGATGGCGGTAAGCCCCCGGGTCAGGAGATCCTGTGTCAGTTCCAGTTGCTCCCTGAGGCCCCGGGCCACCATCCTCACCTGGGCCAGGCTGCCGCCGGCCAGGCGGCGGGTCTTCAAGTTCCCGAGAATGGTTTTCAGGTCGTCCTCGAACCGGGCCGCTTCCGCCTCCGCAAAGGCGGCGGAGTCCGGGTCCAGGGCCCACACCTTGAGGGTTGCTGCTTCCCGGGGGTCCAGGCTCTCGCCCCGGGCCAGCCGGCGGGTCAGGAGCAGTTTTAGGGCCGAAAAGGCATAGACCCGCGGCTCCGCCTGCCAGGAGCCCAACTCCTGGGCTACCCGGTCCCTGATCTTCACCACCTCCGCATAAGAGGTGTGCTCCCCCAAATCCAGGTTGAGGAGAACCAGGATATGGGGTATCAACCCCATTCTTTTCAACTCCGACAGGAACTGAAAATCCGCCTGGCGCAGCCCCACCCGGGAACTGACGACGTAGAGCGCCAGGTCGCTCTTGATGAGATAGGCCAGGACCTGGGCCAGGTGCTGGGGGAAGGGCGAATCGCTCCCCTGGCAGTCTCCCAACTCCAACCCCGTGGCCGGCCAGGGGAAAGGGATGGTGAGCAGGACATCCTTGAGGTAGACCGCGGTGGCCTCCCGGGTGACCAGGTCCCGGTGCCGGGCCAGGTCCGGACCGGTTAAGGGCAGCGTTCCGCTTGCGGGCATGAGGTTCAGGAGAAGATCATAGCCCTCCAGGTAGGATTTGAGCAGCAGGTAGTTCTGATCCAGGCTGCCGCCGGTCCAGAGGTCGGCCTCCCGGGCCTCGGCCAGGACCTGGGCCAGGAGCTCCCGGTCCGGGGGCGCCTGTAGGTCCAGCGGCGCGGCCCGGTCCACCAGCCGGGGATTGGGCAGAAGCCCCAGGGCCCGGCGGATTTCCCCGTTGATCTCGTCCCAGCCCTTGAACCGGAGCACCGCCTGCGCTTCCGGCCCGGGTTGGACCCGGGTGACCATGGCCGTGAGGATCCCGGCGCCCCGGCGTAAAAGGTCCTGGCCCACCAGGGCGTTGATCATGGTACTCTTGCCGGATTTCACCGCGCCCACCACCGCCAGGCGGCAGGTGTCCTCCGCGGCATGGGCCTGGACCTGGGACAACACCTTCTGCCAGTGCTGGCCCTGGACCGCAGCCTGGGGAAAAAGCTCGATCCACTCCCGGGCCAAGTCCTCCAGCCGGGCGATTTCCTCCATCAAGGCCTGGTGGGCTTGGGGCTCCGGCATGTCAATATCCCTGGGCGATGCGGCTAAGATGCATCAGGCTGGGCTCAACCAGTATTCTTGGGGGCGAACCCGGCGATGTAAGGGCGGCCCATTTTAATCCGGACCTTGTCGGCGATTTCCAGGTTGACGAGCTGGTCGTCAATCCTGACGATGGTGCCGATAATGCCGCCGCTGGTGATGATTT